>NZ_CP075529.1:3222792-3577890 GCF_025809055.1 Devosia sp. | reverse complement strand
TTTGCCAAGGCATTGATTTCAAATGAAAATGGCCGCTCGCGGCGGCCATTTTCATTGACGCTGGTCAGTCTCTTTGACTTAGCCGGCCTTGCGGCCCAGGCCATTGTCCTTGGCGAGCTTGGAGCGGGTCGCCGAATAGCTGGGGGCAACCATGGGGTAGTCGGCCGGCAGGCCCCACTTCTCGCGGTATTCTTCCGGCGAGAGATTGTAGTGCGTGCGCAGGTGGCGCTTGAGCGACTTGAACTTCTTCCCGTCCTCGAGACAGATGATGAAGTCGGCAGCGACAGACTTGCGAACCGGTACAGCCGGCTTCAATTCTTCAACAGGCGCAGGAACTTCGTTGTTCTGCAGGGCACGCAGCGCGCCATGCACATCAGCGATAAGTTTTGGCAGATCAGCAGGGCTGACTGCATTGTGACTGACGTAAGCGGAGACTATGTCTGTGCTGAGCTCGATCAATTCTGATCCAGCGCCCACAGACGAGCCGTTGTCGTCGTTCATTTTTCAACCTTCCGAATATTTATTATTGGGCAGGTATAGGGGCTAAACCTGCCTGACAGCACTTCTAGGAGCCCCATTTACGGGGTGCAATAGAAAACGAGCGCCTAAGCCTGTAAATAGTAATCGAATGCTTATGTGGCGCTATTTTGTTCACGACTGCGTGCAAGTTCATCGGGCTTGGTCGATGCAATCGGGCTATATCCGGCCAGATAACTGGCCCGGGCCAACAAATGGGCGGAAACGGGGGTCGTCAGCAGCAGAAAGACCACGCCCATGATGGCGCGGACGGTCACGGCCGTATCCTGGCTGTGCAGCGCCACGGCGATCAGGATGAGCCCGCCACCCACCGCACCGGCCTTGGAAGCGGCATGCATCCGCGTATAGAGATCGGGCAGGCGCACGACCCCAATACTGGCCAGCAGCGTAAACAGCGCGCCAATCAGCAGGACGACGCCACCGGCATAGATGGTCAGGTCAGACAGCATCGCGCTCCTCCGTGATCATTTCGCGGCGCGCGGCCCGCAACAGGATGTAGCGGGAGAGGGCAACCGTCGCCAGAAACCCCAGCAGGGCCAGGGCGATGGCGATATCGAGATAGAGCGTCAGCCCGGTCCGCACGGCCACGGCACCGACAAAGCCCATGGCCACCACGGTCAGCATGTCCAGCGCCAGGACCCGGTCAGCCAGGCTCGGCCCGATGACAATCCGCACGAGGGAAATCAGCAGGGCCAGGAGCAGGAAGACCAGCGCGATCAGCGATGCGATGTCGACGAATTGTTCCGGGCTCATTCGAAGACCTCGCCAACTTTGCGCTCGAAGCCATTGGCGATGCTGCTGATGGCCGCATCGCGATCTTCAAGTGTAAGCGCATGAATATAGAGCACGGACTTGTCGGCAGAGACATCGATGCTGAGCGTTCCCGGCGTAAGGGTGATCATATTGGCCAATAGGGTTATCTCGGCCTCGGATTTGACCGTCAGCGGATAGGCGATGATCGCCGGTTGCACCACCTTGTTGAGATCGGGCCGGACCACGATCATCGCCACCTTGAGAGCGCTGACAACGAGTTCGTAGAGAAACAGCACCAGCAGCGAGGCGATGCGCTTGAGGCGGCGCAGGGCCATCGGGCGGGCAAAGGAATGCCGCATCAGCAAGACGGCAAGCCCACCGACGAGGCCGCCAAAGAGCAGGTTGAGCCCGGTGAAACTGCCGGTAATCGCGGCCCAGATCAGGGCGAGGGCCACGACGAGGAAAGCCGTGTTCATGGCGTTTCTCCCGCAAGGCCGGTTGCCGAAACATAGCGCGCCGGATTGATGATGTCGCTCGACCCGGCCCGGATATTGTCCATCAGCGGAGCCGGCCAGAGGCCGATGGCGACGATGCCGGCGACCAGCACCGAAGCGACGCCAAGCCCGAAACGGCCGCGCGCATCGAAGGCCACGAGATCGCGCCGTTCATGCTCGGAGCCGTCGCCCTCGGGTCCGGACCGCCAGAAGATGTGCGCCCAGAGCCTTGTCCCCGCGATCAGGGTCAGGACGGCATTGACGACCAGTGCGATGGTCAGCGCCACCCCGACCCAAGTGGCTGGCCCCGCGCTGAGGGCGCGGTCGAGGCCCGCCTCGATTAGCAGCAGCTTGGGCCAGAAGCCCAGGAACGGCGGCACGCCCGCCGTGGCCAGTATCGCCACCAGGAACAGGATCGAGAGCGGGGTGCTGGCCGCATAAAGCCCGCCCATCTGCCGGCTGTCGGTGGCCCCGGTGCGTTTTTCGACCAGCCCGGCCACGAGATAAAGCGCGGTCATGGTCAGTATGGCGTGGAAGATATAGAGCCCCGAACCGGCAATGCCGGTGAGCGTCGGCATGGCGATACCCGCCATCACCGCCCCGATCCCCCCGATCACCAGGAAGCCAATGGCGCGGCGCACATTGGTTTCGGCGATTGCGCCCAGCGGCGCGAGCAGCAGCGTGCCGATGGCCAGCACCGCCAGCACAGGTTCGAGCAGGTCGCGGCTGGCCGGAAGAATGGCGACCAGCGCCCGCAGCATGGCATAGGCACCCACCTTGGTCAGCAGGCCAGCGAACAGGGCCGAAATGGCCACCGGCGGCGTATGATAGGAGGCCGGCAGCCAGGCATTGACCGGGAACGCCGCGGCCTTCATGCCGAAAGCGAGCATCAGCAGCGCCGCCACGCCCACCATGGCGCCCGGATTGGCCATGGGCGCGACACGCATGATGTCGGCCATGTTGAGCGTGCCCAGCAGGCCATAGAGCAGGCCCAGAGAGAGCAGGAACAGTGTGGTGGCCAGGAAATTGAGGAACCCATATTTGACCGCGCCATCGAGCTGCGCCGGCCGGTTGCCCTGCACGATCAGGCCGAAGGAAGCGATGAGCATCACCTCGAACCAGACATAGAGGTTGAAGAGGTCACCCGTGAGGAACGAGCCGCTGACGCCCGCCAGCAACAACAGCACCAGCGAGTGGAAGCTGTCCCGTCCGTCTGCGCCGGCCCTGTCGGTCTCGGCATAGAGCACGACGATCAGCGTCACCACGGCCGCCGCCAGCGCAAAGCTGGCGCCGAAGACATCGGCGGTGAGGCTGATGCCGAATGGCGGCAACCAGCGGCCCATGGTCATGCTCAACGGTCCATTGGCCATGACCTGCAGGAGCAGAGAAATGTCGCAGGCAATGACGGCGATGAGCACCAGAACCGCGCCCATCACCGGCGCGCCATTGCTGCGACGGAACATCAACAGGCCTGCGGCGCCCATGAGCGAGAGCAGGACGGGCAGAACGATAACCCAGTCGCTGACGGCGGTCGCCGTTTCGATCATGGCCTGCGGCAGCTCGGTATTGGGAGAAGACGTGGCCATGGTGTCAGTAGCTCAGGGGCGGCTGCGGCCGGGCTTCGGGCTCGGCCAGGCGCATATTGTCGGTGTTGTCGGCATCCAGGCTCTGATAGGCGCGAAATGCCAGTACCAAGAGGAAGGCGAACATGGAAAAGCCGATGACGATGGCGGTGAGGATCAGCGCCTGCGGCAGCGGATTGGCGATAGCGCCTTGGGGCACCTCGAGGTCAGGCGGAACGATGGGCGCGATCTCGCGCGTCACCCGCCCGGCGGTGAAGATCAACAGGTTCACCCCATTGCCGAAAATAGTCATGCCGATCAGCATCCTTATGATCGAGCGCGACAGGAGCAGATAGACACCGGCGGCGATGAACAGCCCGACCAGGGTTGCCAGAACGAAATCCATCAGGGTTCCTCCTCGCGGTCGCTTTCCAGCGCCAGTGCAATGGCCGAGAGCGTGCCGAACACCACGCAATAGACCCCCAGGTCGAAAAACAGCGGGGTGGAGAGCGGCACCACCGAATTGCCGACATCGAGGTAGAACCAGATGCTGGTCATGAAGGGCGCGTCGATGAAGAGGCTCAGGAGCCCCGCAAATCCGGCCAGCACCACGCCAAAGGCCGCGATCGACAGCGGATCGAAATAGAGCGACTTGCGCACCATGCGCACACCCGAGGCCATGCCGAACACAGCGATGGACGCGGCGGCGATCAGCCCGCCGATAAAGCCGCCGCCCGGCTCATTGTGCCCGCGCAGGCAGATATAGACCGAGAACACCAGCATGATGGCGACGATCAAGGGCGCAGCGGTGCGGAAGATGACGGTATTCATGCCTTGGCCGCCTTTCTGCTGCGCCGGCGCTTGGGCTTGATGTCTTCGGCCTCCGGCACCGGCGGAACCGGCTTCTTCTGGCGCCGCAGCAGCGCCAGTACGGCAATGCCGGCGCCCATGACGACGGAAATCTCACCCAGGGTATCGAAGCCGCGATAGTCGACGAGGATCACGTTGACGATGTTGTGGCCATGCGCGATCGGCACGCTGGTGGCGGTGAACAGATCGGACAGTCGTGTGTCGAGCGTGCCGGTCAGCACCAGCATCAGCATCAGGCTCACCCCTACCCCGCACAGCACCGCCAGGGCGCCATCGCGCGCCAGGTCTTCGAATGGCCGCGGATCGCGATTATCGAGACGCAGGCGGGTGAAGACAAAGGTCAGCACCACGACCGAGAGAATTTCCACCATCAACTGGGTAAAGGCCAGGTCGGGTGCGCCGAACAAGAGGAAGATCAGCGACAGCGCCGTGCCCTGGATGCCGAGCGAGAGAATGGCGACTAGCCGCGTGCCCGCGATCAGCACCGCGACGAGCCCGATGGCGGTCAACGCCAGGATGCCCCATTCATAGGGCTGCAGCGGCGGCGGGGTGAGACGGGCGCTCCAGTTGCCCAGATCGGCACTGGGCATGATCCAGTCCAGGCCGCCCATGGTGAAGAGCGGCACGAACAGCGCCAGCGCAAAGGCGGAGAACACCACGATCAGATAGACTTCGAGGCGGCCATTGTGCAGCACCCGCGTCACCGCACCGGCAAAGCGGATAAGGCTGAACATGACCAGGTCGAACACCGTATCCGCCGTCCAGCCGAGCGCCGCATCGAAGCGGCGGAGCAGCGAGCGGATGGCGTCGGCCTGGCGATAGACAAGTACCCCGAGCAACCATGTCGCCACCGACAGCCACAGCAACAGGCTGGTGAAATCGAGCGCCAGCGTCAGGTGGCTCTCCACGTCGCTCTGCAGGATCGCCGAAGCACCCGGCACCAGCACGTCATGCCCCAGCCAGTCCGGCAGAATGCCGGTGACTATGGCGGCCGCGCCGAGCACAATCGGTCCGGCCAGCATGGCGATGGGCGCCTCATGCGCCGATTTCGGCGTCGGCACCGCTTCGCCCAGGAACGGCTTGATCATGACCAATAGCGCCACGCCGGCCAGCATGGCATTGCCGATGACCAGAACGGCCATCACCGCAATACTGGCCGGGTCGGCCTTCATCAGGCCCAGATACATTTCTTCCTTGGCGAAATAGCCGATAGTGAGCGGCAGGCCGATCATCGACAGCGCTGCCAGCGCCGCGCCGATAAAGGTCACCGGCATTTTCTCGGCAAGGCCGCCAAGCGCGGTGATTTCGCGCGTGCCCGCCTCGTGGTCGATGGCCCCGGCCACCATGAACAGGCCCGCCTTGTAGAAGGCGTGAGCCAGGAAATAGACGATGACGGCCGAAATGGCATAGGTGCTGCCCAGCCCGATCAGCAGCACCAGCAGGCCCAGCGAAGCGATGGTGGTCTGCGCCAGGATCTGCTTGAGATCGGTCTGCTTGAGTGCCCCCAGCGCACCCCAGATCAGCGTGATACCGCCGAAGACGACCAGAATCGTCATCCAGACCTGCGTGCCGCCCAGCACCGGCGTCATGCGCGAGAGCAGATAGACACCGGCCTGAACCATGGTCGCCGAATGCAGGAATGCCGAAACCGGTGTCGGTGCTTCCATGGCATTGGGCAGCCAGAAATGCAGCGGAAACTGCGCCGACTTGGTGAAGGCCGCGCCCAGGAACAGGGCCAGCACGAGGCCATAGAGCGCATGGTCGCGCAGCACGTCGCCCATGCCGCGCAGCGCGCTCATCTCCCAGGTGCCGGTCAGCGCATAGACCAGGATCGCCCCGACCAGCAGGCACATGCCGCCGATATTGGTGATGACCAGCGCCTGGATGGCGCCACGTCGCGCGGCCTGGCGTGTATGGTCGAAGCCGATCAACAGGAAGGATGTGACCGAAGTCAGTTCCCAGAACAGGAACAGGGTGAGAAGGCTATCGGCCAGCACCAGCCCGAGCATGGCGCCCATGAAGGCCAGCATGAAGCCGAGGAACCGCCCCTGATGGTGGTGTCCGGCGAGATACGCCCCGGCATAGAGGATGATCAGCGTGCCGACGCCGGAAATGGTGAGCGCGAAAATAAGGCTCAGCCCGTCGATCAGGAAACTGATATTGAGCCCGTAGGCGGGCACCCATTCGATCGATTGGACCGGGCTGTTGCCGGCATTGACCGTGGTGGCGAAGCCGGCCAGGAAGACAAAAATCGCGGCCGGAACCACGGCCAGCAGCCAGCCCGTATAGCGACCCAGATAGCGATGGATGAGCGGCGCGAGAGCGGCAGCCACGAACGGCGCCAATGCGACCAGAATGATACCGGATTCCGAGGACGGCCCCAACCCTGCCCTTCCTTCCTGCGTCTTGCGATTCCAACAGAATTATGGCGTGCGACCTTAGCGATTGAGGCACGTGCGACAAGCGAAATCGGTCCAAGTGCGACCATTTGGTCAGCGCTTTTCAACGGTTGCGGGGGCTGGCAAAGCGGCGCGGCGCGGCCTATGTCCTCTGGGCGCCTTTACCTGCCGCATCAATCCAGGAGTTTCCATGACCAAGGCCCAGCCACCGCTCGCCCGGCGCGTGCCGCATTCGCACACGCATCACAACGTGCTGCGCGAGGACCCCTATGCCTGGCTGCGCGCGGAAAACTGGCAGGAGGTCATGCAGAAGCCCGAGACCCTTGACGCCGATATCCGCGCCTATCTCGATGCGGAAAACGCCTGGTATGAGAGCGAGTTCGGCAAGCCGACCGCGGATCTGCAGGAAAAAATCTATCGGGAAATCCGCGGGCGCATCAAGGAAGATGACAGCGGCGTGCCTTCTCCCGACGGGCCCTTCGCCTACAACACGCGGATGCTCGAAGGCCAGCAATATCCGCTGATCGTGCGCACCCCGCGCGAAGGCGGCGCTGAAACCGTCCTGCTCGATTGCAATGTCGAGGCCGGCGACGGTTATTTCGGCTTTGCCGGCGCCAGCCACGACCCGTCCCACAAGATCCTGGCCTGGGCCGCCGACCGCGCCGGCTCGGAATATTACGACATCGTCCTGCGCGACCTTGAGACCGGCAAGGACAGCGACGAGGTCATTCGCGAGACCGCCGGATCCTATGTCTGGTCCAATGATTCTCGTGCGCTCTACTACACCGAGTATGACGACAACCACCGTCCCTACCGCATCCGCCGCCACGATATCGGCACCGCGCAGGATGCCGATCCGATCATCTTCGAGGAAAAGGACCCCGGCTTCTTCGTCGGCGTCGGCAAGACGCTTTCGGACAAGTTCATTGTCATCGACGCGCATGATCACCAGACCAGCGAAGTCTGGCTCATCGATGCCGAAAAGGGCGGCGCACCGCGCCTGGTTGCCCCCCGCCTCGTCGATCGCGAATACGAGCTCGAAGAGCGCGACGGCACCCTCTATATCCGCACCAATGCGGATGGCGCCGAGGACTACAAGGTCGTCACGGCTCCGGCCGGGAACCCCTCCGCCGAAAACTGGACCGATCTCGTCCCGCATCGCGACGGCGTTCTCATCCTCGACATCGCCGTGCTCAGGAACCACCTGCTCCGCCTCGAGCGCGAGGACGGCCTGCCCCGCATCGTCGTCCGCGACCTGCGCAGCGGCAAGGAGGAGATCGTCGGCTTCAAGGAGGAGGCCTATTCGCTGGGCATGTCGACCGGCTACGAATTCGACACTGCTGTGTTCCGCCTGACCTATTCCTCGCCGACCACCCCCAGCCAGGTCTTCGATGTCGATCTCGACAGCGGCAAGCGCACGCTGCTCAAGACCCAGGAAGTGCCCTCGGGCCACGATCCCGCCGCTTACGAAACCCGCCGCCTCTTCGCCACTGCGGCCGATGGCGAGCAGGTGCCCGTCACCCTGCTCTATCGCAAGGGCGTCGCACGGGATGGCACCAATCCGACCCTGCTCTACGGCTATGGCGCCTACGGCATGTCCATGCCGGCAGCCTTTTCCGTCTCGGTGCTGTCGCTGGTCGACCGGGGTTTCGTCTATGCCATCGCCCATATTCGGGGCGGCATGGACAAGGGCTATCGCTGGTACCGACAGGGCCGTCGCGAGCACAAACCCAATACCTTCACCGATTTCATCGCCGCCGCCGAAATGCTGATCGCCGAGGGCTTTACGCAAAAGGGCAGGATCATTGCCCAGGGCGGCTCGGCCGGCGGCATGCTCATGGGCGCCATCGCCAATCTCCGGCCGGACCTGTGGGGTGGTGTCATTGCGCAGGTGCCGTTCGTGGACGTGCTCAACACCATGCTCGACGACACCCTGCCGCTCACCCCGCCCGAATGGCCCGAATGGGGCAATCCCATCACCTCGGCCGAGGACTATAACCGCATCGCCGCCTATGCGCCCTATGAGGCGGTGAGCGCCCAGGCCTATCCGCCCATCTTTGCGCTGGCCGGTCTCACCGATCCGCGCGTCACCTATTGGGAGCCGGCCAAGTGGGTAGCCAAACTTCGGGCAACCAAGACCGGGGATGCGCCATTATACCTCAAGACCAATATGGGCGCCGGTCATGCCGGCGCTTCCGGCCGCTTCGACCGTCTCAAGGAGACCGCCCAGTGCTATGCCTTTGCAATAAAGTCAGCAGGATTGGACGGTTAGTTCTTCCCGCGACATTGTTGCGACATCGCCGGGGGCCTATAACCCCACTCGAATAGCCGGTTCTTCCAGCGTCAAATCCATCCCGAACGGAGGCTACAATGACCACTTTCGAACTGCCCGCCCTGCCCTATGCCTATGATGCGCTGGGTCCGTACATGTCCAAGGAAACGCTCGAGTTTCACCACGACAAGCACCACCAGGCCTATGTGACCAACGGCAACAACCTGCTCAAGGACAGTGGCCTCGAAAACCTCAGCCTCGAAGAGATCGTCAAGCAGAGCTACGGCAAGAATGCCGGTCTGTTCAACAATGCCGGCCAGCACTACAACCACCTGCACTTCTGGAACTGGATGAAGCCCAATGGCGGCGGCAAGGCGCTGCCGGCCAAGCTGCAGGCGGCCGTCGATTCCGATCTCGGTGGCTTCGACAAGCTGCGCACCGATTTCATCGCCGCCGGCACCACCCAGTTCGGTTCGGGCTGGGCCTGGATCGCCGTCAAGAACGGCAAGCTCGAGATCGCCAAGTCCCCGAACGGTGAATCGCCGCTGGTCAATGGCGCCACCCCGATCCTGGGCGTGGATGTGTGGGAGCACTCCTATTACATCGACTACCGCAATGCCCGCCCGAAATATCTCGAAGCCTGGTTCGACAACCTGGTGAACTGGGAATACGTGGAAAAGCTCTTCGCCGAAGCCACGGCCTGATTTCGGCGCACCGCGAATGCACAAACGGCGGGAGCAATCCCGCCGTTTTGATTTGTGCATATCATTCCCACTCCCACCGCGCGAAAGCGGAAATCCGCCCCTATTCCACCCGGGGACCATTGGGGCGGCTCAGCACATAAGCGAGGCTTCCGCCCATGAAGCCGGCGCCGGCCAGCCACCACCAGAATGGGGGCCGCGCGACAATCCAGAAGCACACAACGCCAAGGGTGATGCCCATGCTGGCCAGCAGCTTGGCGCGCGGCGCGATGGCGCCATGTTGCCGCCAGTTGCGCAGCGTGGGGCCGAACCGGGCATGGTTGAGCAGCCAGTTTTCCAGTTTTGGCGATGAGCGGGTGAAGCAGCCAGCGGCCAGGATAAGAAAGATCGTCGTCGGCATCAGCGGCAGGAAGGCACCGATAATGCCCAATGCGGTCAGCACCAGCCCGGCAATCAGGTAGAACGGCCTCAGCATCTTCATTCCCGCGCCAAAATCTGGCCGCCGACAGTCAATCAGGCCGCCTGCCCCGCGGCAATCGGCCTTTGCGTCGCAGTTTACCCTAATTGTCATCTGTCTGTGGAAGCCGGTCTCAGCGCTTCATCCGGGCGGCGCGCCATGTTAACGATTTCTTTACCGCGTGAGGAATCGTGTGACCATTCGGACCAAAACCATCGCCGTTCTTGCAGCCAATCCGGCCCTCAATGCCGTGTTGACGATGGTGCTTGCCGGCGATTCCCGCCTGCGGGTCCGGCCCTTCGACAGCGAAGCCGAACTGTTCGCCTATATGGACATTGCAGCGCTCGACCTTCTGGTCGTCGATTTCGATCGCGCCGGGCGCCCGGCCTATGAAATGGTCGAGGCGATAAGGCTGGATCCAACCCTGGTGTCGCGCGACCTGCCGGTCATCGCCCTGACCCGCGCCATTACCCCGCCCATGCGCCAGCAGTCCATCAGCGCCGGCATCGATGAAGTGGTGCTCAAGCCCATGTCGCCGCGCCATCTGCTCGAGCGGGTGCAGGCGCGACTGGTCAATCGCAGCGTCGTCGGCCATCTGGGGAGCGGCTATCGGGGTCCGGAGCGGCGCAACCGCGTGCCGATGCCGCATTCCGACATCAATCCGGGCCGTCGCTATTCCGACAACGTGGTGCCGCTGTTTCCGGAAGGCGGAGCCTCCTCGCAGCACCTGCCCCTGGGCTGACCTTTGTCAGCGCGGGCGGTGCTCCAGCACCCAGACCAGCTTGCCCCAAAGGTCCTCGGCATTGTCGGCAAACTGGATATTGCGATCATAGCCTGAAATCGAAGCCGCCAGCACGTCCACGGCAAAGCCCCTGACAGCCTCGAAGGCGCGATGGCGGTTGTACATCAGCACCGGCCTTGGCGGCCCGCCGGCCCAGGCATCGAACAGCGCGCTGATCGATGCGAGCGAGCCCGGCAGCACGATGAAAGCTTGGGTCATCGCGGCCAGCCGCGCCAGCCTTTCGACCCGGTCGGGAATGACCGTGATGGGGACCTCGGCCAGCGCCGGCGGCAAAACGATGCTGGCATCGGCCAAAACCTCGACGTCGCCGTTGGCAGTGCGCGCGGCCGTGATCAGCGGCACCGGAATGACCCCGCCTTCTGCCAGGCACACCATGCGGGCACCCTTGCGGGCGAAGACGCGCCCCACTTCGCTCATCAGGCTGGCGCGCTCGGGATCGCCCGGCCCCTTGTCGGAGGCGAAGATGGCGACTGACGGTCCGGAGACGGCGGGGGGAACCATGCTCAGCGCCGCCTCTTGAGGCTGCCGAATATGCCGCGCACCAGCTCCCGGCCGATCGTATTGGCCACGGTGCGGGCAAACGAGGTCGTCGCCGCCTCGACCGGTGATTGCCGCGTCGAGCGGCGCGGCGCTGCCGCCTTTGCGGCCCGTTCCCGTTCCTTGGCGAGGCGCTCGGCTTCCGCCTGCTCTTCGGCCTCGATCCGCGCCCGCTCTTCCTCGAGCTGATGGTCGCGCGCCCGCTTGTTCAGAACTTCAAAGGCCGACTCGCGGTCGAGCACTTCGTCATAGAGCGAACCCAGCGGCGAATTGGCCATGGTGGCATCGCGTTCGGCCGGCGAAATCGGCCCCACCTGCGCCGAGGGCGGCCGGATGAAGGTGCGGCCGACCATGGAGGGCACGCCCTTGTCCTCGAGCACCGATACCAGCGCCTCGCCGATGCCCAGTTGGGTGATCGCCTCGGCGGTCGAGAAGGCCGGATTGGGACGGAACGTGTCGGCGGCAACCTTCACCGCCTTCTGTTCGCGCGGCGTATAGGCGCGCAGCGCGTGCTGGACGCGGTTGGACAATTGGGCCAGCACGTTTTCGGGGATATCGACGGGGTTCTGGGTGACGAAATAGACGCCCACACCCTTGGACCGGATCAGCTTGACCACCTGCTCGACCTTGTCGATCAGGGCCTTGGGCGCGTCCGAGAACAAGAGGTGCGCTTCATCGAAGAAGAACACCAGCTTGGGCTTGTCCGGGTCGCCGACTTCCGGCAGTTCCTCGAACAGTTCCGAGAGCAGCCACAACAGGAACGTCGCGTATAGTCGCGGCGCCTGCATCAGCTGGTCCGCCGCCAGGATCGACACGAACCCGCGCCCGTCGCTGTCGGTGCGCATGAGGTCGGCGATTTCCAGCGCCCGCTCGCCGAAGAAATTGTCCGCCCCCTGCTGCTCGAGCACCAGCAGGGCCCGCTGGATAGCGCCGATCGAGGCGGTCGTGACATTGCCGTAGCGCGCCGAGATTTCCTTGGCTCGCCCGTCGATCTCGACCAGCAGCGCCCGCAGGTCCTTGAGATCGAGCAGCAACAGGCCTTCCTCGTCGGCCAGGCGGAAGGCAATGTTGAGCACCCCTTCCTGGGTATCGTTGAGGTCGAGGATGCGGCTCAGCAGCACCGGGCCCATTTCCGAGATCGTGGCCCGGACAGGATGCCCCTGCTTGCCGAACAGGTCCCAGAAAATCGTCGGATAGACGTCGTCGGCATAATCGGAAAAGCCGATATCCTCGGCCCGCTTGCTCTGCCAGGACTGCGCCTGGCCCATCTTGGAGACGCCCGAAAGGTCGCCCTTGATATCGGCGGCAAAGACCGGCACGCCTGCTGCTGAAAAACCCTCGGCCAGAACCTGCAGGCTCACCGTCTTGCCGGTGCCTGTGGCGCCGGTGATCAGGCCATGGCGATTGGCATATTTGAGATTGAGATATTCCGGCCGCTCGCTCACGCCCAAAAAGATCTTGCCGTCAACGAGCATGTGCACACCTGTTGGTCTCTTGTCGGACCCCGTTATAGCCGTGCCCCATCGGCGCAAACAAGCTGACAGGCACCCCTGTTCGTTCACCACGCCCGCGACATGGCCTCGCCAGCCCCGCTATTCCTTGGCAAACTGGCCTCATGCGCATGATGACAAATTCCAATCGCCGGCAGGTCATGGCGGGTCTGGCGGGTCTGGGCCTTGCCGGTCCGGCCCTGGCACAGGCTGATTCTCTGATCCCCGATGGCGACATGGATCAGTCCGCGGCCATGCAGGCGGCCATCGACGGCGCCTTTCGCGACGGTTATCTGCGCCTGCCGCCCGGCCATTTCTGGGTGTCGGGCCTGCGCATTCCGGGCAATCTGGTGATCGAAGGCGTGCCGGGTGCCACCGCGCTCATCGCCAATGGCGGCAGCATTGGCGCGGTCGAAGGCCAGTACCACGTGTCGCTGCGCGACATCGCCTTCGCCGGAGACAGTGGCGGCGACAGCCTGTTCTCGGTTTCCCAGAGCCGCAATGTCAGCTTCGAGCGGTGCCTGTTCAGCGACAGTCCCGGCATCGGGCTCGCCATCGACAATTCCGAAGCCGTGGTCCGCGACTGCGGCTTTTCCGGCCATGGCGACGCCGCCATCCATGCCCTCGACAATTCCGGTCTGCTGCTGACCGGCAATCGCATCACCCGCTGCGGCAATGCCGGCATTCGCGTCTGGCGCTCAGAAGAAGGGCCAGATGGCACCATCGTCGCCAATAACCGCATCTCGGACATCGCCTGGGTCGGCGGCGGCAATGGCCAGAACGGCAATGGCATCAATATCTTCCGCGCCGACGAGGTCATCGTCGCCGGCAATCACATCAGCGATTGCGCCTTCACCGCGGTTCGCCTCAACACCACGCGCAATGTCCAGGTGTCGGGCAATCAGTGTCTCAATTCGGGCGAAGTGGCGATCTTCTCCGAATTCGGCTTTTCCGGCTCGATCATCGCTCAGAACATCGTCGATGGCGCGGCCACCGGCATATCGATCACCAATCTCGATTCCGGCGGCAAGATTGCCGTCTGCACCGGCAATATCGTGCGCAATATCCTTGAGCGCTCCCCGGTCAATCCCGACACCATTCCCATCGGCATCTTCGCCGAGGGCGAAACGGCGATCACCGGCAATATGGTGGACAATGTGCCCGGTGTCGGCATCGGCGCCGGCTGGGGCCCCTATCTGCGCAATGTGCTGATCAGCGGCAATACCGTCTCCGCCAGCACCATCGGCATCGCCGTCAGCATTGCCGACGGCGCCGGCTCCGTCACCATCGGCGCCAACCAGCTTGAAGGCAGCACGCATGACATTGCCGGCATGCTCTGGACCGAGATCGCCGAGCCCGACCTGCGCGCCGCCGCCAGCCGCTATCCGCACGTGACGTTCAGCTAGACCACATGACTATTGGACTGAAGCGCTGGCGCCTTTCCCTTCTCCCCTGAGGGGTGAGGGGCGCTGTACCCGCAATCGCACGCAGACCTTGCCATTTGGCAAAAAAAGACATATTTAATGCCAATAGGAGAAAAGACATGCTGGTCGAACTGCCCCGTACCCAGGCCAATCCGGACATTCCGCGCATCACCGATGCCGAAGCGGAAGCCATGGCGCGTGCGGTGGTGCGCCTGTTCGCCAATTGGCAATTGAGCGATACC
Source organism: Devosia sp. (assembly GCF_025809055.1). Lineage (NCBI taxonomy): Bacteria > Pseudomonadati > Pseudomonadota > Alphaproteobacteria > Hyphomicrobiales > Devosiaceae > Devosia > Devosia sp. Next base: position 3,563,350 of record NZ_CP075529.1, on the reverse strand, counting down.
GAAGCGCGCGAAATCCTCGGCGGCCTCGCCGCCCGCACCTTTGCCCGCTGGAAGGCGGGGGAGATCGGTCGGGTCGACCGCGATCTAGCCACCCGCTTGTCGCTGCTCATGGGTATCCACAAGGGCCTGCGTTATCTCTTCACCGATCCCAAGCGGGGCTATCGCTGGGTCAAGGCGCCCAATGCGGCGCTGGATGGCCGTAGCCCGGCCAGCATCATGGCCGATGGCGACATGTTCTCGCTGGTCCGCATCCGGGCCTATGTCGATGCGGAGCGCGGCGGCCTGTGACGCCCGATCCCGTTCCGGTGCCTGTGCGCTGGCCAAAAGCCTGGCGCCTCATCCGTTCCATCTTTCCGCCCATCGATCTCTTCGAGGACATTGCCGATCCGCACGATTGGGAAGCCCTGGCATCGGCCGAATCCAAGACCAATCCGCGCATCTGGGCCCATCTGGGGCGGCTCGATCTCGTGCCGCCGGCGCGGCGGGTCAGCGGTCCGGGGGCGAGCCTGGTCATGGCGCCCTTCGTTCATGTCAGCACCGACCGGCCGGGGCGGTTCACCGACGGCACCTATGGCGTCTATAGCGCCGGCAATCGCGAGGAAGTCGCCCTGCGCGAGGTCGCCCATCATCATGCGCGCTTCATGGCGGCCAGCGCCGAAGCGCCGGGCTGGACATCGCAGTTCCGTATGCTGGTGGCCCGGCTCGATACCAGCCTCCACGACCTGCGCGACATCGCCGCCGTCCACGACCTGCTCGATTATGCGATGCCGCAGGAATTGGGCCGCCAATTGCGCGAGGCGGGCAGCAATGGCGTGCTCTATCGCAGTGTGCGCTGCGAAAACGGGGAATGCGTCGGCCTGTTCTGGCCTGATCTCATCTCCACCCCGGTCCAGGCCGATCACTATGATTTCCACTGGGATGGCAATAGCGTCGACATGGTCCGCAACTGCACCAGCCAGGCCATTTTCGCGCTTTAGACCAGTGCACCGATCCCCCGGCTCCATCGCCCCCTCGCCCCTCCGGGGAGAGGGCCGTGGTGAGGGGAGAAGACCTCTCGGCGAGCGCCTATCTCAGCCCTCGACGGCCCGCATCTCGCCCACGATTGTGCCGCGCACATTCTTTGTCGGCTGGCGCACGAATTGCTCCAGCACGGCGCGTTGTCCGGCATCGGGATCGGCATGTTTGAGCAGCAGCGCGGCGATCATCACATGGCTGGCGGTCATGTTGCCGTCATCGCATTTGAGCGCATAGCCCCAGCCCTTGTCGCGAATGGCTCCGCATTGCACGCCCTCGGCGCCACCCTTCTGCATCAGTCGCCCCCCAAATGCCTGCATGACGCGGGTATCGAGATGGCCGGTGCCCGCAACCAGGTGCGGGTGGCTGGTCGCCGCGTCGAACAGCGCCCTGGCCCCCGCCGCATGTCCTGCATCGAGCCCGGACCCGGTGGCCATGCGGGCAAAGCCCTTTGCCCAGGCGCGCAGCGGTGCCGCCCAGGTGGGAATCGAGCAGCCATCGGTGCCGCAGCGATCCTCGGTCAGGTCCTCGCCGATCACATATTCCACCGCTGCCCGCACCGCCTTCTGTACGTCGTGCTCGCGGGTGACGTAACCCTGCGTCGGCACGCCCATGGCCAGGGCCACGCTCAACATGCCCGAATGCTTGCCCGAGCAATTGTTGTGCAGCGGGCTCGGATCGAGTCCGGCGGCGCGCAGCGCCTCGCGCGCCTTGTCATTGGTGGGCATATGCGCGCCGCATTCGAGATCGGCGTCCGACAGGCCCATGCGCTCGAGAAAATGGCTGACATTGCTGACATGGTCGCCCTCGCCGTGATGCGACGCGCAGGCCAGGGCCAGTTCCTGCGGTGTGTGATGGAATTTTTCCGTCGCATGGCGGTCAAAGATCGCCAGCGCCTGCATGGACTTGATCGCCGAGCGCGGAAAGACCGGGCGATCCACGTCCCCCGCCGATGCGATGACGCTGCCGTCAGCGTCGACGATCACATAGGCACCGCGGTGCCGGTTCTCCACCCAATTACCGCGAACGGCCTCTGCGAGAATGGGATTGGCGTCCATGAAAAAACTCCGGTCCTGACGCTGCCACGAACAGCGCAGAACCGGAAAAGTCAACATGCATGGGAAGGAGGTACGCGTTTACTAAAGGGTCGGCAGAGGTGGAGACCCAGCCAATCGGCTGTTGGTGCGGCGGAAAACATCCCGGTGGCGGGTCTCCGCCCCTGCCGGCTCGGATTGGTCAGTAGGGCACGGCGGTCAGGAAACGGGAGTTGACCCAGCCCTGGGTGGTGTTGCGCTTGACGAGGCACCAGTCGGTGCTGTTCTCCACCTGGATGCAGCGTTCCACCCAGACATGCACGCCGGGGTCGAGCGCGCCGACCTTGCGGGAATAGCTGGCCGGCCAGCGGCGGACATTGAGCTGATCCCAGTCGGCAACACTGGTCACCTTGGCCAGGGTATCCACCTGGTATCCGGCGGCCATGGCCGGCTGTACGGCAAAGGCGCCCGCTGCGGCGACGATCAGGCCGCATAGAGTGGCGACCAACACTTTTTCCTGCGACTTTTTCATGTCCCTGCTCCGCGTGATTGCTGCGTTGTGAGGACAAGTTAGGCGCTGCGGTTTGAACCCGTGCTGAGAGCGCCGTTCAGAATGAGTTCATCCATCCGATATTGGCAGCGGACCGGCACCGGCATAGGCTGATGGTAAATTCGACTGCAAAACGAGGAGGTTGAAATGGGTAAGGTTCTGGTCACGGGCGGGTCCGGCAAGCTCGGGCGCGCGGTTCTGCGCGATCTGGTCGAACACGGCTATGACGTGCTCAACCTCGATCAGCATGCCCTGCCCGATCCCATCTGCCCCAGCCTGCGGGTCGATCTGTCCAATTTCGGCGAGGTTGCCGCCGCCATCCTGGGCGGGGTGGACGAGCGCGGTGGCCCGTTCGAGGCCGTGGTGCATCTGGCGGCCATTCCCGCGCCGGGCCTGGCGCCCAATCCGCGCACCATCACCAACAATGTCACTGCGACCTACAACGTCTTCGAGGCCTGCCGCCTGGCCAGGATCAAGAACGTGGTCTTCGCCTCCAGCGAAACGGTCCTTGGCCTGCCCTTCGATACCCCGCCGCCCTATGTCCCGGTCGACGAGAAATACTTCCCGCGCCCCGAATCCGCCTATTCGCTGGGCAAGTTGCTTGACGAAACCATGGCGGCGCAGTTCTGCCGCTGGGACCCCGACCTGCGCATTGTCGGCCTGCGCTTTTCCAATGTCATGTATCCGCAGGACTATGCGGCTTTCCCCGGCTTCGACAGCGAACCGGCCAAGCGCAAATGGAACCTGTGGGGCTATATCGACGCCCGCGACGGGGCCCAGGCGGTTCGCCGGTCCATTCAGGCCGATTTCAAGGGTTTTGAAGCCTTCATTATCGCCAATGCCGACACGGTGATGAGCCGCTCGAACGTGTCGCTGATGGCCGAGGTTTTCCCCGGTGTCGAGCAGCGCGGCAACATCGCCACCAACAGCACCCTGCTCAGCATCGACAAGGCCCGGGACATGCTCGGCTATTCCCCGCAATACAGCTGGCGCAATGGCGGCCAATAGGCGCCTCGAACCGGCGCAAGGCAAAAATGCATAGGAATTGTGCATTTCAAAGTCTTGCGCTTTTATCGGGCAAAGGCGTAGATCGGGGCAATGCCGAGCCCCGATCTGTCCATTCTGATTATCGACGAAAACCGCATCCGCGCCTCGATCATCGAGGAAGGCCTGCGTGATGCAGGCTATTCGCGCGTGGCGGTCATCCACGACGTCAACGAGGTCGGGCGCACCATCCAGCATTCCATGCCCGACGTGGTGTTCATCGATCTCGAAAATCCCAAGCGCGACACGCTCGAGCACTTCTTTTCGCTGAGCCGCGCCATCAGGCGGCCCATCGCCATGTTCGTCGACCGCTCGGACGGCGCCATGATCGAAAAGGCGGTGGAAGCGGGCGTCTCAGCCTATGTCGTGGACGGCCTCAAGAAGGAACGGGTCAAGCCGATCCTCGACATGGCCATTTCTCGTTTCAACGCCTTTTCCCGCCTCACCCGCGAACTGGAGGAAGCCCGCAGTGCGCTGGAGGAGCGCAAGATCATCGATCAGGCCAAGGGGATCCTGATGAAGACGCGAGGCCTCAGCGAGCCGGACGCCTATGCACTCCTGCGCTCCACGGCCATGAACCAGAACCGCCGCATCATCGATATCGCCCAGAGCCTGATCACCGCCGCCAACCTGCTTGGCCCCTAGGAAATCGCCATGTCCCGTCCGCTTGTCACAGCCGGCTTCCTCCCCCTGCTCGATAGCGTCCTTTTGGTGCTGGCCCATGAAATGGGCTTTGCCGCACAGGAGGGGTTCGATCTCGCCCTCAATCGTGAGACGTCCTGGGCCAATATCCGCGACCGCGCGGCCCTCGGCCATTTCGACATCGCCCTCATGCTGGCCCCCATGCCGATTGCCGCGAGCCTGGGCCTGTCGCCCCTGGCGACACCCATGGTCGCGCCCGTCATGGCGGGCCTGGGCAATAATGCCATTACCGTCAGCGCCGCGCTCTGGTCGGCCATGGCCGATGCCGGGGCACCTGGCGACCTCGCGGCCGGCCCGGCCGGAAGCGCCCTGGCGCAGGTCGTCCGCACCACAGGCCGCAAACTGCGGTTCGGCGTCGTCCACCAGACCTCCTCGCACAATTACGAATTGCGCTACTGGCTTGCAGCGAGCGGCATCCGCCCCGATCGCGATGTCGAGATCGTGGTCCTGCCGCCACCTCTCCTGCCCGAAGCCCTCGGCTCGGGAGGTCTGGACGGCTATTGCGTCGGCGAACCGTGGAACAGCGTTGGCATTGTCCGGCACGGGGCACGCATTGCCACCACCAAGGCCTCGATCTGGCAGTGGAGCCCGGACAAGGTCATCGGCATGCGGGCCGATTGGGCCAGCCGCAATCCCGATCTGGTGTCGGCCATCGTGCGCGCCATCTATCGGACCGGGCTCTGGCTGCAGGACCAGGCCAACCGCATGTCGGCGGCCGAGATCATGGCGCGCGCACCCTATCTCAACCTGCCGGTCGACATCGTGTCCCGTGCCCTGACCGGTGAGATCGACGGCGGGGTGCAGCGCATCACCATCCCGGATTTCTTCATCCCGCATGATGGCGCGGCGAACTTCCCGTGGAAGAGCCATGCCCTCTGGTATTACAGCCAGATGGTGCGCTGGGGCGAATTGCCGGCCAGCTCCGATCAGGCGGCCATCGCCGCCGCCACCTTCCGCCCGGACCTTTATCGCGCCGCGCTCGACCCGCTTGGCGTTGCCTATCCGGATGCCGATTATCGCAAGGACGGCGACCACGCCGCCCGCCATGCCACCCCCGCCCGGAATGGCGAGATCGTGCTCGGACCCAACCGCTTCTTTGACGGCTCCATCTTCGATCCGGATGCGCTCGATGCCTATATTGCCAGCCAAAAGCCGGATCAGGCGTAATCTGCCTACAATCTAGGCATTCGTGAGTTTTGCATACTTTCTGACCAATCTGCCGCCTCGTTGGTCGAAAATGGCGCAAAATAGCTTCACCCATGCGCCGGACTAACGCGCCACAAACCCCTGACATATAACAATAATCGCCTCGCCATCGCATTTGGCACGCTTCCTGCAATGTCTTTTGCGAAAGGGCTCCTCCCAAGACGCTCTTCACAGTCGACGTCCAATGCTGGGCGTCCAAAGGCAAGGCTGCCAACAGGTCCGACCGGCTGAACCCGGCGCGTCCCGTTGGCAGCTTTTTTGTTTTCGCTCGGTGCAACGGAGAATGCGATGACTTCGACGACAACTACCCGCCGGTCTTTCCTCAAAGGCGCTTCGGCGACCGCCGCCACCCTGCTGGCCGCCAAGACCCTGTTCCCCGGCGGAGCCTTTGCACAGGGCGCCGGTCCCGAGGTGACGGGCACCAAGCTCGGTTATATCGCCCTCACTGACTCCGCCCCCCTGATCATCGCCAAGGAGAAGGGCATATTCGAAAAGCATGGCGTGCCGGACATGGCCATCGAGAAGCAGGCCAGTTGGGGCGCCACGCGCGACAACATGGCGCTTGGCTCGGCCAATGGCGGCATTGATGGCGGCCACATCCTGCGGCCCAAGGTCCATCTCTACACCGCCGGCACCGTCACCCAGAACAACCAGCCCCTGCCCATGTACAACCTGCTGGGCCTCAACGAGGACTGCCAGGGCCTCTCCGTTGCCCAGAGCTATGCCGATCTCGGCGTCGGCCTCGATTCGAGCCCCCTCAAGGAGGCCTTCGCAAAGGCCAGGGCCGAGGGCAAGGAGCCGTCCGCTGCCATGACCTTCCCCGGCGGCACCCACGATCTGTGGCTGCGCTACTGGCTGGCCGCTGGCGGCATCGTCCCCAATGAGGACGTCAGCGTCATCGTCGTGCCGCCGCCGCAGATGGTGGCCAATATGAAGGTCGGCACCATGGACTGCTTCTGCGTTGGCGAGCCCTGGAACGAGCAGTTGGTCAACCAGGGCATCGGCTTCACCGCCGCCACGACCGGCGAGGTCTGGTCGCGCCACCCCGAAAAGGTCCTGGGCATGCGCGCCGATTGGGTCGATGACAATCCGATCGCCACCAAGGCCATCATGATGGCGGTGATGGAAGCCCAGCAGTGGTGCGACAGCATGGACAACAAGCAGGAGATGGCCGAGATCATCGGCCGCCGCCAGTGGTACAATGTCCCGGTCGCCGACATCATCGGCCGCATCAAAGGCGACATCAATTACGGCAATGGCCGCGTCGAGACCGGCACCGATCTCTACATGAAGTTCTGGGGCGAGAAGGGTGAAACCTCCTACCCGTGGAAGAGCCTCGACACCTGGTTCATGACCGAAAACATCCGCTGGGGCTATTTCCCGGCCGATACCGACGTCAAGGCGCTGATTGACAAGACCAACCGGTCCGATCTCTGGCTCGAGGCCGCGACCGAGCTCGGTCTCGCCGACCTGCCCTCGGGCGACAGCCGCGGCATCGAAACCTTCTTCGACGGCAAGACCTTCGATCCGGCCGATCCGCAGGCCTATCTCGACAGCCTCGACATCAAGACCCTGGCCTGACGTCAACCTCCATACGGGAGCGCCCCATGACCCTGCCCGCCACTCAAGACAGCAATGTCACCACCCTGCCCTTCAAGGGCAAATCCGCCAGTGTAACGGCCATGCCGAAAACACCCCGCCGTATCGACTTTGCCGCCCTGGGCGCAGCGATGGCCAAGACCATCGTGCCGCCCCTGGTGGTTCTCGCCATCATCCTGGCCGTCTGGCAGGTGATCTTCTCCCAGCCCGGCTCGTCGCTGCCCCCGCCCAGCCAGGTCTGGACGGACAGCTACGATCTCATCGTGGACCCGTTCTTTGTGTATGGCAGCCAGGATATCGGGCTGGGCTTGCGCGTCTTGACCTCGCTGCAGCGCGTCGCCATCGGCTTCGGCTTCGCCGCCGTGGTCGGGGTGGTGCTCGGCGCTCTGGTCGGGCAGTCGATCTGGATGATGCGGGGGCTCGATCCGATCTTCCAGATTTTGCGCACCGTGCCGCCGCTGGCCTGGCTGCCCATTTCGCTGGCCGCCTTCATGGATAGCGGACCCTCGGCCATCTTCGTCATCTTCATCACCGCCATCTGGCCGGTGATCATCAACACGGCTGTGGGCGTGCGCAATATTCCGCAGGACTATCGCAATGTGGCGCGGGTTCTGCGCCTCAACCAGCTGGAATTCTTCACCCGGATCATGGTGCCGGCCGCAGCGCCCTATATCTTCTCGGGCCTGAGGATCGGGGTGGGCCTCTCCTGGCTGGCCATCGTCGCCGCCGAAATGCTGACCGGCGGCGTCGGCATCGGCTTCTTCATCTGGGATGCCTGGAACAGCTCCCGCCTCACCGACATCATCGTCGCCCTCGTCTATATCGGCGTCGTCGGCTTCATCCTCGACCGCCTCGTGGCGCTTGTCGGGTCCATCGTCACGCGCGGCACCAGCGCAAACTAGGGATCAGCACCATGAGCTATCTGCAGATTTCCGCCGTCGGCAAGACCTTTACCCGCGGCACCGCCACCACCGAGGTCCTGCGCGACATCAGCGTCAATATCGAGCGGGGCGAATATGTCTCGATCATCGGTCACTCCGGTTGCGGCAAGTCAACTTTGCTCAATCTGGTCGCCGGGCTGACCGAAGTGACGACCGGCGGCATCATTCTCGAAAATGCCGAGGTCACCACCCCCGGCCCCGATCGCGCCGTGGTGTTCCAGAACCATTCGCTGCTGCCCTGGCTCACCGTCTATGAAAACGTCAACCTGGCGGTCGCCAAGGTCTTCGGGCGCACCAAGAGTGCGGCCGAGCGCCATGAGTGGATCATGGACAATCTGAACCTCGTGCAGATGGCCCATGCCAAGGACAAGCGCCCCACCGAGATTTCGGGCGGCATGAAGCAGCGCGTCGGCATTGCCCGGGCCCTGGCCATGGAACCCAAGATTTTGCTGCTGGACGAACCCTTCGGCGCCCTCGACGCCCTGACCCGCGCCCATCTGCAGGATCAGATGATGGAGATCCACCAGCGGCTGGGCAATACCATGATCATGATTACCCATGACGTGGACGAGGCCGTGCTGCTGTCCGATCGCATCGTGATGATGACCAATGGTCCGGCCGCCACCATCGGCGAAATCCTCGATGTGCCGCTCGAACGGCCCCGCAACCGGCTCGAACTCGCTTCGGACCGGACCTATCTCAAGTGTCGTGAGGCGGTGCTCAAATTCCTCTATGAGCGCCATCGCTTCGTCGAAGCCGCCTGATTGCACTATTTATAGGCTTTTGCAGTCGACTTTGGTCAAATGATCAAAAAATAGGCAATATGCCGACCTGTTGGGCCTTGAAACCCCTGAACAGGCCGGCGCTCCCAGACGACGATGATCAGTAACACTCTGGAATAAAACAATAAACGGTGACGGCCCGCGTTTGGCACGCTTCCTGCAATGATATTTGCGAGAGCTCCTCCCAAGACGCTCCAGACCATCGACGTCCAAAGCCGGGCGTCACAAGGCAAGGCTGCCAACTGCTCACATCGCCCCATGGGCCGATGGCGTGTCGGTTGGCAGTCTTTTTTGTTTCAAGATCACGCGGAGCCCCATCCGATGGCCCAAGACACGATATCCACCGGCAGCACCCCGAACCCGACGCGGGCGCTTGGCCTGTCCACCATCGCCTTCACCGTCTGCTTTGCCGTCTGGACCATCTTTTCCATCATCGGCGTGGCGCTGAAGGATCAGCTCGGGCTGACCGAGACGCAGTTCGGCCTCCTCATCGGCACGCCGGTGCTCACCGGTTCACTGGTGCGGATCGTCCTGGGTATCTGGACCGACCGGCGGGGCGGGCGCCTTGTCTATACGCTGACCATGCTGGCCGCCGCCGTGGCCACGGCCCTTCTGGCCTTCGCCCAGACCTATGAGCAATTGCTCCTGGCCGCGCTGGGCGTTGGCCTGGCGGGCGGCTCCTTCGCCGTCGGCGTCGCCTATGTGTCCCGCTTCTATCCGGCCGGCAAGCAGGGCACGGCCCTGGGCATCTTCGGGGTCGGCAATGTCGGGGCCGCCGTCACCAAATTCCTCGCGCCCTTCGTCATGCTGGCCTGGGGCTGGCAGTCGGTGGCGCTGGTCTGGGCCGCCGCCCTCGTCGTCATGGCCGCGATTTTCTGGTTCGGCACCGAGGACGATCCGGTCACGGTGCAGCGCCGCCAGAGCGGTCAGCCCCAGCGCAGCCTCGCCGCCGAGTTTGCCCCCCTGCGCAATGCTCAGGTCTGGCGTTTCGCGCTCTATTACTTCTTCGCCTTCGGCGCCTTCGTGGCCCTCACCCTGTGGCTGCCGCGCTACCTGATCGGCGTCTATGGCTTCGACATCGCCACCGCCGGCATCGTGGCGGCCGCCTACTCCATCCCGGCCAGCATTTTCCGGGCCTATGGCGGTACGCTCTCCGACAAGGTCGGGGCCCGGACCGTGCTTTACTGGACATTTGGCGTCTCGGCCTTCTGCGCCCTGCTGCTGTCCCTGCCCACCGCCGACTATGTCGTCGACGGCATCCACGGACCCGTGCGCTTCCATTTCGAGTTGGCGCCCTGGGCTTTCATTGGCCTGGTCTTCGTGCTCGGCTTCTTTATGAGCCTGGGCAAGGCCGCCGTCTTCAAGCACATCCCGGCCTACTACCCCGACAATGTCGGCGCGGTGGGCGGGCTCGTCGGCATGATCGGCGGGCTGGGCGGCTTCGTCCTGCCGCTTCTGTTCGGTTTTCTCAACGATCTCACCGGCATCTGGACCAGCTGCTTTGCCGCGCTTCTCGTCCTGATCCTCGTATCGCTGGGATTGATGCACTCCGCCGTCCGCCGCCGCGAGCGTCAGCTCGTTGCGCAGCCGGCATGACCCTTTCCAAGGAGTACCACGCAATGGAAAAACTGGTCGTCGTTGGTGCCGGCATGGCCTCTGGCCGCGCGCTGGAGCACATCTTCGAAGAAGCCCCTGGCCGGTTCGACATCACGCTTTTCGGCGCCGAGCCGCGAGGCAATTACAACCGCCTCATGCTCTCCCCCGTCCTGGGCGGCGAGAAGGAATACGAGCAGATCGTGACCCACGACACGGCCTGGTATGAAACCCACGGGATTCATACCAGGTTCGGCGAGACGGTCACGGCCATCGACCGCCAGCGCAAGGTGGTGGTCTCCAAGAATGGCGAAACCCCATACGACAAGCTGATCATCGCTACCGGTTCGGCCCCCTTCATCATTCCCCTGCCCGGCAAGGACCTGCCCGGCGTCATGGCCTTCCGCGACCTTGATGACGTCAACCGCATGGTCGAGGCGTCCCGGCGCCCCAATGCCAAGGCGGTGGTCATCGGTGGCGGCCTGCTTGGGCTTGAGGCCGCCGCGGCGCTCCGCCTGCGCGGCATGGAAGTGGTCGTGCTGCATCTGATGGGCCATGTCATGGATCGCCAGCTCGATCCGGCGGCCGGCTATCTGCTGCAACGCGACCTCGAAGCGCGCGGCATCAAGGTGCACTGCAAGGCCCAGACCAAGGCCATCCTCGGCCAGAACAGCGTCGAGGCCGTGGCCCTGGACGATGGCACCACCTATGGCGCCGATATCGTCATCATGGCCGCCGGCATCCGCCCGGAGACCCGCATCGCAACCGATGCCGGCATCCATGTCGAACGCGGTATCGTCGTCAACGACCAGATGGTCACCTCCGACCCCGACATTTTCGCGCTGGGCGAATGCGTCGAGCACGAAAAGATCGTCTATGGCCTCGTCGCCCCGCTCTACGATCAGGCCAAGGTTCTGGCCAAGACCCTGGCCAAGACCGACGCGGCCTTCCGCCCGGTACAGACCGCGACCCAGCTCAAGGTAACCGGCGTCTCGGTCTATTCGGCCGGCGATTTCGCCGATGCCGAGGATCGCGAGGAGATCGTGCTGCGCGACGCCACTTCGGGCGTTTACAAGCGCCTGGTGCTCAAGCAGGACAAGGTGATCGGCGCCGTACTCTACGGCGAAACCGGTGATGGCCCGTGGTTCTTCGACATGATCCGCAAGGGCACCGACACGCGCGAAATGCGCGACACCCTTATTTTTGGCCAGGCCTATCAGGGGGGTGCCCAACTGGACCCTATGGCGGCCGTTGCAGCCTTGCCGGATGATGCAGAAATCTGTGGCTGCAACGGCGTCTGCAAGGGAGCGATCACCGGCGCGATCGTCTCCAAAGGCCTGACCGATCTTGATGGTGTGCGCGCTCACACCAAGGCCTCGGCCTCCTGCGGCTCCTGCACGCATCTGGTCGAAAAGCTCATGGGGATCACCCTGGGCGACAGCTACAATCCGGCTGCCGTCAAACCCATGTGCCCCTGCACCGAATACAGCCATGGCGACGTGCGCCGGCTGATCGTCGCCAAGGGCCTCAAGTCCATCCCCGAAGTGATGCAGGAGCTTGAGTGGAAGACCTCCTGCGGCTGCGCCAAGTGCCGCCCGGCGCTGAACTATTACCTCGTCGCCGATTGGCCCGGCGAATACGAGGATGACGGCCAGTCGCGCTTCATCAACGAGCGTGTCCACGCCAATATCCAGAAGGACGGCACCTATTCGGTCGTGCCGCGCATGTGGGGTGGCATCACCAATCCCAAGGAATTGCGCGCCATTGCCGATGTGGCCGACAAGTTTGCCATCCCCACGGTCAAGGTCACGGGCGGCCAGCGCATCGACCTGCTCGGCGTCAAAAAGGAAGACCTTCCCGGCGTCTGGGCTGATCTCAACGCCGCCGGCATGGTTTCGGGCGCCGCCTATGCCAAGGGGCTGCGCACGGTCAAGACCTGCGTCGGCTCCGACTGGTGCCGTTTCGGCACCCAGGATTCGACGGGCCTGGGCGTGCGCATCGAAAAGTTCATGTGGGGCGCCTGGACCCCGGCCAAGCTCAAGCTGGCCGTCTCGGGTTGTCCGCGTAACTGCGCCGAGGCCACCTGCAAGGATATCGGCGTGATCTGCGTGGATTCGGGCTACGACATCCACTTCGCCGGTGCCGCCGGTCTCGACATCAAGGGCACCGAACTGCTCTGCCATGCCGATAGCGAAGACGAAGCCCTCGAGATCATCGTGGCGCTGACCCAGCTCTATCGCGAGCAGGGGCATTATCTCGAACGCATCTACAAATGGGCCAAGCGCGTCGGCAATGACAGCATCAAGGCCGCCGTGGTCGATGACCTGGCCAAGCGCCGTCAGTACTACGACCGCTTCGTCTATTCCCAGCAGTTCGCCCAGGTCGATCCCTGGGAAGAGCGCGTCAACGGCAAGGACGCCCACGAATTCGCCGCCATGGCCGAATTCGGGCTTCCGGTGGCAGCGGAGTGAGTGTCATGACCGAATGGATCCAGCTCGGCAATCTTACTGCCATTCCCGTTCGCGGCGCCCGTTGCGTCAATACGCCCTCGGGCAAGATCGCCGTGTTCCGTACCGCCGAAAACCAGGTCTATGCCCTCGACAACCGCTGCCCCCACAAGGGCGGCCCGCTGGTCGAAGGCATTGTGCATGGTGCCTCGGTGACCTGCCCGCTGCACAATTGGGTGTTCGACCTCGAAACCGGCCTGGCCCAGGGCGCCGACGAAGGCGCCGTCCGAACCTATCCGGTCAAGGTCGAGGACGGTGTCATCTTCATCGCACCAGACGTGCTGATGGCCATGGCGGCGGAATGACTCAAGCGACAAACCCCTCACCCGTCTCGACCTGCGGTCGATCCACCCTCTCCCTCAAGGGGAGAGGGGAACCGCGCGGGCCGGTCATGCACCGCGCCACCCTTCTCCCCTTGAGGGAGAAGGTGCCCGCAGGGCGGATGAGGGGTCTCTTTCCAGGAGCTCGCCCATGACCACAACCCGCACCACCTGCCCCTATTGCGGCGTCGGTTGCGGCGTACTGGCGACGCCCCAGCCCGATGGCTCGGTGACGATCGCCGGCGATCCGGACCACCCGGCCAATTTCGGGCGCCTGTGCTCCAAAGGTTCGGCTTTGGGCGAAACCCTCGCCATGGACGGCCGCCTGCTCCATCCGGAAATCGACGGTGAGCGCGCCAGCTGGGACGACGCCCTCGATCTCGTCGCTGCCCGCTTCAAGGCCGCCATCGCCGAACACGGCCCCCAATCGGTCGCCATCTATGGCTCGGGCCAGTTGCTGACCGAAGACTACTATGTCGCCAACAAGCTGATGAAGGGCTTTGTCGGCTCGGCCAATATCGACACCAATTCGCGCCTCTGCATGGCCTCCTCGGTCGCCGGTCACAAGCGCGCCTTCGGCTCCGATACCGTGCCGGGCAATTACGAAGACCTCGAACAGGCGGACCTGATCGTCCTTGTCGGCTCCAATCTGGGCTGGTGCCATCCGGTGCTCTATCAGCGCATCGTGGCCGCCCGCGCCGCCCGGCCGGACATGCGCGTCGTGCTGATCGATCCGCGCCGCACCGTCACCAATGACATTGCCGAACTGCACCTGCCCATTGCACCTGATGGCGACACCGCGCTCTTTGTCGGCCTTCTGGCCCATCTCGATCATCTGGGCGTCACCGACAGCGACTACATCTCCGCCTATACCAGCGGTTTCGAGGCGGCCCTGCTGACGGCGGAAGACTGGGACATTGCCCGCGTCGCCGAGGCCACCGGCCTCGCGCCCAATGCCATTGCCCGCTTCTACGATCTGTTCGCGCGCACCAAAAAGGTCGTCACCGTCTATTCCCAGGGCGTCAATCAGTCGGCTTCGGGCACCGACAAGGTCAATGCCATCATCAATTGCCATCTGGCCACCGGCCGCATCGGCCAACCCGGCATGGGGCCGTTCTCGGTCACCGGCCAGCCCAATGCCATGGGCGGCCGCGAGGTCGGCGGGCTCGCCAATATGCTGGCGGCCCACATGGATTTCACCCCCGAAGCCATAGATCGCGTCTCCCGCTTCTGGGGCAGCGACAGGGTCGCCACCGCGCCGGGCCTCAAGGCCGTCGATCTCTTCGCCGCCATGGCGCGGGGCGAGATCAAGGCCGTCTGGATCATGGCCACCAATCCGGTGGATTCCATGCCCGAGGCCGATGGCGTGCGCGCCGCCCTCAAGGCCTGCCCCTTCGTCGTCGTCTCCGACATGAACCGGCACACCGACACGATGGAGCTGGCTCATGTCCGCCTGCCGGCCGCCGGGTGGGGCGAAAAGGACGGCACGGTGACCAATTCTGAGCGCCGCATTTCCCGTCAGCGCCCCTTCCTGCCGCTTCCCGGCGAGGTGCGTCCGGATTGGTGGATCATCAAGGAAGTGGCGCGCCGCCTCGGCCATGGACAGGCCTTTTCCTATTTCGGCCCCGGCCAGATCTTTGCCGAGCACGTCGCCCTTTCCGCCTTCGAGAATGAAGGCCAGCGCGATTTCGATCTCACCGGCCTTGCCGGCGCCGACTACGACGCCATGGCCCCGGTGCAATGGCCGATCCGGACCAGGGCGCGGTCCCGCATGTTCGGCGATGGCCGCTATTTCACCCCCGATGGCAAGGCACGCTTCCTGCCCATCCAGCCACCGCCGCCCTTCGCCCCCGCTCCCGGCTCGTTCCTGCTCAATACCGGGCGCGTCCGCGACCACTGGCACACCATGACGCGCACCGGCAAAGCCGCGCGGCTGTCCGCGCACCTGGCCGAGCCGTTTGTCGAAATCCACCCGGCCGATGCCGAGGCTCTCAACATCCGCCGGGCCAGCCTCGTGCGCCTCTACAATGGTCATGGCTCGGCCACCGTGCGGGCCCTGGTCACCGACCGCCAGCGGCGCGGCCAGCTTTTCGTGCCCATGCACTGGACCGACCAGTTCGCCTCCAATGGCCGCGTCGATGCCCTGGTCAGCGCCAAGACCGATCCGGTTTCGGGCCAGCCGGCGCTCAAGATGGCCAAGGTTCATGCCGAACCTGCCGAGATGCGTCTGCATGGTTTCTTCGTCGCCGCCGGCCGGCCAAGCCTCTCCACCGACTACTGGGCCATTGCCCCGGCGAACAATGGCTGGCGCGGCGAACTCGGCTTTGCCCGCGAGCCGGACGATTGGGCGAAATTCCTCGCCACCACCTTCGGCACCGGCGCCGCCTTCCAGTCCATCCGCGACGAGCGCAACGGGCGGCGGGCCTTTGCTCTGGTGGAAGATGGCCGTCTCATCGCCGCCCTCTATACCGCGCCGGATCCGGTCCTGGTCTCCCGCCAATGGGCCGTGAGCCTGCTTGAGGCGAGCGACGTGTCGGTCTCCCGTGTCCTGGCCGGCCGCCCCGGCGCCGATACCCCCGATGCCGGGGCCATCGTCTGTTCCTGCATGGGCGTGGGCATCAACACCATTGTCGATGCCGTCGCCCGCCGGGGCTGCTCAAGCGTCGAAGCCGTTGGCGCGCTCACCCGCGCCGGCACCAATTGCGGCTCCTGCCGCGCTGAAATCCGGAGCATTGTCGATGCACACCGTCTCGCCGCCGCCGAGTAACCAGCGTATCGCCCCCCTGGCCGTGCTGCCGGTCTTCTTCGATCTCCATGGCAAGCGCGCCGTCGTCATCGGCGGTGGCGAACCCGCCGCCTGGAAAATCGAACTCCTCGCCGCGGCGGGAGCGCAGGTGGAGGTGTTTGCGGAGGAGATTTGCGAGGAGCTTCAAAGCCTCCTGAATTGCACCCCTCATCCGCCCTCCGGGCACCCCCGTTCGAGCCGGGGGCAGGCTCTTCTCCCGCAAGGGGAGAAGGGAAGTCAGCGTCTCCCGGAACACCGGACGCCCCCTCTCCCCTTGTGGGAGAGGGTGGATCGGCCGCAGGCCGAGACGGGTGAGGGGTATGCTTCAACCGGCATCACCCTCCACCGCCGCCCCTGGACCCCCATCGACCTCGCCGGCGCCGCCCTCGCCATTGCCGATCTCGAAGACGACGCCGAAGCCCATGCCTTCGTCGCTGCCGCCAGGGCCGCCGCGGTGCCCTACAATGTCATCGACCGCCCCGAATTCTGCCAGTTCCAGTTCGGTGCCATCGTCAACCGTTCCCCGGTTGTCGTCGGCATTTCAACCGCGGGAGCCGCTCCGATCCTGGGTCAGGCGGTGCGCCGCCGCATCGAGACACTGCTGCCGTTGACCCTGAGCCTTTGGGCGCAGTTGGCCGACCGCATCCGCAGCACCGTCATGGACAGCCTAGCCGCCGGTCCGCAACGCCGTGCCTTCTGGGAGCGGCTGGCCGACAAGGCTTTTGGCGACCGCGCACCCGATGCCGGCGACGAAGTCCTGACCGATGCCAAGGCCGCCACCGCCGGCCGCGTCACCCTGGTCGGCGCCGGGCCCGGCGAGGCGGACCTGCTCACCATTAAGGCCGTGCGCGCCCTCCAATCGGCCGATGTGATCCTGTTCGATGATCTCGTCTCCGCCGAAGTGCTCGAACTGGCGCGGCGCGAGGCCAAGCGGATGCTGGTGGGCAAGCGCGCCCAGCGCGACAGCTGCGCGCAGGATGACATCAATCAGCTGATGCTGACCCTCGCCCGGCAGGGCAAGCATGTCGTCCGCCTCAAGTCGGGCGATCCGATGATCTTCGGCCGGGCGGGCGAAGAAATCGACATGCTCGAAACCCACGGCATCCCCGTCACCGTCGTCCCCGGCATCTCCGCGGGCCTCGCCCTCGCCAGCCGCCTCGGCGTCTCGCTCACCCATCGCGATCACGCCCAGTCGGTGCGCTTCGTCACCGGCCATTCGCGCAAGGGCGTGCTGCCCACCACGCTCAACTGGGCCGCCCTGGCCGATCCGGCCACCACATCGGTCTATTACATGTCCCGCCGCACCCTGCCCGGCATTGTCGCCGAACTGACCGCCAAGGGCCTGAGCCCCTCCACCCCCGCCATCATCGCCGGCAGCCTCGGCCGCACCGATGAACAGATCTGGCGCGGCACCATCAGCGAAGCGATCGCAGCCGTCGAAGCCTTCCCGCTCTCGGCCCCGACCATCTTTGCGGTGGGGGATGCTCTGGCCGTGCGGGTGCGCTCGCACCTCGAACAACCGCTCCCAAGCGCTGCCACTGCCTGACGCCCTGGCGCTGTTGGGCGTCAGGCAGGTTGAGTTCACAATCTCTGATGCCAGAGTTTTCGCGAGTGTCATCCCCGCGAAAGCGGGGATCTCCGTTTTCTCGCAACAGAGGTTCCCGCTTTCGCGGGAATGACCCGGTGATAAACGGAGAAACTTCCGTCACCGTGGTCGTAGATGTTGTCAATTCGGCCAAAATGCAGCCAAGTATACCGGCCCCACCCTCCCCCTTTGAGGGGAGGGTAGCGGCGCTTGGCCGCCAGGCCTAGCAGAGCTAGGGAGGGGGTATTCTGCTTCAATCTATGGAGCAGAACGGTCTTGCCTTCGCTCAGCAATGCAGAAGGGGGGCTCTACCCCTCACTTCATCCAGAACACCGGCAGCAGGTCCACCGAGATCGGCTCGTTCCTGTCATTGGTGGCCATGATGTCGGCCATATGCGCCCACCAGCGCTGCATGACCTCGGTGCCCGGCAGATCGGCCATGGTGTGATCCACCCGCCGCCACAGCACGCCGAACAGAACATTGGTTTCCTCGTCGAGATGGATGGAATAGTCCTTCACGCCCGCGGCGTGCAATAGCTCGACCAGTTCGGGGAAGATCGCATCGTGGCGGCGCTTGTATTCCTCGGCCATGCCGGGATTGAGCATCATCTTGAAGGCGTGCTTTTCGTAGTTCCCGTCCACGATCATGCCCGTTTCTCCTTCCACATCCGCCACAGGATCGGCAGCGCGATCACCACGATCAGGAGGCTCCCGGTAAAAATGCTCATGACGATGCCGGGCACGTTGAGCAGGCCGAGTCCGAAGGTCACGAGCCCGATGATCACCGCTGCCAGCACCACGCCCAGGATCGAGCCGGCCCCGCCCAGGATCGACACGCCTCCCAGCACCACCATGGTGATGACATCGAGTTCGAACCCCTGCGCGATCGAGGGCCGCGTCGAGCCGAGCCGCGCGGTGAGCAAGACCGCGGCGATGCCGCTCATCAGTCCGGTCAGGCAGAACAGCACAAACTTGATGCGGTCCACCCGCACCCCGGAGAACTGCGCGGCGGTGGCATTATTGCCGATGGCAAAGACCCGGCGGCCGAAATTGGTGCGGTGCAGCAGCACATAGAAGATCGCCGCCGCCACCAGGAACAGCACCAGCTCGAACGAGATCACCCACCAGACATAGCCCTGCCCGAACCACGAAAAATCCTTGGGATAGCCCTTGTAGCTCTGGTCCCCCAGAATGATGAAGGCCACCCCCCGAAAGAGGCTCATCGTGCCGATGGTGACGACAATCGACGGCAGTTTGAGCCCTGTCACCAGAAAGCCGTTGAAGGCGCCGCAGAGGATGCCCACCCCGACACCCACCGCCACCAGCGTCGGCGTATCGGCTCCATATTGCAGTGCCAGCCCCATCAGGGTCGAAGCCAGCGCGATGATCGAGGCCACCGACAGGTCGATTTCCCCGGAAATGATCACCAGCGCCATGGCCAGCGCGATCAGCGCCTTTTCGGTGAAATTGAAGGTGAGATCGGACAGGCTCCAGGCATTGAGGAAATAGGGCGAGGCAAAGCTGTTGGCGATGAAAATCGCCAATGCCACCAGCACCAGCAGGCTCTCCCAGCTCATCAGCGTAGACTTTAGCGGATTGTCGAGCCGGTCCGGCAAACGCCGGCCAAGGGATGTATCGGTCATGATTGAATATCCGTGAGCCACAGACTCACCTCGCCCCTCAGGGGAGAGGTCGGCGCGTCAGCGCCGGGTGAGGGGTGCGATGCCTCGGCGTAGTCCGAAGCGCGAGAGGACGACAGCGCCAATGTTCTCATCACGCCACACCCTCCGCCTTCTTGAGAATAATCCGCCCCTTGCTGCGCTCGCCGCGGGCATTCAGCACGACCGCAAGCAGGATCGCGGCGCCGGAAATGGCCATCTGCCAGAAGGGCGAGACGCCGATCACCGGCAGGGCATTGTTGACGACGCCCAGGAACAGCGCCCCCAGCAGCGCGCCGCCCACCGTGCCGATGCCCCCGGCAATCGAGACACCGCCGATGACGCAGGCCGCCACGATGGTCAGCTCATAGCCGCTGGCCACCTCGACCGAAGCGATCACGTAGCGCGAGATCCACAGGTAACCCGCCAGCCCCGAAATGGCGCCGGAGAGCACGAAGGCGACAAATTTGGTGCGGCCGACATCGATGCCGGTATAGACCGCCGCCACCGGATTGACGCCGATGGCATAAAAAGCCCGGCCCTGCGGGGTGCGGGTCATCAACAGATAAACCAGCCCTGCCACGACGATGGCGAACCACGACAGGATCGGCAGGCCCAGGAAGCTGCCGCGCTGCAACTGGATGAATTCGACGCTCATCTGCGCCGCATTGACCCAGGCTCCGCCGGAAATCACGAAGACCAGGCCCCGATAGATGGTCAGCGTACCCAGCGTCACCACGATGGGCGGAATATCGAGCTTCCACACGAGGATGCCGTTAAAGGCCCCCAGCGCCGCTCCAACCACAACGCAGCCGGCGATCAGCAGCGGCACGGGCACGCCCGGAAAGGCGGCATTGACCATGGCCACGATCATGCCGGTCAGCGCCAGGTTCGAGGCCATGGAAAGGTCGATGGACCGGGTCAGGATCACCGCCATCTGCCCCAGCGCCAGCATCATCAGGATGGAGGTGTCGTTGAAAATTGTCAGCAGGTTGGACGGCTGCGAGAAGCGCGGAAAGCGCAGGGTCACGAGAATGATCAGAGCGACGATGGCCAGCGCCAGCCAAAATTCGCGGGATTTGAACAGCCGGTTCATGCTGCCTGCTCCTCGGCAATACCGGCCGCAAGCCGCACCAGGGTTTCGGGTTTGAGATCGGCATTGTCGAGCGTGTCGACCACCAGGCCCTCGCGCATCACCACCACCCGGTCGCTCATGCCCAGCACCTCGGGCAGTTCGGAGGACACCATGATAACGCTGAGGCCCTGCGCCACCAGCTCGGCCATGAATTCATGCACGGCGGCCTTGGAGCCGATGTCGATGCCCTTGGTCGGTTCATCGAGAATGATCACCTTGGGGAGCGTGGCCAGCCATTTGGCGATCACCACCTTCTGCTGGTTGCCGCCCGACAGGGTCGAGACATTCTGACTGAGCGAGGAGGCCCGCAGGTCGAGCCGTTCGGTATAGGTCCGCGCCAGCTTGAATTCCTCGGCCATGCGCAGAAAGCCGCTGCGGCTGGTCTTGCCGAGGCTGGGCAGCGACACGTTCTTGAAGATCGGTTCGCCCGTGATGACACCCTGCTTGCCGCGTTCCTCGGGCACATAGACAATGCCCGCCGCCACCGCGTCGGCCGGGGATCTGGGTGTGATGGCCTGCCCGTCGAGCACCATGGTGCCACCCGAGGTGGCGGTCATGCCGAACACGGCCTGCATCACCTCCGAGCGACCCGCGCCCACCAGCCCATAGAACCCGACGATCTCGCCCTTGCGCACCGAGAAGGACACATTCTCGAATTCGGTGGGGTGGCTGAGCCCTGTGACCTCGAGCATGGTTTCGCCGATTGCGGCCTCGCGCGCCGGGAAAATCTGGTCCACCGAACGCCCCACCATCATACGGACGATTTCGGATTGCGGGGTATCCTTGATCAGGCCCTTGCCCACCATTTCGCCGTCGCGGAACACGGTGTAGCGGTCGGCGATACGGTAGATTTCGTCGAATTTGTGCGAGATGAACAAAATGGCCTTGCCGTCCTGCTTCAGGAGGTCGACCAGCACATAGAGCTCCTCGATTTCCTTCTGGCTGAGCGCCGCAGTCGGCTCGTCCATGATCACGACGGCCGCATCGACGCTGAGCGCCCGCGCCACCGCCACCAGGTGCTTTTTGGCAATACCCAGTTCCTTGAGCGGCATGGCGGCGTCGACGCCGGCGGCCATGGAATCCAGCGTCTTCTGGGCCTCCACGCGCATCCTGGCCCAGTCGATCAGCCCCAGCCGGTTGCGCGGCGCATGGCCGAGATAGATGTTTTCGGCGACGCTCAACTCGTCAAACAGCACGGTTTCCTGGTGAATGGCGGTAATGCCGGCCTCGGATGCAGAAATGGCCGTCGGCAGGCTCACGAGCTGCCCCTTGACGCGGATTTCCCCTTCATCGGGCTGGTAGATGCCGGTCATGGTCTTGACCAGGGTCGACTTGCCCGCACCATTTTCCCCGATCAGCGCCGTCACCTGGCCAGGATAAAGCTCCAGAGCCACCTGATGCAGCGCCCGCACGCCGGGAAAGCTCTTCGATATGCCGGTGAGGGTGAGGATGGGGTCTGTCATGGAGTGGAATGCGCTTCTTTCGCCAGTTCATTCCATTTCCACCGGGTCATTCCCGCGAAAGCGGGAATCCCTGTTCACTAGGAAACGGAGATCCCCGCTTTCGCGGGGATGACATTGAATTTGGAAAGGGTCCGGCTCACCGCCGGACCCGATTGGATCAATAGATCTTGGAGAACTCTTCGATGTTGGACGCATCGAACTGGAACGGGGCAGCCATGGCGGCCGCATTGGTGTCGTCCAGGGTCACTTCGCCCACCTTGCCGATCGAGAAGGTTGCGCCGGGCGCGGCTTCCTCGCCGTCAACCAGCGCCTTGGCCAGGTAAACGGCCGAATAGCCCAGGTCGATCGGGTTCCACAGCGCCACCGCCTGGCTCGCACCATTGTCGATGAACTGCTTGAACTCGGACGGCAGGGCGAGACCGGTGACGTTGATCTGGCCGATCAGGTTCTGGTCGGTGACCACCTGGGCGGCGGCAACTACGCCGACCGTGGTCGGAGCGATGATGGCCTTGAGGTCCGGATAGGCTGCGATCAGGCCGCGTGCTTCTTCGGTCGACTTGACCGAGTCGTCATCGCCATAGACCACCGAGACCAGGTTGATGTTCGGGAATTTTTCCGGAATGGCGGACTTGGCGGCTTCGATCCAGGCATTCTGGTTGGTCGCGGTCGAGGCGGCCGAGAGGATGGCGACGTCGCCGCCCTCGGGCAGGTAGTCGGCCGCCAGCTTGATGATGGTTTCACCGATCAGGCCGATATCGGACGGATTGAGGTGGATCTGGCGGCCTTCGGGGGCAACGCCGGAGTCGAAGGAAATGACCTTGATGCCGCGTTCCATGGCGCGCTGCAGGGCCGGCACCAGGGCGTCGGGATCATTGGCCGAAATGGCAATGGCGTCGACCTGCTGGGCGATCAGCGAGTTGACGACTTCGATCTGCGCCTCGGCGGTGGCCGAGGTCGGGCCGGTATAGATCACCTCGACATCGCCCAGTTCGGCGGCAGCTTCCTGGGCGCCCTTGTTGGCGGCGTCGAAGAAGCCGTTGCCCAGCGATTTGACGACCAGCGCGATGCGGGTCTGGGCCATGGCCGGGGTGGCGAGGAGAACGGCAGCAGTTGCCGTGGCAGCAAGCAGTTTCCAGAGTTTCATTTGGTCCCTCCCAGGGGGTTAGCTCTTGGTTTTTTAGTCCGCTCAGGCGGCGGTCGTTTCCGCCTGAGTATGCGCGTCCGCCACGACGAGCCTGACGCCGGCTGTTTCCAGCATCTGGCGGTCTTCGTCGCGGATACCGCTGTCTGTGACGACGGCGGCAATTCGGTCGAGCCCGCACAATATGAGGCTCGAGCGTCCCGAAAATTTCGAGCTGTCGGCAAGCACGATCAATTCGTCGGCCTGCCCGATCAGCGCCAGCTCCGACTGCACCACCATGGGGTCGGCCTCCATCAGGCCATGGGCGCCAATGCCCTGGCAGCCGATGAACATGCGCTTGGCGTAAAAATGGCTCGCCACCACGCCGCCAAAGGGCGACAGGATGACGTTCTGCTCGCGATAGACGGTGCCCCCGGGGATCACCACCGAGTTGCGCGAGTTGTGGATGAGGAACTCAGCGATGGCGAAGCTGTTGGTGAACACGCTCAGCCGCTTTCCCGTCAGGTGGTGCACCATCTGGTAGGTGGTGGTGCCGCCATTGATGATGATCGGCTCGCCGTCATTGCACATCTCGGCGGCGGCGCGCGCGATTGCGCGCTTTTGCGTCATGTTGATCGTTTCGTTGACGGAAAACGGCCGGCCCATCAGCCCGCCCTGCGCGGGCGGGTTGATCGCCTCGGCGCCGCCGCGCACCCGGCGCAGCCGCCCCTGCTCGTCCAGTGCCGCAATATCGCGGCGAATAGTGGCTTCCGACGATCCAGTCACCTCGCAAAGCTCGGCCACAGTCACCACGGGGTGTGACTGTGCGGCGGCGAGAATGACGCGGTGGCGTTCGGTTTCGTGCAAAGCTGATACTCCCTGAGCGCATTTGCTTCCATCAATTCCGGGCAGAGTCAATCATCATTCGGCAAATTTCTGTCATGATCGCGCAAATATGACGAAACATGATTGTTTCTGATTGACAGTGTCGACCGTTCTATGCGCATGTCCGGCCCAGCTTAAGGCCTGAGGAGCACGCGCCCTCCAACCCACGATGTCACCCCGGCGAAGGCCGGGGTCCATGTTCAGCACGTCGCGCATGGATTCCGGCCTTCGCCGGAATGACTCCCCGGTCGGAACAGCACGGTGCCCCAACAGGCACAACGGAACAACTTGGAGGAATCCGATGTCCACCGCGCCCAAGCGCCTTGAAAACAAGTGGGATGATGCCAAGGCGGCGTCGATGAGCGAGCCGGAACGTCTCGTCTATCGCTCCAACCTGCTCGGCTCGGACAAGCGCGTCACCAATTATGGCGGCGGCAATACCTCGTCCAAGATCATGCAGAAGGATCCCCTGACCGGGCAGGAGGTCGAAGTCCTCTGGGTCAAGGGTTCGGGCGGCGACAATGCTTCGATCAAGCTCGATGGCTTTGCCACGCTCTACATGGACAAGCTCAGGGCTCTGAAGGGGCTCTATCGCGGCGTCGAATTCGAAGACGAGATGGTGGGCTATCTCCCGCACGCCACCTTCAATCTCAACCCGCGCGCCTCCTCCATCGATACCCCGCTCCACGCCTATGTGAACCGGCCCTTTGTCGATCACATGCATCCCGATGCCATCATCGCCATTGCCGCCAGCAAGAACTCCAAAGAACTGACGCAGCAGATTTTCGGCGACACCATCGGCTGGCTGCCCTGGAAGAAGCCGGGCTTTGAACTCGGCCTGTGGCTGGAAAAGTTCTGCCTCGACAATCCCGATGCCAAGGGCGTGGTCCTTGAATCCCACGGCCTCTTCACCTGGGGCGACACGCCCAAGCAATGCTACGAGACCACCATCGCCATCATCAATCAGGCGATCGAGTGGTTCGAGACGCAAACAGTGGGCAAGACCATTTTCGGCGGCGCGGCCGTACAGTCGCTCGACGCCGATGCCCGCCGCGCCGTCGCTGCCCGCCTGATGCCGCGCATTCGCGGCTTCATCTCCGAAGACAGCCACAAGCTCGGTCACTTCGACGACTCTCCGGCCGTCCTCGAATTCGTCAATTCCAACAATCTGCGTCCGCTGGCAGCTCTGGGCACCTCCTGCCCCGACCATTTCCTGCGCACCAAAATCAGGCCGCTGGTTGTCGCCTTCGATCCGGCCAATCCCGATGTCGAAGCCGTCATCGCCGGCCTCGATAGTCAGATCGCCGACTATCGCGCCGACTACGCCGCCTATTACGAGCGCTGCAAGCACGACAATTCTCCGGCCATCCGCGATCCGAACGCCGTCGTTTATCTGATCCCGGGCGTCGGCATGATCACCTTCGCCAAGGACAAGGCCACCGCCCGCATTTCGGGTGAGTTCTATGTCAACGCCATCAATGTGATGCGCGGCGCCTCGACCGTTTCCGAGTATCAGGGCCTGCCCGAACAGGAAGCCTTCGACATCGAATACTGGCTCCTCGAAGAAGCCAAGCTCGCCCGTATGCCCAAGCCAAAGTCCCTCGCCGGCAAGATTGCCCTCGTCACCGGCGGCGCCGGCGGCATCGGCAAAGCCACCGCTGCGCGTCTCCTGCGCGAAGGCGCCTGCGTGGTCCTCGCCGATATCGACCAGACCGCGCTCGACAGCGCCACGGCCGAGCTCAGCGATGTCTTCGGTAAGGACTTCGTCCGCCCGGTCAACATCAACGTGACCCGGGAAGAACAGGTTCTCTCCGGTTTCGCCCATGCCGTGGTCGAGTTCGGCGGGCTCGACATCCTGGTCTCCAATGCTGGCCTCGCCTCATCGGCGCCGATCGAAGACACGTCGCTCGACCTCTGGAACAAGAACATGGACATCCTGTCCACGGGCTATTTCCTCGTCAGCCGCGAGGCCTTCCGCCTGTTCCGCGCCCAGAAGATCGGCGGCAATGTCGTCTTCGTCGCCTCCAAGAATGGCTTGGCCGCCTCCCCCAACGCTGCTGCCTATTGCACCGCCAAGGCGGCTGAAATTCACCTGGCCCGCTGCCTCGCCCTCGAAGGCGCCGAAGCCCAGATCCGCGTCAACGTCGTCAATCCGGACGCCGTCTTGCGCGGCTCGAAAATCTGGGCCGGCGAATGGCTCGAGCAGCGTGCCTCGACCTACAAGACCGACAAGGACGGCCTTGAAGAAATGTATCGCCAGCGCTCCATGCTCAAGCGCTCCGTCTTCCCCGAAGACATCGCCGAAGCCATCTACTTCTTCGCCTCGGAGGCCTCGGCCAAGTCCACGGGCAACATCATCAACGTCGACGCCGGCAACGCCCAGTCGTTCCCGCGGTAACATAGGGCAGAGCCCCCTCATCCGCCCTTCGGGCACCTTCTCCCACGAGGGGAGAAGGGGGCACGGAGAGTGTGACAAACTCGATCCTCCCTCGCCCCTTGTGGGAGAGGGTGGATCGGCCGAAGGCCGAGACGGGTGAGGGGTTCTTAGGGAGTCAAGCAATGACCGAACACATCATCGACCCATCAGTCGTCGAAGCCGAGAACGCCAGGGTCGCCGCCGACCTGCGCAATGATTATGAAAGCCTGGGCGAGCGCCTCGACCGGCGCGGCATTGCCATCGACGACATCAAGGCCAAGGTCGCCGCCTTTTCGGTCGCCGTCCCCTCCTGGGGTGTCGGCACCGGCGGCACGCGCTTTGCCCGTTTCCCCGGCAAGGGCGAGCCGCGCGACATCTTCGACAAGATCGAGGATTGCGCCGTCATCGCCCAGCTGACCCAGGCGACCAGGACCGTTTCACTCCATATTCCGTGGGACAAGGCCGATCCGAACCGGCTGAAGCAGGCTGCCAGCCGCTTCAATCTCGGCTTCGACGCCATGAACTCCAACACCTTCGCCGATGCCAAGGGTCAGTTGCAGTCCTACAAGTTCGGCTCGCTCTCCGCCGCCGGCAAGGCCACGCGCGACCAGGCTATCGAGCACAATCTCGAATGTATCGAGATCGGCAAGACCATCGGCTCCAAGGCCCTGACTGTCTGGATCGGCGACGGCTCCAACTTCCCGGGCCAGGTCAATTTCACCACCCAGTTCGAGCACTATCTCGACTCGGTGAAGTCCATCTACGCCGCCCTGCCCGACGACTGGCGCCTCTACACCGAACACAAGATGTACGAGCCGGCCTTCTACTCGACCGTCGTGCAGGATTGGGGCACCAACTACCTCATCGCCAAGGAACTGGGCGAGAAGGCATTCTGCCTGGTCGACCTCGGCCACCACGCGCCCAACGTCAATATCGAGATGATCGTCGCCCGCCTTGCCCAGTTCGGCAAACTGGGTGGCTTCCACTTCAATGACAGCAAATATGGCGACGACGATCTGGATGCCGGCTCGGTGGATCCGTACCGTCTGTTCCTCGTCTTCAACGAGCTGGTCGACGCGGAAAGCCGCTATGCCGATTTCCATCCGGCCCACATGCTCGACCAGAGCCATAATGTTACCGACCCCATCGAGTCGCTGATGCTCTCGGCAGCCGATGTGCAGCGGGC
Organism: Devosia sp.; assembly: GCF_025809055.1. Lineage (NCBI taxonomy): Bacteria > Pseudomonadati > Pseudomonadota > Alphaproteobacteria > Hyphomicrobiales > Devosiaceae > Devosia > Devosia sp. The sequence continues at coordinate 3,535,825 of NZ_CP075529.1, read as the reverse complement.
CTTTGCACAGGCTTTGCTGGTCGATCGCAAGTCACTCGCAGGCGCCCAAAATGCTAACGATGCGCTAGCGGCAACGCAGGAACTGCGAAAGGCTTTCCGCACCGATGTCGAGCCGATCCTTGCCCTGGCCCGCATGGAACAGGGTGGCGCCATCGACCCCTTGGCCGCCTATCGCGCCGCCGGCTACCGCGCCAAGGTCGCCGAAATCCGGCCCGAAATCGCCGCCGGTTCCAGCGGTATTGTTTGAGATTTCCGCGCACCTCCCCGCGCGGAATTTGCGAAGGCCCGGTTGAGCGATCACCGGGCCTTTTGCATCCAAACTGAACTCTCAACACACCCCTCATCCGGCGCTGCGCGCCACCTTCTCCCTCAAGGGGAGAAGGAGACCTGACTGAGATATCGGGGTTATCCCCTTCTCCCCTTGTGGGAGAAGGTGCCCGAAGGGCGGACGAGGGGTAAGCGCACGAGCTGTCGAGCTGCTAGGCCTTCACCAGCCCGCCGAAATAGTCCAGCGCATAGGCTTCCACGCCGCCGACGCTGATGGTTTCGCGCCCGCGGAACTGGGCTGGGATGCCTTCGCTGCGGTCGCGATAGACGCCATGCGGGCCCTGCCAGTCGAAACCGCCAAGAAAGCGTCCCTCGGCATACATCGCCGACAAAGCCGCCTTGATCGTCGCCCCCGCCCGCTCCCCGTCGATCAGGTCCGGGCGGGTGATATAGCCGTAATAGCTCATCGACCAGACCGGCTGGTTCCGGTGCCAGACCACTTCCTGACCCAGAAAGTCGGTGCCGCCGAAATAGCTGTCGAGATAGCGCCAGTCGCCGCTCTGCCAGCTCAGGTCATGCGCGCCCGTGCGGGACGCCGGCACCTTGTTCCCGCCCCCGACATAGGTAGCGGATTTGGCTTGGACGATGATGGAATTGAGTTCGTCGAGGGTCATGTGGGGCCTCTGGTTCGAGGCAGATATGGCCGGTCCTGATGACGGGTGGTGTCAGCAGGCCTTGAAGATGCGTGGCTCTCATCACCCCACCCTCGGTCCCTCCCCATCGAGGGGAGGGAGGCGCAAGCTGCTGGCACTGTGTCTCAGTCGTCTCCCTCCCCTTATGGGGAGGGATCAAGGGTGGGAGTGATGCTTCCGCCAGAGCCTACTTCATCACCGGCATCTGGAACTCGGCGCCATCCTTGATGCCGCTGGGCCAGCGCGCCGTCACGGTCTTGGTGCGGGTCCAGAATTTGATGGAATCGGTGCCATGCTGGTTGAGGTCGCCGAAGGCGCTGGCTTTCCAGCCGCCAAAGCTGTGATAGGCCAGCGGCACGGGCACCGGCACGTTGACCCCCACCATGCCGATATTGACGCGGGCGGCAAAGTCGCGCGCGGCATCGCCGTCGCGGGTGAAGATGGCGGTGCCATTGCCATAGGGGTTCTCGATCACCAGATCGAGCGCATCTTCATAGGTCGTTGCCCGGGCCACGCAAAGCACCGGCCCGAAAATCTCTTCCTTGTAGATATCCATCTCGGCAGTGACGTTGTCGAACAGCGTCGGGCCGACGAAATAGCCATTCTCATAGCCCTGCAGCTTGAAGCCCCGGCCATCTACGGCCAGGGTCGCACCCTGCGCCACGCCCGATTCAACCAGAGCAGCGATGCGGTCCTTGCTCGCCTGGGTGATGACCGGTCCCATTTCGCTGGCCTTGTCCGTGGCCGGACCGACCTTGAGCTTTTCGATACGGGGCTTCAGCGCCGCAACGATGCGATCGGCGGTTTCGGCACCCACGGGCACCGCAACCGATACCGCCATGCAGCGCTCGCCGGCCGAGCCGAAACCGGCGCCCATCAGCGCGTCGGCGGCCTTGTCCATATCGGCGTCGGGCATGATGACCATGTGGTTCTTGGCACCGCCAAAGGCCTGGACGCGCTTGCCGTTCGCGGCCGCCGTTCCATAGACGTAGCGGGCAATGGGCGTCGACCCGACAAAGCTGATCGCCTCGATCTTCTCATGGGCGAGGATGGCGTCCACGACGCTCTTGCCGCCATGCACGACATTGAGAATGCCCTTGGGCAGGCCGGCCTCGAGCGCCAGTTGCGCCAGCCGCACAGGCACGGAGGGATCACGCTCGGAGGGCTTGAGGATGAAGGCATTGCCGGCGGCGATAGCCGGCGACAGCATCCAGAGCGAGATCATCGCCGGGAAGTTGAACGGGGTGATGCCTGCACCGATGCCGACCGGCTGGCGCATGGAATACATATCAATCCCCGGCCCTGCTCCGTCCGTATATTCTCCCTTGAGCAGATGCGGTGCGCCGGCGACGAATTCGGACACTTCCAGACCGCGCTGAATGTCGCCCTTGGAGTCCTCGATGGTCTTGCCATGTTCAGCACTGAGTAGTTCGGCGAGTTCGTCGATGTTCTGGTTGATCAACGCCACGAAATTGAAGAACACCCGGGCGCGGCGCTGCGGGTTGGTCGCGGCCCATTTCGGCTGCGCAGCGGCTGCTGAGGCGACAGCGGCCTGCAGATCGGCATCGGTGGCGAGCGCCACGCGCGCCTGCACATCACCCGTGGCCGGGTTGAACACGTCCTGGAACTGGGTCGACTGTCCGTTGGTTTCGACGCCGTCGATGAAGTGGCCGATTGTGCGCATGATGTCCTCCTATGGGTCGAAATGGAATTCGCACTACCATCGGCGCATATCAACGTGATAGATTTTGCATCTGATGTGCAAAAATAGGCATTCAATTGAACTGGGATGATGCGCGGATTTTTCTGGCTGTGGCGCGCCAGGGTCAGTTTCTGGGGGCAGCCAAGGCCCTCGGCCTCAACCATGCCACCGTGGCCCGCCGGATTTCCGCGCTGGAGGCGGCTTTGGGCAGCACCCTGTTCCACCGCCGCACCAACGGCACCGAGCTGACGGTGCAGGGCGAGCGCTTTCTTGAAATGGCCGAAATCATGGAAAGCGCCAGCCTTGCCGCCAGCGAGGCGGCGGGAGCGGACAGCGCCATCGAGGGCGTGGTGCGCATTGGCGCGCCGGATGGTTTCGGGGTCGCCTTTCTCGCGCCGCGCCTGGGCGAATTGACTGAGCGGCATCCTGGCCTCAGGATCGAGCTCGTGCCGGTGCCCCGGGCCTTTTCCCTGTCGCGCCGCGAGGCCGACATTGCCGTCACCCTGGAGCGCCCGCGCGAGGGCCGGCTGGTGGCGCGAAAACTCACCGACTATTCCCTGGGCCTTTACGCATCAAGGGCTTATCTGGCCCGCCGCGGCATGCCGGGCAGTCTGGCGGACCTCGCCGATCACCCGCTCGTCGGCTATGTCGAGGACCTGCTCTATACCGCCACGCTCGACTACACCGCCGCCTTTCTCAAGGACTGGCGGTCGAGCCTTTCGGTCTCCTCCGCCATGGGCCAGACCGAAGCGGTGCGGGCCGGGGCGGGCATCGGCATTCTCCACGCCTTCATGGCGCGCCGCGATCCCGACCTTGTGCCCGTCCTCTCCGCCCACACGCTCCGCCGCGCCTATTGGACCGTGCTGCACGAGGATCAGCGCGCACTGCGCCGGATCGCGCTGGTCTCGGATTTTCTCACCGAGATCGTCGCCCGCGACCGCGACATTTTCTAGGCTCTTGCCCGCATTGGCCCATGGGTTAAAACCGGATCATGTCCAAGACCACCCCCGCCACGCAGACCCTGACCAAGGCCGGCATCGCCTTCACCCTGGCCCATTACGACTATGATCCAAACGCCGAGCGCGTTGGGTTGCAGGCCGCCGAGGCCATGGGCGTTTCTCCCTCCGAGGTCTTCAAGACCCTGATGGCCGAACTCGACGGCAAGCCCGTCTGCGCCATCGTCCCTTCGGACGAGGAGGTGAACATGAAAAAGCTGGCGGCAGCCCTGGGCGGCAAGTCCGCCCACATGATGAAGCCCGCCGATGCCGAGCGCCTGACCGGCTACAAGGTGGGCGGCATCAGCCCCCTGGGCCAGCGCAAGGCAGTTCCCACGGCCCTCGATGAGCTGGCGACGCTCTACGACACGATCTTCCTCAATGGCGGGCAGCGCGGATTGCAAATCCGCATCCGACCGGATGACCTCGTCAAAGCCCTGGGCTGCATCACCGCCGATATCGTGCGCTGACCCCGCTCTTGTGCGCCCCCGGCCAAAAGCGGTGCCCTGAAACGACAAAAGGCGCCCGTGTGGACGCCTTCATCGGATCGACTTGGAGGTCGGTGTCGCTTAGGCGACGTAGGTGCCGCGAGCGATCGACTTGATGTCGCCCTTGGTGATGCCGAGATCGTTCAGCTGACGGCTGTCGAGGCTGTTCAGCTCGCGCAGGGTGCGCTGGTACTTGGCAAAGTCAGAAATCTTCTTGGCAATGTTCATTTCGGTTCCCCTTCGTTTGATGACCCTTATCTAGATCACTCCAGTAGTGATTAGTAGGTGGTCAATCTGCACATCCGTTATGCATCTGGTGCATTCTAAAGAGGCAATTTCGACACATTTCGGACCATGCAGGGCCGCCTTTATGTGTCTTCCTGTGCCAGCGCGGGCCCACAACAGCCTGTGAAAGCTCATAAAAAACCGGCCGCGAGCAGGTCGGGGCCGGTTTACGGGTTGTTGACCATCTGGTCAGGAGCCATGCGTCAGGTGGCCGTCGGCTCCCGCCCCTCCTCGCGCGCGATGCGCCGGTCTTCGCGCATTTCGAACCACATCGCATTGAGAATGGCGAAGGTGCAGGCCAGGCCCAGCCCCAGGATCCAGGAGAAATACCACATCGTCAGCTCCTAATAGGCATTGGGGTTCTTGTTGAGGCTCTGCGTCGTCACCGTGCCCCGCATGACGCGGAAGACGAAGGCGGTGTAGGCCAGGATGATTGGCAGGAAGACCGCCGTCGCGAGCAGCATGATGAACAGCGTCAGGTGACTCGAGGACGCATCCCACAGGGTCAGACCCGCATTGGGCATGGTCGAGGACGGCAGCAGGAACGGAAACATCGAGACGCCCGCCGTGGACACGATCCCGAAGATCCCGGCGCTGCTGCCCAGATAGGCCAGCCAGCGATTGCGGACCAGAAGACCTAGGGTCGACACGGCCATCCCGGCCAGGCCGATGATCGGCGCTGCAATCATCCACGGGTAAGTCCCATAGTTCCGCAGCCAGCCGCCCTGCACCAGGTCAACCGACTTGGCCAGGGGATTGATGGGTGCGTTCGGGTCGACCAGGCTGCTGACCACATAGCCGTTCATGAACGCGATCCAAAGCCCGCCCAGCGCAAACAGTACGATGGTGGCGAGCCCTGACAGCAGTCCATAGCGCCTCGCGCGATCTGCGATCGCCCCGGTGGTCCGGCCCATGAGAAGGCTGGCGCCATGGGTGACAATCATGCCGAGGCTGACGAGGCCCGCCAGCAAGGCAAAGGGCATGAGCAACTGGAAGAAGTTGCCCGTGTAGAAGATGCGCATGCTGTCATCGAAATGAAACGGCGCTCCGAGCAGCACATTGCCCACCGCCACACCCATGATCAGCGCCGGCACGAAACCGCCCACGAACAGGCTCCAGTCCCAGGCCGCGCGCCAGCGGGGATCCTCGATCTTGCCGCGGAACTTGAAGCCTACCGGCCGCAGGATCAGGGCCAGCAGTATGACGATCATGGCGAGGTAGAAGCCGGAAAAGCTGACCGCATAGAGCGGGGGGAACGCGGCAAAGATAGCGCCCCCGCCCAGTACCAGCCAGACTTGGTTGCCTTCCCAGGTCGGGCCGATGAGGTTGAGCAGCACGCGCCGCTCCTCGTCCGTGCGGGCGACAAAAGGCAGGAGAGCACCGACGCCCAGGTCGCGGCCACCCATGATGGCGAAGCCGATGAGCAACACGCCGAGCAGCAGCCACCAGATAAGGCGAAGCGTTTCGTAGTCGAGAGGAATGGTGCTCACGATCCGAGCTCCTTGGTTGCGGGCGTGGCAGGAAGGGCGGCCATGACGAAGTCGTCCTCCTCGTCGGCGGTGAACAGCTTGTCCTTGGGGCCGGCTTTGACGATGCGCACCATCAGCATGACCATGATGACCAGCAGCACCGTATAGAGCAGCACGAAGAAGCTGAGCGACAGCACCAGGTCGAGCACGCTGAGGCTCGAAGCGGCGTAGAAGGTGGGCAGGACGCCCTCGACCACCCAGGGCTGGCGCCCAAACTCAGCGATGAACCAGCCGCTTTCAATGGCAATCCACGGGGTCGGCAACAGGAACACCGTGACCCAGAGCAAGGGCTTGTTGGTGTCGATCCAACCGCGCGACGCCCGATAGAACCAGAGGCCAAAGAAGGCGATGAAGAAAAAGCCCAGACCCATCATGATGCGGAAGGTCCAGAACAGCGGCCAGACATCGGGAACGGTGTCTGCGGCCGCCATGGCGATTTCCTCGTCGGTGGCATTCTGCACATCGGCGCGATAGCGCTTGAGCAGCAGCCCATAGCCAAGATCGGCCCAATGCTCCTCGAACACCGCGCGGGCCTCGGTATCGCTGCCATCGGCGCGGATGCGTTCGAGCGCATCATAGGCCACCATGCCCGTGCGGATACGATCCTCGGCGCGAAGCACGAGCTCATTCATGCCGGGCAGTTCCTTGTCGAGCGAACGCGTAGTGATCAGCCCGCCGACCCATGGAACCGACAGCGACCAGATCGGCTCACCATCGGCACCGGGTATGGCCACGATCGTCCAGGGCGCCGGGGCCGGTTCGGTGTGGAACGAGGCCTCGATGGCCGCGACCTTCATCTTCTGATGCTCGGTGGCGACGTAACCGCTCTCATCGCCGAGCACCACGACCGACAGCGCCGAGGCCAGGCCGAAGCTGGCAGCGACGACGGCCGAACGCTTGGCCATCTCGACATGCTTGCCCTTGACCAGGAACAGCGCCGAAATCGACAACACGAAGATCGCGCCGCAGACATAGCCGGCGCTGACCGTATGCACGAATTTGGCCTGAGCCACGGAATTGAAGATCACCGCCATGAAGTCGGTGATTTCCATGCGCATCGTGTCGGGATTGAACTTGGCGCCGACCGGATTCTGCATCCAGCCATTGGCGATCAGGATCCAGAGTGCCGAGAAATTGGCGCCCAGCGCCACCAGCCAGGTGACCACCAGGTGTCCCAGCTTGCTCAGGCGATCCCAGCCAAAGAAGAAGAGACCCACAAATGTCGCCTCGAGGAAGAAGGCCATCAGGCCCTCGATGGCGAGAGGCGCGCCGAACACGTCACCCACATAGTGACTGTAGTAACTCCAGTTCATCCCGAACTGGAATTCCATCACGATACCCGTGGCGACACCCATGGCGAAGTTGACGCCGAACAGCGTGCCCCAGAACAGGGTCGCCTTGCGCCACACATCGCGGCCGGTCATCACATAGACGCTCTCCATGATGGCCATCATGAAAGAAAGCCCGAGCGTCAGGGGCACGAAGATGAAGTGATACATCGCCGTGGCAGCGAACTGCCATCGCGACAAATCGACGACAAGCATGTCGATCATGGGCATGGGCCTCGGGTTACGACGGCCGGAAGGGGCCGACTTGGACTCAACCTTGCCACGCGATTTTGTCGCCCGCCTTGATTCATATCAATAGCCGCCCCCAGCCAATGGGTTAGACTGATGCTTCGTGACTGACCCTTACCGCGCGCCCTACCCGTTTCATGCCCAAGACCGACGACATCAAAGCCGGCAATCGACACCTATCTGAGTTGCGCAGCAGCGGCGGATGGGCGCTGAAACTGGCCATCGCGGCGCCACTGGCCGGTGGCGGCCTGCTGCTCTGGCAGGCATGGCTTCTCGCCGGGGTGTTGGGCGACGCCATCGAGATGGCCGCGCCCGCGGCAAGTCTGATGCCGGCGATAGCCACCATTCTGGTCCTTCTTCTTATCCGCGCCGGGCTTTCGGCAATCGGCGAACAGGCCGGGACTCTGGCGGCCGAGCGCATAAAGCTGGCGCTGCGCCGCGATCTGTTCGCGCAGAGTCTAGCCCGTGCGCCACGGGACCCCGATGCCCCCCAGTCCGGGGTCACCGCCAACGCCATTGTCGATCAGATCGAGGCTCTGGATGGTTTCTTTGCGCGTTATCTTCCCGCGTCCTATCAGGCGGCCCTCCTGCCCCTGATTTTCGGGGCGATCATCCTGCCGCTGGACTGGGTTGCCGGCGTCCTGTTCCTGGTGACGGCACCCCTCATTCCGGTTTTCATGGCGCTGGTCGGCTGGGGCGCGCAGATTGCAACAGACCGGCAGGCGCAGGCGCTGACCCGCTTGTCCGGCCGCTTTGCCGACCGGCTGAGCGGCCTGCTCACGCTAAAGCTGCTCGGGCGCGCCGAGGCCGAAACGCAGAATATCGTTTTGGCCAGCGAGGCGCTACGGCGCAGGACCCTGCGTGTCTTACGGATCGCATTTCTGTCCTCCGCCGTGCTCGAATTCTTCGCGGCCCTAGGCGTTGCGGGGATCGCCCTTTATGTGGGTTTGACCTTCATCGATTATCTGCACCTCCGCTCCGTGCCGCTGACCCTGCACACCGGCATGTTCCTCTTGTTGATGGCGCCGGAGATCTACAACCCTCTTCGCCTGCTTGCCGCGCACTATCACGACCGTGCGGCCGCGCGCGCGGCACTGACCGAGATTGCGGCGCAACTGGGAGGATTCGAACCGGGCACGCGGCCGGTTCTGACCGATTTTGCACCCGTCTCCAGTCCCGCAATTGCCGTCGACATCGCCGCCATGACCCTGCGCACGCCGGACCGGATGAGGCCCGTACTGATCGACGCGAACCTGCGCGTTCAGGCCGGGCAGCATGTGGCCATTCTGGGCAGCAGCGGTTCAGGCAAATCGAGCCTGCTGGAAGCCATGATTGGCCTGCGCCAATATGCCGGGCAGCTTTCCCTTGATGGTCGCGCCCTCGCTGATTGGGACATACCGGAGCTGCGGGGCCGCACCTTCCTGCTCACGCAAAAACCCCGGCTTGTTCACGGCACCATTGCGCAGAACATTGCCCTGGCACGCCCTGCCGCATCGCGCCGCGAAATCGGGCGGGCTGCCGATCAGGCACGGGTGTCGGGGTTCGCGGCGGCATTTGCTGAGGGGCTGGATACGCTCATCGGCGAAAACGGCATCGGGCTGTCCGGCGGCCAGGCGCAGCGCGTGGCCCTGGCGCGATTGTTCCTGCGCGATGCCGGCCTGCTGCTGCTCGACGAGCCTACCGCCCATCTCAATGCCGAGCTTGAGGCCGAAGTCATGTCGGCAATCCTCAATTATGCCCGGGGACGAACCCTTGTCGTCGCTACACATTCGCGCGCCGTGGCGGCGCAGATGGACAAGGCATGGCGCATTGCCGGACATGATCTGTTGAGCACACCGGCGGGCACCAGGTTGCGGGGGATTGCATGAGAGCGCTCCTGACGTTTCTGCCCCTCTTTCACAAGCGACTCGGCGCCTGGGGGCTGACCCTGCTTCTCTCGCTGGTCGCCCTCGGTGCAGGCATTGCGCTGCTCGGCACGTCGGGCTGGTTCATTACGGCAACGGCACTGACGACCCTGGGTCTCGGCTTCAACATTTTCGTGCCCTCTGCTTCGGTGCGGGCCTTTTCGTTCATCCGCATCCTGGCCCGCTATGGCGAACGCCTTGTCGGCCACGATGCAACGCTAAAACTCCTGTCGGACCTCCGGGGATGGCTCTTTGGCGCCCTCTTCCCGCGCCTCCCGCTCAAGGACAGATCCCTGCGCCACGGCGACCTGGTGGGGCGGCTGACCGCCGACATCGATGCGCTCGACACCAGCTTCCTCGTCGCCATCGGCCCGCTGTTCTCGGCCGTCATTGTTGGCGGCATTGTCACCGCCGTTCTCGCAGTGCTACTGCCGGGGGCCGCCCTGCCCTATGGCGGCGCGATGCTGGTCGCGACCCTTGTTGTGCCTATCGCCCTGGTGACCGCTGGCCGGGCCAGCGCCAGACAAAGCGTCGCCGCCATGGCCGACATGCGCCTGGCCGTGTTCGACGGCGTCGCTGGCCATGTCGATCTCAATGTGCTCGGCGCACTGGGGCAAGCCGACCTGAGCTTTGGCAATGCCGCACAAACCGCGGCAGGCCTGCGCACCCGGCTCAGCGCCTACGCGGCTGTAGCCGGCTTTACGGTGCAGGCCCTAGCAGCCATCGCACTCGTCGCGACCCTTTGGATCGGGCTCACCGCGATGGAAGCCGGCCACATCGATGGACCGGCGGTGGCGGGCCTGCTGCTGGCGGTATTGGGGAGCTTTGAGGCCACGGCCGTCATCGTGCGCAGCGTCGGCAAGGCCGCAGCCGCGCTGGCGGCTGCCGAACGTCTCGATCACATCACCAGCCTGCCCACGCCGATACTCTCCCCGGATGCGATTGGCACAGTCCCGTCCGATGCGGACATTGTCCTGAAGGACGTGACCTTTTCCTACGATGGTCCGGCTGTCCTCACCGATGTGAACCTCACCGTTCATCCAGGCGAGCAGGTGGCTCTGGTCGGGCCGAGCGGATCGGGCAAATCCACACTGCTGCATCTGCTGCTTGGATTGGTCGAACCGGATACCGGCGCCATCGCGCTGGCCGGCCTGCCCTTGTCGGCTTACCGCCCGGAAAGCCTTCACGCCCACATGTCGATCCTCAGTCAGTCGAGCCCGATCTTCATCGACAGCGTGCGCGACAATCTGCTGATTGCACGGCCCGGATCGGATGATGCCGCGCTCTGGGCGGTGCTCGAGAAAGCGCAATTGGCCGCGTTCATCCGCAGCCTGCCGCGTGGGCTCGACACAGTCCTGGGCGAAGCGGGGCGGACATTGTCGGCCGGCCAGGCGCGCCGGTTGTGCCTCGCGCGGGCCCTGCTCTCCGATGCGCCGGTCATACTGCTGGACGAACCTACAGATGCCCTGGACCGGGATACCGAGCTGGCCTTCTTTGAAACCCTGACCCTTGCGGCCAGCAGCCGGACCATCATCATGGCGACCCATGCCGACGTGCCGCCCGGAACGGTCGACCGCGTGCTGACGCTTAATGCGGGCGTCCTGTCCGAGGAACCAACGCTATCCGCAATGGACGCGTAGCCGCGCCAGGTCAGGTATGCCGATCTGGCGGAAATTGGTGATCTCGATCACGCCATCGGACTTGAGCCTGGTGAACTGCCGGCTCACGGTTTCGATGGTGAGACCGAGAAAGTCGGCAATGTCCGCCCGGCTCAGGGGCAGCTCAAAGCAGGATGCATCGGCCTCCAGCGGATCGATATGCGTGGCGATCAGGTAGAGAAAGCTCGCGACCTTTTCAGTCGCCGTCTTCCGCCCCAGTGTGACCATCCAGTCCCGCGCTTCGTCCAATTCGCGCAGGGCCTGCATCATGACCCGGTGTTCAAGCGGCGCGCTCTGCTGCAGCAGCGCTTCCATGGCCGGCTTGGAGATGAGGCACAGGTCGACATCGGAAGCAGCTTCCGCGCTCACGCGGCTTTCGGCAGCAAAGGGCCGCCCCAAGAGGTCGGGGGCGAATTGCAGGCCAACCACTTGCTGGCGGCCATCTTCGAGCACCTTGGTCAGTTTCACCACCCCGCGCAGGACATTGGCAAAACTGGAAATGGGCATGGCGTCGGCCAGAAGTTCTTCGCCGGCCTTTCGCGATACCCGCCGAGTAGATTTCGACAGCATGAGAAGTTGATCGGGAGTGAGCGCGCCGCAAATGCCCTGATGCCGGGCCTCACAGCTCTGGCACAATTTCGGCGTGTCGGAATTATGGATGTCTTTGCGAGATGTCTGCATGTCGCGCTCCTGACTTCTCAAGAATTAGGCGCAGACAGGTCCCTGTATAAGAAGCCGCATTGTCGCTGTGCCAACTGGTCGCATTCTGTCTGGCAAAATCCGACCCATCGCGAAAGCCGACCAGACAGCCCTTGACCTTCCCATCATGGGAAGGATTATATGCTCTCGGACGAGGTGAAAAAATGAACCAACACGTCCACGACCACAGCCCCTCCACCACGCTCGATATCTCGGGCATGACCTGCGCATCCTGCGTCAACCGCGTGGAGAAGGCGCTGCTGAAAGTGCCGGGCGTCGAGACAGCGTCCGTCAACCTGGCGACAGAGCGCGCCATGGTGACCGGTGGCGACACCGATGCGCTCATCGCCGCCATCGGCAAGGCCGGATATGAAGCGCGCGCCCGCGCTGCCGATGCGCCCGCCCATGATCATTCCCACCATCACGATGAAGACGCTTCGCAATTGCGGCGCGATGTCATCCTTGCGGCCATCCCCACCCTGCCCCTTTTCCTGATCGAGATGATCGGCCATGCCTATATGCCGTTCCATATGTGGGTCATGTCGGTCGTGCCGATGGACTTGCTCTATATCGGCTATTTCGCGCTGGCGACCTTCGTGCTCTTCGTTCCGGGCATCCGCTTTTTCCGCATCGGCATTCCAGCCCTGCTGCGCGGCGCGCCGGAGATGAACTCACTGGTGGCCCTCGGCGCAGGCGCTGCCTGGCTCTATTCGAGCGTGGTCACGTTCGCGCCCCACTTGGTGCCCTCGGAAACCCGCTTCGTCTATTTCGAAGCCGCGGCGGTCATCGTGACACTTATTCTGGTCGGTCGCTGGCTTGAGGCAATTGGCAAGGGCCGCACCGGCCAGGCCATCCGCCAGCTCATGGAACAGCAGGCCAAGACGGCGCGCGTGGAGCGGGATGGCAAGGTTAGCGAGATTGCCATTGGCGATGTGCGGACCGGCGATATCGTCCTCGTGCGGCCGGGGGAAAAAATCCCGGTCGATGGCGACATCGTCGATGGCGCCAGCCATATCGATGAATCGATGATTTCGGGCGAACCCCTGCCGGTGTCCAAGGGCGTCGGTGCAGAAGTGGTCGGGGGTACGCTCAACACCTCCGGTGCCTTCAGCTTCCGGGCCACCAAGGTCGGTGGGGATACAATGCTGGCCCAGATCATCCGCATGGTGGAAGACGCGCAGGCCGGCAAGCTGCCCATTCAGGCGGTGGTGGATCGGATCACCGGCATTTTCGTGCCGATCGTCATCGGGCTGGCCATTGTGACCGCAGTGGTCTGGTTCGTGGTCGGTCCTGATCCGAAACTGACTTATGCGCTGGTGAATGCTGTCGCCGTCCTCATCATCGCCTGCCCCTGTGCCATGGGCCTGGCCACGCCGATGTCGATCATGGTCGGCACCGGGCGGGCCGCACAACTGGGCGTTCTGTTCCGCAAGAGCGAGGCGTTGCAACAATTGCGCGACGCCAAGGTCGTGGCCCTGGACAAGACCGGCACGCTGACGGCCGGGCGGCCCGAACTCACGGACATCATCCTCGATGATGATTTCGAGCACGACGAGGTCCTTGCCCTGGTGGCAGCCGCTGAATCGCGCTCCGAGCACCCGATCGCAACGGCCATTGTTGCCGCGGCCGAAAAGGCCGGCCTCGACCTGGGCAATGTAACGGCCTTTGATTCAGACCCCGGTCACGGCATTACTGCAACCGTGGATGGCCGCAAGGTCGAGGTCGGTTCCGCCAGGCTCCTCAAGGGTCTCGATCTGTCCGACTTTGATGACGCTGCTGCCCGCCTGGCGGCGGAAGGCAAGACGCCGGTATTTGCCGCAATCGACGGTCGCCCGGCTGCCGCCATTGTGGTCGCGGATGTCATCAAGCCGTCGAGCCGTGCCGTGATCGACGCCCTGCACCAGATGGGCCTCAAGACGGCGATGATTTCCGGCGACAATGCGCGGACGGCCCGGGCCATCGCCGCCAAGCTCGGGATTGACGAAGTGCGTGCCGAAGTCCTGCCTGCGGACAAGGTCGCGGCCATCAAGTCGCTGCGGTCCGGTCACGGGCTGGTGGCCTATGTCGGCGACGGCATCAACGATGCTCCTGCTTTGGCCGAGGCCGATATCGGCATTGCCGTTGGCAGCGGCACGGATGCCGCCATCGAAAGCGCCGACGTGGTTTTGTTGGGCGGAGACCTCAAGGGGGTGCTCAATGCCATCCGCATCAGCCGCGCGACCCTCAGGAACATTCGCGAGAACCTGTTCTGGGCCTTTGGGTACAATGCACTGCTGATCCCGGTCGCGGCCGGCGTCCTGTTCCCCGCCTTCGGTATCCTGCTCTCGCCGATGATCGGCGCAGGAGCCATGGCCCTGTCATCAGTCTTCGTCGTGGGCAATGCACAACGCCTGCGCGCCATAGAAGGAGTACGCCTATGAATATCGGGCAGGCGGCCGAGCGCTCCGGCGTCTCGGCCAAGATGATCCGCTACTACGAGCAGATCGGACTGATTTCACCGGCTGGCCGCACAGACAGCAATTATCGCGTCTATGGCGGCGACGACGTGCATGTCCTGCGCTTCATCAAGCGCGCCCGCACGCTCGGCTTTTCAGTGGATGAGACATCGGCGCTGCTGGCTCTCTGGCAGGACCGGAGCCGCGCCAGCGCCGACGTCAGGGAAATTGCCAGCGGTCATATTTCAGGGCTGGAGACCAAGATCGCCGAGCTCGAAGGCATGGTCAACACGCTCAAGCACCTGGTGCATTGCTGCAATGGCGACGACCGACCGGACTGTCCGATCCTGGATGATCTGGCCGGACACGGAAAACAGAAGGGAAACTGAGATGGACCCAAAAACGACAGTCACCGTCAATGACATGACGTGCGGCCATTGCGTCGGCACCGTGCGCGGGGCCCTCGAAGAGGCCCTGCCCGGTGCCCGCATCGAGATCGATCTTGCAACCCACAAGGTGAGCTTCACGGGCGACAAGGCCAAGGGCGAAGCGGCTATTCGCGATGCCGGATATACGCCGGAGCCGTAGTTGTCTGGTGAGCTCCAGCGGCGCCGAAACAGGCAGGCGCCGCCCGGAGCTCGCAGCAGTAATGCGTTGATTCCGATGAAGTTCCTGCGACAGCTTGTCACCAGGAAAAAGGGGCGCCCGGTTGACCGGACGCCCCCTTTTTTCGCGCGTTGCAAGCCTCAGAACGGGCTTTCTGCGTCAAGGAAGCCTTCGACATTGTCCTGCGTGATCAGGGTCGAGTCGAGGATGTAGCGGCCCGCAACCTGGATGCCGCCCGTGAAGTGCGAGGTCGTCAGCTCGATGGCCGTCGCGATCATGGCCGGGCTGTAGCTCACATCCACCGGCACCAGTGCGTCACCGGCCTGCACGCGCTGCAGCATCTGCTGCATCCCGGCGCCGCCGACGATGAACATTTCGCTTTCGCGGCCGGCCTGGCGAATGGCTTCGATCGCGCCGAGCGCAATGTCGTCATCCTGAGCCCAGACGCCCTTGATGTCGGGAAAGCGGGTCAGGAAGTCCTGCATCACCTTGAAGCCGTCATCGCGGTTCCAGTTGGCGAACTCATCGTCGAGAACGGTGATGTTGGAGCCTTCGATGCCGGCCATGAAGGCGTCGAAACGCTGCTGGTCGATCGGGATCGGCAGGCCGCGCAGGATGACGATATTGCCGCCATCCGGCATGGCTTCCTTGAAGTATTCAGCCGAATTGGCGCCAAGGCCCGGATTGTCGCCGGCCACGTAGAGGTTTTCCACGCCGTCGATGGACAGCTGGCGGTCGACCACGGTGACGAACTTGCCGGCATCCTTGACCTGCTTGATGGCCGAGGTCATCGCGTCCGGATCGCCCGGCAGGATCACCAGGGCATCAATGCCGCGGGTCGAGACCATGTCTTCGATGTCGGCGATCTGCTTGGGCGAGTCGGGTGAAGAGGCAAAGACGTATTCGACATTGGGGTAGGTGGCGCCCAGGCGCTCAATCGCCTGCTGGGCGAAGTAGTTGACGCCGCCGGTCCAGCCATGGGTTGCGGCCGGAACCGAAACGCCGATGGTCACGGTATCGTCCTGCGCCAGGGCGACGCCGCCCAGGCCAGTGGCGAGCACCGCCGACGCCAGAAGGGTTTTTGCCAGTTTCATTGTCAGTCCTCCCAAAATGCCCATTTGCGGGCGATATGAAATCCGTTTCGCGGCCGTTCAGCTTGCGCGGCGTGGGCGTTGCAGCAGCACGGCCAGAATGATGATGACGCCCTGGAAAGCCCCGTTGAGATACGGGCTGATAAAGCTCTGCAGGTTGAGGATATTGCCGATCAACCCCAGGATGATGACACCCACGACAGTGCCCCAGACGCGGCCATAGCCGCCCTTGAGGGTAGTGCCGCCGATGATCACTGCCGCGATGGCTTCGAGTTCCCAAAGCACACCGGTGGTGCTCGAGGCCGACCCCAGGCGCGGCACGTAGAGCAGCACGGCCACGGCGACCAGCACGCCCTGCAGGATGTATGTGATCAGCCGGACATTATCGACATTGATCGAGGAATAGCGGGCCACCTGCTCGTTGGAGCCGATGGCAGCGCAATGCCGGCCGAAGGCGGTGCGGCGCATGACGATCTCGCCGCCGATCGCCACCAGCGCGAAGACAAGTATGGGGTAAGGAATGCCCAGCAGGCCGTCGTAATAGACGGGGCGATAGACGTCGGCGACCTGGAAATTGAGCGACAGCGTGCCGCCATCGGCGAGGAAGGTCACCAGCGAGCGGAATATGCCCATCGTGCCCAAGGTAACGATGAAAGCCTCGATGCGGCCGCGTGTGATCATCAGGCCATTGCCAACACCGGCAACACCACCGAGCAGAATACCGGCGGCCATGCCGGCAAGGATCACGCCCCAGCCGATGCCGAAGGTGGGGATCAGCCAGTTCATCACCATGATCATGACCCCGGCAATCACCGCCGCCATCGAGCCGACCGACAGGTCGAGCCCGCCCGAAGTGATGACGAAGGTCGCGCCAATGGCGATGATGCCGATGAAGCTGGATCTGGCCAGAACATTGGTGAGGTTGTTGTAGCTGAGGAAATTCTCGTTCAGCCCGATGCCCAGGAGCACCAGCAGGGCCAGCGCGACAAGGGGACCAACGGTCTTCAGATCCAGCTTGAGGCCGGTGCGCGCCTTGGGCGCTATTTCAGGCGCTGATACGCTCATCGTGTCCACTCTGCTTGATGCCCGCGGCGTACCGCATGATTTCTTCTTCGGTGATCTCGGCGCCTTCGAGCACGCCCGCGATCCGGCCCTGGCGCATCACCACGACGCGGTGGCTGAGCCCAATCACTTCCTGCAATTCGGAGGAGATGACGATCACCGATTTGCCCTCGGCGGCCAGCGCCGCGATGATGTGATAAATCTGCTGCTTGGTGCCGACATCGATGCCGCGGGTCGGCTCATCCATGATGATGATGTCGGGCTCGCTTTCCATGGTCTTGCCCAGCATCAGCTTCTGCTGATTGCCGCCTGAAAGGCGCCCGACCGCCACCGAGGCGTCGCGAGCGCGGATGTCGAAGCGCCGGACAGCCCTGTCAAGCGCGCGCTGCTCGCTGGACGTATCGAGAAATCCTGCCCGCAGGTGTTTGCTGAGCGTCAGCAGCGTCAAATTCGGCCGCAGACCCATGTTGAGCAGCAGACCCTTGCCCTTGCGATCCTTGGTCATATAGGCGAGCCCGGCATCCACCGATTGCGCCACGCGGGTGAAGTTCACGGCCTGGTCGTCGAGCGCGACCTCTCCGGCTAGCCGGTGCGTCAGGCCGACTACGGCTTCGGCGACCGCCGTTCGCCCGGACCCGATCAAACCGGCAAAGCCGAGTATTTCGCCGCGCCGCAACTCGAAGGAAATGTCTGTCACCGACTTGGTCTGCAGCCCGGCAACGCGCAGAACCACCGGCGCATCCACGTCCGGTTCATGCTTGGGCGGATAGAGGTTGGACAGTTCGCGTCCCACCATCATCTGCGCGATGCTGTCCGGGGTCAGGGCCTCGGTGCCGACAGTAGCGATTAATTGACCGTCGCGCAGCACCGTGACCCGATTGGCCAGTTCCATGATTTCGTCGAGCTTGTGGGAAATGAACACCACGGCCACGCCCCGCGCCGTCAGGCGGCGGATTTGCTCGAACAGCGTCTGGGTTTCGCCCACCGAAAGCACTGCCGTGGGCTCATCCATGATCAGGACACGCGCATCCCGGCTGATGGCCTTGGCGATCTCGACCATTTGCTTGTCGGCGACGGACAGGCTCGAAATCCGGGCGTCGGGATCCACCGTCACATGCAGCGTTTCCATGATGGCCGCTGCCCGCCGGCGCATTTCGCCAACATCGAGAAATGGTCCGCGCTTCAGTTCGCGACCCAGAAAGATGGAGTCGGCGACCGTGAGGTGCTCGGCCAGGTTGAGTTCCTGGTGGATGAGTACGATGCCCAGGGCTTCGGCCTTGCCGTCCGGCGGCAGCACAACAGTCTCGCCATCGAAAGCGATCGAACCCGAAGTCGGCTGCTCGATGCCCGATAGAATTTTGATCAGCGTCGACTTGCCGGCGCCGTTTTCGCCGATGATGGCATGCACTTCGCCGGGCGCAATGTCGTAGTCGATGCTGAACAGCACCGGAATTTCGCCGAATGACTTGGAGATGCGGTTGGCCGACAGAATCGGCTGGGCGGACTTTGCCTGCTCTTCAACCATGCCAGAACCCCTCCCCCGAGCCGGGCCCGCTTGCTGCGACGCTCTCTGCTCAACCGATGATGTAAAGGTTTTCATGAATGATGTAAAGGTTTACAGTGATCGAATTGTGAGGAACCTTTCGGATCGCGCTGGCGGCGCCGGATTGATCTGCTAAGGGCTGGAGCGCGCTGGATTTGTGGAGGTCCGGCGTGGAGGGCGGAGCGCCAAGTGCAGCAACAAAAGCTGGCCACCATTGAAGATGTCGCGGCCATGGCTGGCGTCTCCATCGCCACGGTCAGCCGCGCCATCAACGAGCCGACAAAGGTTGCCGATGCCACGCGGCGCCGGGTCTCCGACGCCATTGCGCGTACCGGCTACACCACCAATGCCATGGCGCGCTCACTGCGGATGCGCCGCAGCAATATGATCCTCATACTGGCGCCGGACGTTGGCGACCCGAACTTCACCAACATCCTCGTCGGATTGGAAACCGAGGCCAGCAAGCGCGGCTATGGGCTCCTGATCGGCAATACCCAGAACGATCCGAGCCGCGAAACCGACTATCTGCGCTTTATCAGCTCGAACCAGGCCGATGGGCTGATCCTGTTTACCGGCCACCTGCCCTTTGGTCTCGGCCAGAGCCCTGCAGAGGCGCGCCTGCCGCCCATGGTCGCGGTCAATGAGCCGGTGATCGGCCAGGGTGTGCCGTTTGTCGGCGTGGACAATTTCGAAGGGGCCCGCGTCGCCACCGAGCACCTCATCTCCCAGGGGCACCGCCGCATCGCCTATGTCGGGCGCGCGCCCCATCGCGAAGTCAGCCGCCTGCGTGAAGAGGGGTATCGCGCCGCGCTTGCCGGAGCCGGTATCGCCGTCGAGCCGCGGCTGGTGATCGATGGTGAGGGCACCACCGAGAGCGGGCGCGCCGCCGCGGAACTGATGTTTGTGCGCGATGCGCTGCCCACCGCCTTCTTTTGCGTCAATGATGCCACGGCCATGGGGGTGATGATCGCCCTCAATGCACGGCGCTACGACCTGCCCCGGCAGTTTTCGATCATGGGCTTTGACGACATTTCCTTTGCCAGCTTCCTCACCCCGTCGCTGACGACGATGAAGCAGCCGCGTCACCGGATGGGAGAGGCGGCCATGGAACTGCTGCTCACCCTATTGGCCGGTGAGCAGCCGAAGTCGCGCGAAGTGCTGCTCAGGGCCGAGTTGATCGTCCGAAACTCGGTCACCCGGCCCGAACACGGCTAGGCCGCGCCCCCGTCCTTGCCCATGAGGCGATCAAGGATCGCATCGAACTGGACCATGGAGACATTGGCGCCCCACTCCATGCCGGTATCGACGGTCGCGTCGCGCATTTCGAAGTCGGGGAAATTCGAGATGGACCGGTAGTAGGTCTTGCCGTCCCTTTCCTCGAAATGGTGCTCCTCGTAATAGCGCTCGTCTTCCTCGAAGGCGCCTTCGACGACAAATGTATTGCGGATCAGATGCTTGGGCTCAACCGCAAGGTAGGTGCCGAACATCACCCACCGCGTGCCATCGGGCGACAGGCCGACAATGCGCCACTTGCCGCCGGTGCGCACGTCATACTCGACGACCTCGTTGTTGCCGAACCCCCACCAGTGGGCGACGTGTTCCTTTTCGGTCCACACCTTCCACACCAGCGCCAACGGGGCCGCGAACGTCCGCGACATGATGATGAGCGGCGCGTCGGTCGGCAATTCGGTCTTGAACGGGTTGGGAAAGGCCTGGTCATTCATGGTTGTAACCTCAGTTCCTGCTGTCGTTTTCGGGGGTTTGCAATTTGGTGAGATAGGCATCGAGTTGGTCGAGGTTCTGATCCCAGAACCTGCGGTAGAACTCGAGATAGGTCACGACCTGACGCATGGGCGCGGCCTCCAGTTTGCAGGGGCGGTATTGCGCATTGCGGCCGCGCGACACGAGGCCGGCGCTTTCCAGTACCTTGATGTGTTTGGACACCGCCGCGAGCGTCATTGGAAACGGCTCCGCCAGGTCGTTGACACTGGCCTCACCCCGGCTCAAGCGCGCCAGGATTGCTCGCCGCGTAGGATCGGCCAGGGCATTGAGCGTCTGTGAGAGCGGGTCATCCGTCATAATTCAACCATTTAGTATTATACTATTCAGTTAAATACAGGATGTGCAAAGCGTCGTCAAGGCGGGGACACATGAAAATGGGGGCGATAGGCCGTCAGGCCCGCAGGGAAACGTCCATATAGTCGGACCAATCGATGCGGCCCGGCCGGCCGAGCAGGAAGCCCTGGGCTTCGTTGCAGCCTTCCTCGCGCAGCACGTCGAACTGGGCTGATGTCTCGACGCCCTCGGCGAGCACCGGCACGGACAGGCTCCGGCCCAGCGCCAGGATCGCCCTGACAATGGCCTTCGACTGCTCGTTTGTTTCCACTTCAGACATGAAGGAACGATCGAGCTTGATCTTGTCGAAGGGGAAGCTGCGCAGCGTATCGAGCGAGGAATAGCCGGTGCCGAAATCATCGATGGCGATGGAAACGCCAAGGGTCTTTATCAGCCGCAGGATGTGCAGTGCGCGCTTCTTGTCGGCAATGATTGCCGTTTCGGTGACTTCCAGTTCCAGCCGCTCGGGCGCCAGGCCGGATTGGAACAGCACCATGCGCACCATGTCCACGAGTTCGAGCTGGGCCAGTTGCAATCCCGAAACATTGACGGCGATCTTGTGGGGCTCCGGCCAGGCAGCGGCCTCGCGGCATGCCGTCTTCAACACCCAGGCGCCAATGGCGGCAATGGCGCCGCATTCTTCGGCAACGGGTATGAAATCCGCCGGGGAGACGGGGCCGAATCCGGGGCGGTCCCAGCGGATCAGCACTTCATAGCCGGTGACCTCCGACGTCGAGACCGAACGCTGCACCTGATAGACCAGCGTGAATGCGTCCTCCTCCAGCGCCGTCCAGATATCGCGGGCCATTGCCCGGCGCTGGCGCGCATATTCGTCCATCTCGCTTTCATAGTAGCAGACGCGCTGATCGAAATCGGCCTTGGCACGATACATGGCCAGGTCGGCATTGCTCAGCAGCTTTGAGCGGTCGGCACCATCATCGGGATAGATGGCGACGCCGATACTGCCGCCGGTGGCCAGTTCCACATCGCCATAAGGGACCCGGCCAGAAACGGTGCTTTCGATGCGTTGCAGGAAGTCGCGCAATGCGTCCATGTTGGTGAATGGCTTGAAGGCGGAAAACTCGTCGCCGCCGACGCGGCCGACCACTTCACCCTCGCGCAGAATTCTGGTTAGTCCTTCGGCCAGGTTGATGAGCACATGGTCGCCGGCCTCGTGGCCATAAGTGTCGTTGATCTCCTTGAAGCCGTCGAGATCGATGGCGATCACCGCAAGATTGTCGTCGCCACCCTCGGCATCTCTCAGCGCCACATCCAGCAATTGGTCGAAACGGGCCCGATTGGGCAGGCCGGTCAGGGCATCGTGCTGGGCCATATGAGTAATGGCGGCCTCGCGCCGACGGTCCTCGGAAATGTCTTCGACGGTCGTCACCCAGGCGCCGCCATCGATAGCGCTGTGCCGGATCCGCAGGACTATGTTGGCACCCAGGGCCTCGATCGCCTCGCCGCCACCACGACGCGAGAGGTCCAAATGGCGCTCTGCCAGTTCATGCGCCAACAGCTTCGTGTCCGATGACGGCCGATCCTGCGTGGCCAGCGCCAGTTCGCAGATGCGCTCAAGATGCAGGCCGGTGAGATCAAGGTCTGCCGGCAAGGACAGAATATCGAGCAGCTTCCGGTTGCTGATCTGCAGGCGACCATCGGCACCGAACAGGGCGAGGCCGTGTCCGATATTGGTAATGGCCAGTTGCAGCTTGCTGGCCATTTCGTTGAGGCGCTCGGCATCGGCAAGCTCGCGGGCCTGCTCGCGCGCCGTGCGCCGCCGGTCGGCTTCATCCAGGACCATGGCACCAAGAGCGGCCGCCAGCAGCAAAAGCGATATGACCGCCACCACCACCGCCAGGATGCCGCCATTGATCTGGCTGTT
Organism: Devosia sp.; assembly: GCF_025809055.1. Taxonomy (NCBI): domain Bacteria; kingdom Pseudomonadati; phylum Pseudomonadota; class Alphaproteobacteria; order Hyphomicrobiales; family Devosiaceae; genus Devosia; species Devosia sp. Next base: position 3,513,292 of record NZ_CP075529.1, on the reverse strand, counting down.
CCCGAACATGAGCGGGAAGCAAAGACTGAAATCGGCCGCGCCCATGGCGGTGAAATGCATGGCGCAGATCGCCAGGGTCAGAAGCAGTGCGCCGAGCGTCACCCCGCGCCAGCCACGGCCCATGGCCGCCATAACGGCCAGCGCAGACAGGATGATCCCGGCCAGCACCGAGGCCGTCACCATGCTCGGGTCCCAGCGCAGCGTGCCACCCATGACCAGCGCGGCGATGCCGACATAGTGCATGGAGGAAATGCCGACACCGACCACCGCCCCGCCCAATAGGTGATCGCGCCGGCCGGAGCCGAAAATGACCAGGGTCAGTCCGGCCCCGCAGATGAGAACGGCGATCAAGAGGGATACGGCCGTGAGGCCAATGTCGTAGGAAAACTCAAATCCGGGGCGGAAGGCGAGCACCGCGACAAAATGCGTCGCCCAAATACCGAACCCGACTGACAGCGCCGAAACAGCGTGCCACACCCAGCGCAGCCGGCCCGTAAGGCGATGGGCATGCCGCATCAGGCTGACGCAGGCATAGGCCGACACCAGGCACACCAAAGCCGCCAGCGCCACGAACCGCACATCGTGCACATTGAGAAAGAAATGGACCAACGACGCCATACAACCCGCCTACTTCCCCGGCGCAATCTAAGGACTTCTCCTTACCGTTGGGTTACGGAGAAGCGGTGGGCGCCTGCGGGGTGAAGGCGATGGGGGATTGAGCTGGCAGGGTTCTGGCTGGGGCGCCAGGATTCGAACCTGGGAATGGCGGTACCAAAAACCGCTGCCTTACCACTTGGCGACGCCCCATCCGGCGCGGTTCCTACACGGTTTGCCCGTGGTCCGCAACACGGCGATGCCTTCCAAGAAAAGGTTGTCGGAGCCGCTTGAACACAAAGGGCCGCGCGGCTATAACGCCGCCACATCAAGACGGCCCGGCCAGCGCCTGGCAGCATCCCGAACGTCTCGATTTTGACGGAGTATAGCGCAGCCTGGTAGCGCACCTGCTTCGGGAGCAGGGGGTCGAGTGTTCGAATCACTCTACTCCGACCAATCAACCCCGGTCTCGCAAGAGGCCGGGGTTTTTCGTTTCGCCGAGGGAACTGGCCGATTGCCCGAATGAGATCGCGGCGCTCTGCCCTCCGGTAAAAGCTCCATGGGGAAAGTGGCCGCGGGTGCTTGGCCGGGCGGGCTCATCTGGCTAAAGCAGAAGCGCTGAGGCGCCGCAGGCTGGCGCTCACCATCGGGGGCCGACGACATGAAATTGACCGCACTGTTGACGACAACGGCAGCGGCTGTGCTGGCGGGCCTGGCGAGCGGGACGCTACTGGCCCAGGAAACGGTGCTGGGGCCCATCGTCATTGTCGGCGGATTGTCGCCGATGGAAGAAACCGAACTCGGCCGGTCCTATACCGTCATCGGCTCCGATACGCTTGATACAGGCAAGCCAGCTTATCTGGCCGATATCCTGCGCCAGGTTCCGGGGCTGGCGGTCTCGCAGAGCGGCTCCCCCGGCGGCATCACGCAGGTGCGGGTGCGCGGCTCGGAAGCGAATCATGTGCTGGTGCTCATCGATGGCGTGCCCGTCAGCGAGACCTCGACGGGAGAGGTGGATTTCGGGCGCCTGCAGATCGACCATGTCGAGCGCATCGAGGTGCTGCGCGGCCCGCAGAGCGCGTTCTGGGGCGCAAATGCCATGGCAGGCGTCGTCAATATCGTGACCAAGGGCGGCGACCGGGCCGGTCCGCGCGTATCACTGGGCAGCGAAGTCGGCAGCGATGGCACGGTCATGGGCAGCGCGCTTGTCCAGGCAGGGCAGGACAATTTTGACGGCGCGGTGTCCCTCACCGTGCGGCACACCGAGGGCTTCAACATCTCGAGCTTTGGCTCCGAGCTTGATGGCGCCACCCATATCAATGCCGGCGCGCGGTTCACGGCCGATGTCACGCCCTATCTCACCCTCGACGGTACGCTGCGCTACGGCAAAACCAATGCCGACTTCGATGGCACCGACTACGTCTTCGGCAGCCCCACCTATGGACGCGTGGTCGACACGCTCGACAGGACCGAGGTCGAGGAACTGTTCGGCGCGCTCGGCGCAGACTGGATCAGCGAGGACGGGTTGTGGACGCAGAAGGGCCGGTTCAGCGCCGGTGGCATTACCCGCGACAATATCAACGATGCAGGCATCCTCGATGCCGCACTGGCCGGTGAGCGCTACAAGGGCTCCTACCAAATCGGCCGCACGTTCGAGACGCCCGAACTGGCGGGCAGCGAGCACACGATCACGCTGGGCTATGACCTGGTGCACGAGACATTCCGGCAACTGCCCTCCGCCGGCATATTCGACCCCAGTCAGCTCACGCCGCAGGATCGCACCACCCATTCCCTGATCGGGGAGTATCGCGGGCGCTTTGCTGACCAGTTCTATCTCACGGCTGCACTGCGCCACGACTTCAACGACGATTTCGGCGATGCCACCACCTATAGCGTCAGCGGCGCCTGGCAGGTGCCGTCAAGCGACACCAAGCTCCATGCATCGGTCGGCACCGGATCGACCAATCCGACCTTTTACGAGCAGTTCGGCTACACTCCGGGGACCTTTGTGGGGAACCCAAATCTGCTGCCGGAAACCAGTTTTGGCTGGGACATCGGCGTCGAACAGACGCTGCTCGATGGTCTGGTCGTGCTCGATGCCACCTATTTCAACCAGAACCTCGAAAACGAGATTACCGCGCTCTATTTCCCGGTCACCACGGTGACCAACGACCCGGGCATCAGTACGCGGCAAGGCGTGGAACTTTCGGCGAGCCTCGCGCTCATCGAGGGGCTGACGCTCGGCGCCAGCTATACCTATACCGATGCCCGCAATGCCGATGGCAGCCAGGAAATCCGCCGGCCGCGTCATATGGGGGCGGTCAATCTGAGCTATGGATTTGTCGAAGTGCCACTGACGCTCCATGCCGAAGCCATTTTCAATGGCGACATGCTGGATACCGATTTTTCCAGCTTCCCCTACGCCAATGTCACGCTGCCGGCCTATACGGTCGTCAATGCCGGACTGAGCTACGAGGTCAGCGACCAGCTGGAAGTCTATGGTCGCGTTGAAAATCTGTTCGACGCCCAATACAACGAACAACTCGACATCAACACGGCCGGCCGCACCTTCTACCTGGGTGCCAAGGCCAGCTTCTAGTCCGGGCTGGACATGTAACCAGCGATCCGGGCGCGTACACCGGATCAAGCCATGGCCATGAACAGCCGTTTCTCGCATCTGACACGGCTGCTGCTGCCAATCGGCCTGATGGTGCTGGTGATGGCCTGCGTCACTCCGGTGGCCTTCGCGCAGGATAGCGCGCCACAGCCTACCGCGGTTCAGGATGATGCCGATGCTGTGCCCGATAGCACGGCACCTGGCGCGCCTTCTCTGGCCCAGGACCAGGTGGCGCGCCCGCACGATCTTTCCCTGAGAGGCATGATCGAGCAGGCCGATATCGTGGTCAAAGCCGTCATGGCCTGGCTGGCTTTCTGTGCCTTTGTGACCTGGGTCATCCTGGTCGCGAAGGGCATCGAAACCATCGGCGCCACCGCAGCCGCGCGGCGCGTCCTCACAAAACTGAAGGATGCGCGTAGCCTCGATGATGCCGCATCCGCCTTGGCCCGCCTCAGGGATCACCCTGCCCACCTGGTTGCCGCGGCCCGGGACGAAGTCGAGGCATCCATCACAGCGGCCGGGCCATCGGGCGGCGCTGGCCTTCTGGATCGGGTGCATTCCCGGCTCGCCCGGTTGCGCGCCGGCGCAGCGCGAAAACTGGCGCGCGGCACCGGCATTCTGGCGAGCATTGGTGCAACGGCGCCATTTGTCGGTCTGTTCGGGACCGTCTGGGGCATCATGAACGCCTTTATTGGCATTTCGGAAGCCCAGACCACCAATCTGGCAGTTGTCGCGCCGGGCATTGCAGAGGCCCTGCTGGCGACGGCCATGGGGCTCATCGCCGCTATTCCCGCTGTCATTTTCTACAACATCTTTTCGCGGGCCAATGCCGGCTACCGTCATGGCCTTGCCGATATCGCCGCCGCGATCGAACGGCTCGTTTCTCGTGACCTGGACCGGCGTTCGGGCAATGCCGGGGAGGCCAGGTGATGGCCGCACGCCCCCGCTGGGCCGAGGAGCCCGATGACGACGCTGACGAATTGCACGAGATCAACGTCACCCCGTTCATCGATGTGATGCTCGTGCTCCTGATCGTCTTCATGGTGGCCGCGCCACTGGCAACCGTGACCTTGCCGGTCAACCTGCCGGCTTTGGGCGCAACCACGCCACCGCCCGATGACGATCCGATCCAGCTGACGCTGGATGCGGACCTAACGATGACACTGGGAGCCGAGGACATTGAGCTGGCCCAGCTTGCGGCCGCGCTCAATGTCCTCACACAAGGCGATCGGGATCGCCGGATATTTATCCAGGCCGATCGCAGCGTGGCCTATGGCCATGTGGCCGAACTTCTCCAACGCATCCGTGACGCCGGCTATTGGCAGATCGCGCTGGTCGGCATGGAGAGCAGGGATGCCGCGCCCGAGGCGGCGCCGTCGCCGTGAGACGCGGGCCGGTTGGCTCTGATACCGCCGCGGGCCACATTGGTGCCGAGCTTGGCCGGTGGGCATTTGCCGTCCTGGTGACCGGCCTCACGGCGGGTGCGGCGGCCCACTGGATCTGGACAAGCGGCGAATTGGGCGGCGCAGGTTCCGGACGCGCCGAGGCGATTGCTGTCGAAGTCGTCCTCGCATCGGAGCAGGCGCCCCCGGCTGCCACGGAGCAACCCGCGCCGCCTCAGCCGGCAACGGAACCGCCGCGCGCCAACCCGGTTGAAGCCGCTCCAACCCCAATCGCAGACAGCACCGCCGAGCCGCAATCCGAATTGCCGGAACCTGCCCCGGAGCCGGATAGTTCCGTGTCGAAGGTCCAGGCGAGCGAGCAATTTTCAGAAGCTGCGCCGATGGCTCCGGAACCGCCTTCCGCCGCAGCGCTGCTGACGAACCCGCAGGTCTCGTCGCCCGAAGCGGCGATTGCGTCCGCGCCGCCGGGCGTGCCGCTCCCCATGCCGCGACCGGTTCGACCGGACGAGATCGCGCCCCCGCCCAAGGCCGTCCCGCTGCCCATGGCGCCGTCGCCGCAATTGCAGGCTTCGCGAACTGCCACGCCCGCGACAGTGCATCAACGCCCGTCCACCCCACCGCCCTCTCCCGCCGCCTCGCCGGCCGCCGCCACAGCACCGACGGCGAGCGCAACGGCGGCGCCTGCCCGGGAGGCGGCGCCGCAGGTTTCGGCCTCCGCCGAACAGGCATGGCAGGGACGCGTGATCGCGCACCTCTATCGCCGGCGGGACTATCCCGCCTCGGCGCAGCGCAGCCGGTTGCAGGGCACAGCAACCCTGCGGTTCCGCATCGATGCCAGCGGTCGCGTTCTCTCCGCCCAAATTGCCCGCTCGTCCGGACACGGCGTGCTGGATGAGGCGGTCATGTCCATGATCGCCCGGGCCTCGCCCGTCCCTGCCCCGCCCCAGGGCCTGGCGGGCGACAAGCTCACCCTGGTCGTCCCCATCGAGTTTGCCCTGCGCTGAGCGCCAGCCTGCTCACAACCGCGTCAGTCCAACGCAAACATCACGCCTTGCCTTCCCGATTGAAGCTTGCTAATACGTATCAATGCTAATACGCATTAGCAATCGGGAGGACGATCTTGTCACCTTCAAAGCGGCTCACGCAGAAGGACATTGCGCAACTGGCGGGCGTCAGTCAGGCGACCGTGTCGCTGGTGCTCAATGGCACGCCCGACAGCCGCAATCGCATCCCCATGGACACAAGGGAGCGCGTGGAAAAGGTGATCCGCGACACGGGATATGTTGCCGATCCGGTGGCGCGCCGCATGGTCAAAGGCCTCAACCGTATCCTCGGCGTCTTCACCTACGAGCCCGCCTTCCCTTCCGGCCAGGCCGACTTCTTCACGCCCTTCCTCTTCGGTATCGAAGAAGCCGCGCAATCTCTCGGTTATGACCTGCTCCTGCTCACCGGCGCCGGTCAGCAGCGCAAGATTTTCGGCGACAATGTCCGCCTGCGCCTCGCCGATGGTTGCGTCATCCTCGGCCGCAAGTTCGACAATACCGAGTTGGCTCGCCTGGTTGCCGGCGACTTCCCCTTCGTCGCCGTCGGCCGCCGCGACGATGCCGGCGGTCCCGTTCCCTATGTCGGTGGCGACTACGCGCCAGCCACGGCGGCGCTCGTCGAGCGCGCCAAGGCCCTCGGGCATCGCCGCATCGCCTATGTCGGCCTCAATGAGGGCGCCGAATCCACGGTCGATCGCTGGTACGGCTTTTCGCGCTCCGTCGGTGAAGCCGAACTCGTCACCTCGATCTTTGCGGTTGGACGCCCCCCCAACGAAGTCCTCGATATCCTGTTGTCGGCCGGCGCCACCTGCGTTTTCGTCACCGAACTGGCCGACGCCATCGCCATCGAGCACGCCGCCCGCACCCGCGGCCTCTCCATCCCAGACGATCTCTCCATCGTCGTGCTCGGCAATCATATCCGCGCCGAGGAGCCTGGACGCCGCTTCACCTCATTCGCCATCCCGCGCGAGGCCATGGCCCGCGCCGCTACGGAAATGCTGGTCCGCCGCGTCGAACACGATGCGCCGGTCGAACAGCTTCTCCTCCATTGCGAGCCGCTTGAGGGCGACACCCTTGGCGCTCCTCCCTCCAAGACCAAGAAGACCAAATGACCAAAGAACTCTCCGCTGATCTGCTCGTCGTTGGTGGAGGCCTGGGTGGCGTCGCCGCCGCTCTTGGCGCCCTGCGCTCGGGCCGCACCGTCATTCTCACTGAAGAGTTCGACTGGCTCGGCGGCCAGCTCACCAGCCAGGCCGTGCCGCCTGATGAGCATTCCTGGGTCGAGCAGTTTGGCGTCACCCGCTCCTATCGTCAGTTGCGCAATGGCATCCGCCAATATTACCGCGATCACTATCCCCTGACTGCCGAAAGCCGCGCCTGGGGCGATCTCAATCCCGGCGCTGGCTGGGTCAGCCGCCTTTGTGCCGAGCCGCGCGTTGGCCTCGCTGTCATCGAGGGCATGTTGGCCCCCTGGCGCGGGGGTGGCCAGCTTCGCGTCCTGCGGCCCTACCTGCCGATCGCGGCCGATGTGGTGGGCGACACGGTCCGCGCCATCACGCTCCGCCACCGCGACACCGGCGCCGAGATCACAGTCTCGGCCGCCTATGTCGTGGACGCCACCGAACTCGGCGATCTGCTGCCTCTGACCGGCACCGAATATGCCAAGGGCTTTGAGGCCCAGTCCGACACCGGTGAACCCAGCGCACCCGAAACTACCCAGCCCGACAATGTTCAGGCCGTCTCCGTCTGCTTTGCCATCGACCACGTCGAGGGCAACCAGGTGATCGACAAACCGGCCAATTACGATTTCTGGCGCCAGTATCAGCCCGATTTCTGGGGTGGCCCCTTGCTCGGCTTCAAGGCACCACATCCGCGCACCCTCGAAATCACCGAGCGCAGCTTTACCCCGAATCCGGATGACGATCCGCTTCTGGTCGACGCCGACCAGCGCCGCAATCCCGGCGACGGCAATCTCTGGACCTTTCGCCGGATCGCCGCGCGCCGCAATTTCGTGCCCGGCGCCTATGGCTCCGACATCTGCCTCGTGAACTGGCCGATGATCGACTACATGCTCGGCTCCATCATCGATGTTTCCGAGGAAGAAAAGGCCGCGCACCTGAAATCGGCCGCCGACCTCTCCTATTCGGTGTTCTATTGGCTCCAGACCGAGGCGCCCCGTCTCGATGGCGGCCAGGGTTTCCCTGGTCTGCGCCTGCGCGGTGACATCACCGGCACCGGCCATGGCCTCGCCATGGCGCCCTATATCCGCGAGAGCCGGCGCATCCTGCCGGTCACCCGCATTGTCGAACAGGACGTCTCGATGACGATCCACGGCAATGCGCTCTCGAAGCACTATCGCGACAGCGTCGGCATCGGCATGTACCGCATCGACCTTCACCCCTCGACGGGCGGCGACAATTATGTCGACGTCGAGTCCGCGCCCTTCGAAATCCCGCTCGGCTCGCTGCTGCCACGCCGGGTGAAGAACCTGCTTGCCGGCGGCAAGAACATGGGCACGACCCACATCACCAATGGCTGCTACCGGCTGCATCCGGTCGAGTGGAATGTCGGCGAAGTCGCTGGCCTGCTTGCCGCGCATTGCCTCAACAACGGCCTCAGCCCGCATCAGGTGCAGGCAGACGACGCCAAGCTCACAGATTTCCAGGCACGGCTCTATGCGGAAGGCATCGAAATCCGCTGGCCTGACGTGCGTGGCTACTGACCAAAATCAATCATCCAGGGAGGATAAAATGAACAAGCATCTGCTCAAAGCGACGGTCGCTTCAGCCGGCATCATCCTGGGCCTCGGCGCCAGCACGGCCTGGGCGCAGGACGCGGTCAATCTGCGCATGACCATCTGGAGTGCCAATGAAGCCCATCTGGCCATGTTCAACGAGATCGCCGAGGGTTTTAAGGCCACCCATCCCAACGTTTCGGTGAGCTTCGAGCCGCTGCCCTTCGACAGCTACACCACGACCCTGACCACCCAGATCGCCGGTGGCAATCCGCCCGATTTGGCGTGGATCTTGGAAACCACCGCCGCTGACTTCGTCAATTCCGGCGCCCTCGCCCCGCTCACCGACGCCTTCAACGGCATGGACGGTTATGACTTGGCCGACGTTTCGGAACAGGCCACGGCCCTGTGGACCAAGGACGGCCAGCTTTACGCCTACCCCTTCTCCACCTCGCCCTTCGCCATCTTCGCCAACAACGACGTCTTGAAAGCGGCAGGTGCCAAGACCCCGGCCGAGTTGATCGCTGCCGGCGAATGGACCTGGGACAATGCCTTTGCAGCCGCCGCCACTGTCGGTCAGTCCGGCAAGACCGGTCTCGTCGTCCGCGACTTCAAATACCAGGTCTGGCAGAACCTCGCCTCGATCTGGAACGGTTGGGGCGCAACGCCGTGGAGCGAGGACGGCAAGACCTGCACCTTCACCGAACCGGCCATGGTCGACGCATTGACTGCCATCCACACGGCGATCTTCACCGACAAGGCCATGCCCGGCCCCGGTGAGGACATCGACTTCTTCGCTGGCGAAACCGGCATGACCATCACCCAGATCAGCCGCGCTTCGTTGCTGCCCAAGGAGAACCCGTTCGATTGGGATCTCGTGCCGCTCCCGGCCGGCCCTGCCGGTGAGTACGCGGTTGTCGGCCAGGCCGGTGTGGGTGTCTTCGCCAAGAGCGCCAACAAGGACGTCGCCGTCGAGTTCCTCGGCTATATGACCAATGCCGAGAATTCCAAGAAACTGGCACAGTTCTTCCCGCCGGCCCGCGCGAGCCTGCTCAACGCCGAAACTCTCGCCTCGACCAATCCGCTGCTCTCCGCCGAGCAGATTGAAAACGTCGTGATCGCGGGTATCTCCAACGGCACGGTTCTGCCGGGTCACACCAACTTCGCCCAGATCCAGCAGACCATCCGTGCCGGCCTCGACGCCCTCTGGGTGCCTGACGCTGACGTGGCGTCCGTGCTCGAAAACGTGTGTTCCAGCGTCAACCCGCTGCTGGCACGCTAAGGCACACGCCAGGGCTTCGGCTCCTTCCTCCCTCCCCCTTGTGGGGAGGGAAGCTGAACAGGACTTGGCTTGCCAAGTCCGTCGTGAAGCAGGGTGGGGGGTATGCCCCCGCGAACTCGGTGCGTGTGGCTCACCCCCACCCTTGATCCCTCCCCACAAGGGGGAGGGAGACGCAGGAACCTCAATGTCTCAGCCTCTACAAGCGCCGCATAAGCCCCCGTTCTGGACCATCGCCCGGCGCGACGCGGCGGCAGGCTATGTCTTCATCGCGCCCCAGCTCATCGGCATCATCACCTTCGTGCTCGTGCCGCTTGGCCTGGTCTTCTGGTACTCGCTCCACGAATGGAACGTGCTGGCGTCGAGCTTCAATTTCGTCGGCGCCGCCAATTACCAGATGCTACTGGCCGATCCGAACCTGTCCCAGGTGCTCCTCGCCTCCGCCATTTTCTCGGCCGGCCTCGTCGTCCTCAACATGACCCTGGCGCTGCTTCTCGCCGTCCTCCTCGACCAGAAGCTTAGGGGCATTGTCGTCTTCCGCACCCTGTTCTTCTCACCGGTCGTCGTATCTCTGGTCGCCTGGACCATCGTCTGGAGCTTCCTCCTTCAGAACAATGGCGGCATCAACGGCCTCCTCTCCATGCTCGGCATCGAGGGCCCCAACTGGCTCCGCACGCCCACCACGGCGATGATTTCGGTCATCGTCGTGCAGGTCTTCAAGAATGTCGGCCTCAACATGATCCTGTTCCTCGCCGCCCTTCAGGGTGTGCCCAAGGAGCTCTACGAGGCGGCGCGGGTCGATGGCGCGGGAGCGTTCAAGCAGTTCCGCCGCATCACCCTGCCGCTGATCTCGCCCACGATCCTGCTCACATCGATCATCACCATTGTCGGCTCACTCCAGGTCTTCGCCCAGATTGCCGTTCTCACCCAGGGCGGTCCCGGCATGACCACTACCGTTCTGGTCTATTACCTCTACCAGCAGGCCTTCCAGTTCCACTTCTTTGGCTATGGCTCGACCCTTTCGATCCTGCTCTTCGTCATCGTTGCGGTCCTGACCTTCGTTCAGTGGCAGCTCCGCAAGCGGGTGGTCTTCTATGAAAACTGATCTCAGCCCCCGCATGAAAACTGCCCTCTATGGGCTGATGTGCGTCCTGCTCATCCCTTTCGTTTTCCCCACCTGGTGGATGATCACCTCATCGGTGAAACCGATCAGCGATATCTTCGCCTTCCCGCCCGACCTGTGGCCGCGCCGCTTCGATTTCTCGACCTATGCCCAGGTCTTCGAATTGCAGCCCTTTGCCCGGCAATACTGGAATTCGGCCTATATCGCCGCCCTCGTCACCGGCGGCACCATGGTCATCTCCTCCATGGCCGGTTACGCCTTTGCGCGCATAAAATTTCCCTTCAGCAATGCCATCTTCATGGTCGTGCTGCTGGGCCTGCTCATCCCCTCCGAAGTCACCATCGTGCCGTTGTTCCAGATGTTCCTGGGCTGGGGCATGATCAATACGCATTGGCCGCTGATCCTCGTGCCCATCTTCGGCGCGCCCTCGGTCTTTGCCACCTTCGTCATGCGCCAGTTCTTCATCGCGCTCCCCACCGAACTGGAAGAAGCTGCCCGCGTCGATGGCCTCGGCCGGTTCAAGATCTTCTGGACCATCGCCCTGCCGCTGGCAAAGCCTGCCCTGGGCGCCGTGGCCATCTTCACCTTCCTCCACTCCTGGAACCTTTATCTCGAACCCATCGTATTCCTGTCTTCGACCCAGATGTTCACCCTACCCCAGGCGCTGACCCAGTTCACCGATGCCTATGGCGGGGCCATGTGGAACATCCAGCTCGCCGCTGCCACCATGACCGCCATCCCCGTCTTGCTGGTCTTCATCGTGGCGCAGAAGCAGTTCGTCGAAGGGCTCGCCCATACCGGGCTGAAAGGCTGACCCCATGGCTCCCGTTACCCTCAAATCCGTCACCAAGAGCTATGGTGCCACACAAGTGCTGCATGGCGTGGACATCGATATTGCGGACGGTGAATTCGTCGTCCTCGTCGGCCCCTCCGGCTGCGGCAAGTCCACCCTGTTGCGGATGATCGCGGGCCTCGAGACCATCACCGGCGGCGCCATCGAAATCGGCGGACGCGTGGTCAATGACCTCGAGCCCAAGGACCGCGACATCGCCATGGTCTTTCAGAACTACGCGCTCTACCCCCACATGACCGTCGCGACGAATATGGGTTTCTCGCTCGAACATCGTGGCGCCTCGAAAGCCGAAATCGCCGAGCGCGTCCAGTGGGCCGCCGGCATTCTCGGCCTTTCCCACCTGCTCGACCGCTATCCCCGCCAGCTCTCAGGCGGCCAGCGCCAGCGCGTCGCCATGGGCCGCGCCATCGTGCGCAACCCGCAGGTCTTCCTCTTCGATGAACCCTTGTCCAATCTCGACGCCAAGCTCCGCGTCGTCATGCGCGGCGAGATCAAGGGCCTGCACCAGCGCCTTGGCGTCACCACCGTCTACGTCACCCACGATCAGGTCGAAGCCATGACCATGGCCGATCGCATCGTGGTCATGAATGGCGGCAAGGTGGAGCAGGTCGGCGCGCCGCTCGAGCTCTACGACCGCCCGGCCAATCTCTTCGTCGCCGGTTTCATCGGCTCGCCCGAAATGAACATTCTGGGCGGCACCATCACCGAAAAGGGGTTTGAAGCCGCAGGAGTAACCCTGCCCTTGCCTGCCTCGGTTTCCGCCCGTGGACAGGCCAGTTACGGCTTCCGCCCCGAACACCTGTCTCTCACCGCCGATGGTCTCCCCGCAACGGTCTCGCTCATCGAGCCCATGGGCTCGGAAACCCAGGTCACCATGACCCTGGGCGAGCACACCATCACCGGCGTTTTCCGCGAGCGCATCGCCGCACGGCCCGGCGAAACCATCCATATCCGCCCCGACCTCGAGGCCATCCACCTGTTTGATGCCGGGGGTCTGCGCATCGCATGACCTATTCCAGCTCCCGCTTCCACGCTGCGCTGACTTCGGGTGCGTTTCCGGTCGCCGTTTCGCTCGCCCGTCACGATCTCGACCTTGCCAAGGCGGCCCTGGATGGCGGCGCCTTTGCGCTCAAGACCCATCTCAACGCCTATCACCGCGCCACCGGCACCACCTTCGGCACCTTCGCGCAGGAACGTCCCTTCTTCGAGGAACTCGCCGGGCTTGGTTGCCCGCTACTTGTCATGGCTGGCCAGGAAACTGTGCCCACCGCATCTGAGATGAATGCCCTCGCCGATCTCGGCTTCGAAGGCTTCAACGTCTATATCGACCACATGCAGCCTCACCTGCTGCAGTCACGCCTGCGCCCCATGCCGGCCCTTTCCTCGACCAGCATGCCCGAAACCCTCGCCGGAATCGCCGCTTTGCCCGGCTGCATCATCGAAGCCTCGATCATGCCCTTCGAGCGCTATCGCACGGCCATGACCGAGACTGACCTGGCGCGCTACACCGAGGTGGTGAAAGCCGTCGATGTCCCGGTCATCGTACCGAGCCAACTCGCCCTGACCCCCGCTGACAGTATCGCGCTGCGGGCCGCGGGCGTGGCCGCGCCCCTGCTCGGCGCCATCGTCACCGGCGACACGCCGCAATCCATGTTCTCGGCCGTCTCGCAATTTACCCGGCGGCTTGAAGCGGTGTGAGGGTGCGCAAGAAAAAGGGCCGGTGCATTGCACCGGCCCTTCGCATTCATGGGTGTTAGCCGGGCTCAGCCCTTGCGGCCGAACAGGCTCCAGAGGCCGGTCACGGTCAGTGCGGCCAGGGCCATTTTGAGAATGTCCCAGACGATGAACGGCTGCACGGCCTTGGCGAAGGCGTCGGCGACCACGTTGGACTGGTCCAGCCACTGCGCCGCGCCAGCCATGGCCAACAGCCAGGCGAAGCCCAGGGCGAACATGACGGCGTTGCCCACCATCATGCCCGCAAACAGGGTCACCGGACGGCTTGAAGCGCCACGGTCGGCGAAGAACCCGATAATGCCGGCCATGACCAGGAAGCCGATCAGGAAGCCGCCCGTCGGGCCGGCAAGATAGGCAAGGCCGCCGCCGGTGGCGAAGACGGGAAGGCCGAACGCGCCTTCGAGCAGGTAGAGCGCCACGGTGGCCACGCCGATACGCATGCCGAAACCAGCGGCGAGCGCTGCAATGGCAAAGCTCTGCAGGGTCACCGGCACCGGCCACACCGGCACGTTGATCTTGGCAGCGGCGGTGATGAGCAAGGTGCCCAGTACGACGATTGCGGCATTGGTTGCCAGCTTGGCGACGTCGCTCTTGGGCTGATAGGTGCCGAGCAGCGTATTGGGCGTAGTCAGGGTCACGGCCATTTCTTACCTTCCAGGCTTGGACTAGTCATGGTGGTGCTGAATGAACAGGATCACCGTTCCTAAGGCTTCTTACTTTCTTGGCATCAGACGCGCAATGGCATCAGCTTCTTCCACGCTCCACTTTGACAGGGATTTCCAGCCCGATACCGGCATGCCGGTCGTGGTTGCGCCGGGCCTCGTCAGGGTCACGGCGCCCAATGCCTCTGCCTATACCTTTACCGGCACAAACAGCTTTCTTCTGGGGCACGAGCGCCTGGCGCTGATCGATCCGGGGCCAGTCGACCACAGGCACGATTCTGCCCTCCTGAGCGCCATCGCGGGCCGCGTGGTCACGACCATCCTTTTGACCCATACACACAAGGATCACAGCGCCTCGGCGGCCGTCTGGCGGGAAAAACTTGGAGCGCCCTTGTGGTTCGGTGGCCAGCACAGGCTATCGCGGCCATTGAGGCGCTTTGAGCGCAACCCGATTCGCGGCTCATGCGATTGGGCCCTGCTACCCGATCGGACGCTGATCGATGGCGAGACAATCGAAGCGGGCGATATGAGCGTTGTCGTGCACACAACGCCCGGCCACTGCGCCAACCATCTGGCTTTCGGGTTGGCCGGCACCGAAATTCTGCTCAGCGGCGATCATGTCATGGGGTGGAACTCCACCCTGGTTTCCGTCCCGGATGGTTCGATGTCTGACTACTTCGCCGCGCTGGACAAGCTCATCGCGCTGCCCTACCGCCGCTACGTCCCCGCGCATGGCGGCCCGATAGAAGATGGACCGGCTCATGCCGCGGCCCTCAGGACGCACCGGCAGATGCGCAATGACCGGCTCATCGAGGCGGTCCGCCAGGGCGCCACCACGCTCGGGGCGGTCATTGCGCAAATCTATCCCGAACAACCCGCTCGGGTGCGGTTTGCTGCGCGCATGACCATGATGGCGCATGTCGAATATCTGGAAGCCCTCGGCCAACTCCGCGTGACGCGCGGCCCGTTCGGCTTGCGGCTGTCCCTCGGCGACGCGCCTGCCTAGGGAATTTCACCCGTGATCTGAACCATCGCCTTCATCGCGCCCTCGCCCCTCAGGGGAGAGGGTTGGGTGAGGGGTGAAAGCTTCTCGGCAGGAACGCGAGTGTGAACCCCTCATCCGGCGCTTCGCGCCACCCCGGATCAAGTCCAGGGCAGGCTCTTCTCCCCTCAGGAGAGAAGGAAAAGGCTCCGTCGTTTCAGTCCTATCGTGAAGTAGTCTAGTTCCGCTGGAACCCCACGGCACCCTCGCGGCCGGTTTGCCCGCGATGGCGCAGCATGTGGTCGGCCAGGACCAGTGCCATCATCGCTTCGCCAACCGGCACGGCGCGAATGCCGACGCAGGGGTCGTGCCGCCCCTTGGTGATGATGTCGGTATCCTCGTTGGCCGTGGTTACGGTCTGGCGTGGCGTCAGGATTGAGGAGGTCGGCTTGACGGCGAAGCGGCACACTACCGGATCGCCATTGGACACGCCTCCCAGGATACCGCCGGCATGATTGGCGAGGAAATAGGGACGGTCGGCCCCGGCGCGCATCTGGTCGGCATTATCGACACCCGTCAGGCTGGCCGCGTCGAAACCGGCGCCGATTTCGACGCCCTTGACGGCGTTGATGCTCATCATGGCCGAGGCCAGATCGGCACTGAGCTTGCCATAGATGGGCGCACCCCACCCGGCCGGAACGCCTTCGGCCACCACCTCGATCACGGCGCCCACCGAATTGCCATCCTTGCGGATGCCGTCGAGATAGTCGGCCCAAAGCGTGGCGGCCTTCGCGTCGGCGCAAAAGAACGGGTTCTCGCCGACCTGCGCCCAGTCGAAATTGTCATAGTCGATCTTGTGCGGGCCAACCTGCACCAGGCTGGCGCGAATGGTCACGCCTGCCAGCACCTGCCGCGCTATGGCGCCGGCAGCGACGCGTGCTGCGGTTTCCCGCGCCGAGGTCCGGCCGCCACCACGATAATCGCGGATGCCGTATTTCTGGTCGTAGGTGTAATCGGCATGGCCGGGACGATATTTGTCGCGGATATCCGAATAGTCCTTGGACCGTTGGTCGGTATTTTCGATCAGCAGCGAAATGGGCGTGCCGGTGGTCCGCGGCCCGTGGGTGCGTTCGTCCTCGAACACACCCGAGAGGATCTTCACTTCGTCGGCTTCCCGGCGCTGCGTCGTATATTTGGACTGGCCCGGCTTGCGGCGATCGAGATCGCGCTGGATCATCTCGGGCGTCAGTTCGATGCCCGGCGGGCACCCGTCGACGACGACGCCCAGCGCCGGGCCATGGCTTTCACCCCAGGTGGT
Organism: Devosia sp.; assembly: GCF_025809055.1. Classification (NCBI taxonomy): domain Bacteria; kingdom Pseudomonadati; phylum Pseudomonadota; class Alphaproteobacteria; order Hyphomicrobiales; family Devosiaceae; genus Devosia; species Devosia sp. The sequence continues at coordinate 3,496,950 of NZ_CP075529.1, read as the reverse complement.
GAAACGAAAGAGATGTCCGAATGTATTGAAAGACATGGCGCGACCCTGTTGCTGGGGCGGTTTTAGGCAGAGGCCGTGCCAAGGTCAATCACAGGTCGCTGGCCCGGATCAGTTCCATCTTGCCCGGCGTGAAATGCATGATCGTGTCCTGCGGAGGCGGCCAATTGATCACATCCAGGATCGGCGCCCGCTCGATCAGCACCCGCAGGGTGCGGGCGATGCCGCCATGGGCGACGACCACTGAGGGACCATTGAGCACGCCGGCAAATTCGGTGAGGCGCGCTTCGACATCGCGATAGTTTTCGCCGTTCTCCGGACGAAAGTCCCAATAGGTCTCATCGCGCTGGCCGGGGGCCACGGCCATATTGGCCGGCAGTTCCTCGTGCAGGCTGCCCTCGAGCACGCCGAAGCTGATTTCCATCAGGCGTACGTCGAATTTCACTTCGGGCAGGTGCTGGGTGAACCCCATGCGCACGCGCTCCATGGTTTCCCGCGTGCGGCCCAGCGGCGAAGCGTGCCATTCGAACTGCGTCGGATCGAGGCCGCGGCTTGCAAACAGCCGCGCCAGCGTCTTGCCGTTGAGGCTGGCCTGACCCTTGCCCTTTTCGTTGAGCGGAATGTCCCGGCGCCCCTGATAACGGCGCTCGGCGTTCCAGGGTGTTTCACCATGCCGAATGAAGTAGATTTCCGGCCAGACCAGGGCAGTCATGTCATCCCGCGCCGGGCGGCGCGTCCTCAAGCTGGAGTCGATGGCCCGCTTGTGGCACATGGGATCGGGGGCGGACAAGGCCGCCATCCGCATAGCTGTCCATTGACCGAGCAAAGACATGTCCCTGACCGCTTCCGAGATCGTTTCCGCTTTGACCGGCCTTGTCGGCGGGGCCAATGTCATCGGCGATAGCGGACGCATGGGTGCATGGCTCAACGAGCCCCGGAAACGCTTTCACAAGACCGCCGTGGCCGTCGTCACGCCACCCGATATTGAGGCCGTCCAGGCCGTCTTGCGCTGGGCCAACGATGCGCGCGTCGGCATCATCGCCCAGGGCGGCAATACCGGGCTCGTCGGCGCCCAGGTGCCCCTTCGCGGCGACGAAATTATCCTCAGCCTGCAAAAGCTGGACCGCGTCCGCTCCGTCGATGCCGCCGCCGGCGTCATGGTGGCAGAGGCTGGTGTCATTCTCGAAAACGCCCACAAGGCCGCCGAAGAGGCCGGTATGATGTTCCCGCTCTGGCTGGCCTCGCAGGGTTCGGCGCGCATTGGTGGTGTGCTGTCCTCAAACGCCGGCGGCGTCAATGTCCTGGCCTATGGCAATGCCCGCGAGCTCACCATGGGGGTGGAAGCGGTGCTCGCCGATGGCCGCCTCTATCGCGGCCTCAACGCCCTCAAGAAAGACAATACCGGTTACGATCTCAAGGACCTGCTGGTCGGCGCCGAGGGGACGCTGGGCATCATCACCGCCGCCAGCCTCAAACTCTTTCCGCTGCCGGAAGATCATGAAACGGCCCTGGTCAATGTGGCTTCGCCCGACGCGGCGCTGGACCTGTTTCAGCTCATGCGCCAGCGCTTCGGCGCCCGTCTCAATGCCTTCGAGCTCATCCCCCGGATCGGCCTCGATATCCAGCTTCGCCACGGCATGCTCGATGCCGATCCCACCGCCAGCGCCTCACCCTGGTATGCGCTGATCGAATTGACCCGCATGCCCGGCACTGCACCAGGCGCGCTGCAATCGGGCCTTGAGGCGGCGTTCGAGGAAGAGCTTGTCGCCGATGCCGTCCTCGCCGAGAGTCTGGCCGACCGCACCCGCATGTGGGCCTTTCGCGAGCAGATGAGCGAATGCCAGTCGCGCGAGGGCGCCTCGATCAAGCACGACGTTTCGGTGCCCATTGCCGCTGTGCCGCGCCTGATCGCCGAGGGCAGCGCAGCCGCAGAGAAACTGGTCCCCGGCATCCGCCCCGTGCCGTTCGGCCATATGGGCGATGGCAATATTCACTTCAACTTTTCGATGCCGGTCGGCGCTGATCCCAAGGCCTTCATGGCCCAGTATGACGAGGCCATGCACGGGGTCATCTACGAGGTCGTGCTGAAACTGGGGGGCTCGGTTTCTGCCGAACATGGCATCGGCCAGCTCAAGGTCGACCTGCTGCGCCAGGTCAAGGACCCGGTCGCACTCGAGATGATGCGCGCGATCAAGACTGCGCTCGATCCCAGGGGCATCCTCAATCCGGGAAAAATGCTGGGCCCCGTGTAACCCGGTCACCCCGCTGTGCCTTCTTGCGCATGGGCCGGCACGGTCCCATGTCTGCCCCATGCTGCTCAAAGACATCCAATTCCTCGACGACGCCACCCGTCCCGCCATTCCCGAGCTTCCGGGCCTCACCGAGGCGCAGAAGCATCCCGGCGAACACCTCAAGATGATCCACGATCATCTGCGCGAGAACATGACCGTGCTCGGCCGCCTGATCGAACGCGCGGCCGAGGGCAAGGCCAGTGCCGAGGACGTCAGGGCTGAAACGCAGGACCTGGTGATGGTCTCGAACTATCGCCGCTTCGGCACGCTTTGCGGGCAATATTGCCAGTTCGTGCATGGCCATCACTCCATCGAAGACCGGGCGCTGTTTCCGGTCATCGCCGCGCAGAGTCCGGCCTTCAAGGCCATTGCCGATCGCCTGCAAGCCGAGCATGTCGTCGTCCACACGCTGCTCGAGAGGCTGATCGACACCCTCATCAAGCTGGCCGACGCGCCGGGGCGGGAGAATTTCGACGATGCCGTCGAAGTCTATCGCGCCCTCGAAAAGGTGCTGCTTTCCCACCTCCATTACGAGGAGGAAGCCATCGGCGACGCTCTGGGCTATTTCGATATCATGTGAGCTTAGAGCGTTTTCAAGAAAAGTGGATACCACTTTTCTGGTTCGAAAACGTGACCTCTCAACAACTTAGAGCCTTTCTCGTCTGATTCAATCAGAACCAGAAAAGCTCTAGAACAGGTCCATCTGACCGCCACCGGCCGCCTTTTTCGGCTTGGCCTGGAGCGGCTCGGGCCTGTCGAGGCTGACCGGCTCAATCAGGCCGGGATCGTCATCGCGGGCCGAGTTGACCCGCGTGGATACCGGATGAAACCTGAGCACACCGTCGTCCAGCGGCAAGGCCAGTTGCGCCGCTTCCGGGCCACGGATATCGCGCACATTGAGCCAGTCGTCCTGCGCGCTTTCGCTCATCAGGATCGCCGGCATCCGGTCATGCACCACCGACAATTGCGCATTGGCGGCCACCGTTATGGTCGCCACGCTGTCGACTTCCTCGCCATTGGGGCCCATCCATGACGCATAGAGCCCGGCCAGCGCCATCGGCGCGCCGTCGGCGCGGGTGATGTAATAGGGCTGCTTCTTCTTGTCGGGGCCGGTATGCCACTCATAATATCCACTCGCCGGCACGATGCAGCGGCCATGCTTGACCCGATCGCGAAAGGCCGGCTTGTCGGCCATGCTTTCGGCCCTTGCATTGACCAGCAGCGGAAAGTCGCGCGGATCCTTGACCCAACCGGGTACCAGGCCCCAGCGGGCGAAATGGGCTTCGCGCTGCCCATGCGCCTCCCAGATCGCGACGATCGGCTGGGTGGGCGCGATATTGTAGCGCGGCACCATGTCGACGCTGTTCAGCAGCTTGAACAGTTCCACCATCATTTCCGGTGGCAATGTCGATGCATAGCGTCCGCACATGACGTGTCTCCTTTACCTCTGGAGAGGTAATCTCTCCGCTAACGAATCGCAAACCGGCCCGGACCCATGACCGACCTTCCCAATGCTGCCAGCGTCGGCATCGTGCGCCACGGCAAGATCCTTCTGATCAAGCGGGCCTTCGCACCCTACCAGAACCTGTGGACCTTTCCCGGCGGCCGCATGGACGATGGAGAGACCATCGAACAATGCGCCGTCCGCGAGGTTCAGGAGGAGCTGGGCCTCACCATTCGCAATCCGCGACATGTCGTTACCCAGGAACTGGGCCGTGACGGCACCTATCGGCTGGCCGTGTTCACCACCACCGATTATGTCGGCACCATCCGCGCCTCCGACGAGATCGTCGACCACAAATGGGCCGATCCGGGCATGTTGCCGGCGCTGCGCACCACATCACGGCTCGATGATGTCATCAGAGAATGCTTCAAGGTTCTGGGCCAAAGCTGGTAAGAAGCGGCATGGTGTCGACCGACCACAAAGCGCAGCCTTCCCTGACCCGACCTGTGCAGATGCGCACGGGCGCCGCCTTGCGCCTATGCGGCCTCCTGCTCCTGCCCATCTTTTTCGCCACGCCGTCTTTCGCTATCGATCCGCTCTATCAGCGCCAGATGGAGCGGCTATCCGAGATCATGGGTAGCCTCTATTACCTGCAGCCCCTGTGCCAGGCCGGCAATGAAGACTGGCGCGTCCAGATGGCCGAACTGATTGCCCTCGACGAGCCGGATGAAGACCGTCGCCAGCGTCTCGCCGGGGCCTTCAATGGCGGCTACACCGCCTTTTCCCGGTTTCACAAGTCCTGCACGCCCTCGTCGCGCGAGGCCCTGGTGCGCCTTCTGGGAGAGGCCCAGCGGCTGGCCCGCGAAATTCATACGCGTTTCGCCGAATAGGCCCGGCACGAGGTCCGCGCAATTGCCTACGCCACGTTAACCTTCGGGTTACTTGGACGATGCGCGTGACGCAAAGACCATGCTATTCCGCCCCTATGAGCAACAAGTCCATTTTCTCGCCGGCATCGGGTCTTGGCCCCTTTGAACGCGGCCAGGCCGAACGCCAGCTGGCGCTCGAATATCTGGCCGAGGCCTGGAACAGCGCCGAGGAAGACGGACTGGAAAGTGCTTCGCTCGCCCACGCCTCGCTCTTTGCCGCGCTGGCAACCTTCGTGCGCCTGCATGGCGACGATGCCGCCGCTGACCTGGTCGCGCAATTGCCCGATCGCATCCGCAGTGGCGAATACAATCTCGAGCGCATCCTGCAGTAAGGCCATCGTGACCATCGGCCGGTTTTTCGGCTAGGCTCCGCCCAAACGGAGACCATTTTCATGCGCATTGCCCACATCGCTGCTGTCGCTCTGCTCCTGGCTACGCCGCTCCTGGCGCAGGAGGAAGCGCCCTACGATCCGTTCTCCGATATCGTGGTGAGCGATGATGCGAGCGCCCTGCCCGAGGCGGTTGCTGCCAAGCGGCAGGCCCTGATTGCGGCGACGATGAGCGGCGACATCGAGGCCCTGGGTGCCGTCATGGATGCGCAGGACTATCCGCCCAATGTCAGTTTCGGCGGTCCGGACGATGCGCTCGCCTATCTCAAGGACCAGTCGGCCGACCCGGAGGGCCGCCAGATACTGGCCCTGCTGCGCAATCTCCTCGAAATGCCCTATGCCGTGCTCGGAGCCGGCAGCGAAACGCCCAGCTATGTCTGGCCCTATCTCGCCGTCATCGACATTGCCGCGCTCGAACCGGGTCAGGTTGTCGACGCCTATCGGCTGATAACCCCGGAGCAGCTGGATGACATGCATGACTTTGGCGGATGGTTCTGGTGGCGCGTCTATATCGGCGCCGATGGCGAATGGCAGGCCTTCGTGGCCGGTGACTAGCTTCGCGCCTCACCCATTTCTGGACATCCCTTCTCCCCCAAGTTAATCAGACCACCGCGTTCCAACCCGGTTGCCTCCTATGCCCGAACTTCTGCTCGAACTGTTCTCCGAGGAAATTCCCGCCCGCTTTCAGCGGCGCGCTGCCGAAGACCTCAAGAAAGCCGTCACCAATGCATTGGTCGATGCGGGTCTGGTCTATGAGGGCGCCAGGGCATTTGCCACACCCCGCCGCCTGGCCCTGACGATCTCGGGCCTGCCGGTCCGCTCGCCCGACACGCGCGAGGAAAAGAAGGGCCCCAAGGTCGGCGCACCACAACAGGCGGTTGACGGATTTCTGCGCGCCGCCGGCCTCGCCTCCATCGACCAGGCCAAGGTCGAAAGCGACCCCAAGAAGGGCGACTTCTATGTGGCCCTGATCGAAAAGCCGGGCGCCGACGCCGTCGACCTGCTCTCGGGCATCCTGCCGAAAGTCTTGGCCGATTTCCCATGGCCCAAGTCGATGCGCTGGGGCTCGGGCAACTTCAGCTGGGTCCGCCCGCTGCGCGCCATCACGGCCACGTTCGGCACCGAGAATGACGAACCGGTCGTCGTGCCTTTCGCGGCCGCGGGCCTGCAATCTGGCCAGACCACGTTCGGACACCGGTTTCTGTCGCCCGACGCCATTCGCGTCAAACGCTTCGACGATTATGTGACGGCGCTGGAGCGCGCCAAAGTGGTGCTGGACGCAGACCGCCGCAAGGACATCATCCGCGCCGATGCGGACAATCTTGCCTTTGCACAGGGCCTTTCCGTCATCCAGGATGAGGGGCTTCTCGAAGAAGTTGCCGGGCTGGTCGAATGGCCCGTGGTGATGATGGGGTCGTTCGATCCCGAATTCCTCAAGCTCCCCGAGGAAGTGATCATCGCCACCATCCGCGCCAACCAGAAGTGCTTCTGCCTGCGCGATGCCTCGGGCAAGCTGGCCCCCAATTTCATCATCACCTCCAACACCGTGCCTGCCGATGGCGGGGCCGTGGTGGTTGCCGGCAATGAGCGCGTCATCCGAGCCCGCCTCAGCGACGCTGCCTTCTTCTACCAGGGCGACCTGGCCATTCCGCTGGAGCATGGACTGCCCAAGCTCGAAGACATGGTTTTCCATGCCAAGCTGGGGACCCAGTTTGCCATGGTGCAGCGCCTGGTCGAGCTTGCCGCGACAATCGCGCCGCAGGTCGGCGCCGATGTCGAGACCACCAAGCGTGCCGCCATGCTGGCCAAGGCCGACCTGGTCACCGGCATGGTAGGCGAATTTCCGGAATTGCAGGGCCTGATGGGCCGCTATTACGCCACGGCACAGGGCGAGAAGCCTGAAATCGCCCAGGCCATGGAAATGCACTACAAGCCGGTCGGCCCGTCCGACCGCGTGCCGACCGAACCGGTCTCCATTGCCGTGGCCCTGGCCGACAAGCTCAATGTGCTCTCGGGTTTCTGGTCGATCGATGAAAAGCCGACCGGCTCGCGCGATCCCTTCGCGCTGCGCCGCGCAGCCCTTGGCGTCATCCGCATCATCACCGAGAACAATCTGAAGTTCCCGCTGGTGGTCGAGCCGGACCTCTTGGCTTTCTTCCATGATCGCCTCAAGGTTTCCCTGCGCGACGCCGGCGCCCGCCACGATCTGGTCGACGCCGTCATTTCGGCTGACAGCAATGACATGCTGCAAATCACCCAGCGTGCCGAAGCGCTCTCCACCCTGTTGGCCACCGATGATGGCGCCAACCTGCTCGCCGGCTACCGCCGCGCCGCGAACATCCTTGCGGCCGAGGAGAAGAAGGACGGCAAGACCTATGCCGGCGCTGTTGATCAGGCTGCCCTGAAGCTGCCGGAAGAAATCGCCCTCGCCGCCGCCGTGGACATCGTGAATGCAGCCGTGGCCGGCTGTGTCGGACAAAACGACTACAAGGGCGCCATGGCCGAACTGGCCAGGCTGCGCGCTCCGGTCGACGCCTTTTTCACGGCTGTCCTCGTCAACGACAGTGATCCGGCGGTCCGGACCAACCGGCTCAACCTCCTGGCCAGGCTGCGCGACACCATGCATCTTGTGGCCGATTTCGGCAAAGTCGCCGGCTGAACCAGCGGAGACCTCACGGTGAGCCCGTCGAACCACGAGGTCAGGCACAGAGATGTGGATGCCACAACCTCCTCCTTCGACAGGCTCAGGATGAGGTCTGACAGGCTGGTGAGTTAGCGGAGACCTCATGGTGAGCCTGTCGAACCAAGAGGTCGATGAACTCGGCGACGACAGGAACTTGGTGGAGTGATGTAAATGGCCGTTGGATTGATCGCGCTGCTGGATGACGTTGTCAGCCTTGCAAAGGTGGCCGCGGCTTCGCTCGACGACATCGCCAGCCAGGCCGCGCGGGCCGGCGTCAAGGCGGCAGGCGCCGTCATCGACGATGCGGCAGTCACTCCGAGCTACGTCTCCGGCTTTTCGGCCGATCGCGAATTGCCGATGATCGCCCGCATCGCCTGGGGTTCGGTCAAAAACAAGCTCATGTTCCTGCTACCGGCGGCATTGCTGCTCTCGCTCTTCCTGCCCTGGCTGGTCACGCCGCTGCTGATGATCGGGGGCGCTTACCTCTGCTATGAGGGTGCCGAAAAGGTCTTTCACCTGTTTGCGCCGCACCAGGCCGAGCAGCACGAGGCCAGCATCGAGCATACGGCCATCGCGCCCGCCTCGCTCGAAGACCAGAAAGTGGCCGGGGCGATCAAGACCGATTTCATCCTCTCGGCCGAGATCATGACCATCATCCTCGCCGCTATCGAAGTGCCCGACTTCTGGACCCGCGCCGGCATACTTGCCGTCGCCGGCATCGGGATTACCGTCATCGTCTATGGCGCCGTGGCCCTGATCGTCAAAGCCGACGATGTCGGCCTCTGGCTGGCCAAGTCCGGCCGCACCGGCCTGGGGCGCGCCTTTGGCCGCGGCATCGTCCAGACCATGCCCATTTTCATGCAGGTTCTGAGCCTGGTGGGAACGGCCGCCATGACCTGGGTCGGCGGCTCCATCATCGCCCATGGTCTCTACGAGTTCGGCATCACCGGCCCCGAACACGTCATCGAGGCGGCAGCGCATTGGGCCGAGGCCACCTTCCCCGCCATTGCCGGGCTGGCCGGCTGGCTCGCCACGGCGTTTGTCGATTTCATCATTGGCCTGGCCCTGGGTGCCCTGCTGATCCCCGTCGCCGGCTATGTGATCAGCCCCCTATGGGGCGCCATCAAGAAGCTGCTTCCGGCGCGGACTAAACCGGCGGCGTAAGTCCGGCGGCCTTTGCCGGCTTGAACGGCGCCATGCCTTCGCGCGCCAATTCGTCCGCACGCTCGTTGAGGTCGTGCCCGGCATGTCCCTTGACCCAGTGCCACTCGACCTGATGGCGCTGCGTGGCCGCATCGAGTGCCTGCCAGAGTTCGGCATTTTTCACCGGCTTCTTGTCCGCGGTGCGCCAGCCATTGCGCTTCCAGCCGTGAATCCAGCTTTGCACGCCGTTCTTCACATACTGGCTGTCCGTATGCAGTTCGACCGTGCAGGGCCGGGTCAGCGCATTGAGCGCCTCAATGGCCGCCGTCAGCTCCATGCGGTTATTGGTCGTTTGCGCCTCGCCGCCCTTGAGCTCCTTGGAATGGCGCCCGAACTGCAGGATAGCCCCCCAGCCGCCCGGCCCAGGATTGCCCGAACAGGCGCCGTCGGTATGGATGATGACCGTATCAGCCACGCCCCGAGGCCACTTCCAGGTTCCGCAGGATTTTTGGAATGTTGAAGGCGATATGCTCTTCGGCCGTTGTCTTGGTTTCGACCGTGATGTCGTAGCGCTCAGCGAAGGCGTCGATCACCTCTTCCACGAGGCTTTCGGGCGCCGACGCGCCGGCGCTGACGCCCAGGGTGCGAATATCGCCATAGACCGACCAGTCGATCTCGCTGGCGCGGTCGACCAGGGTCGCGACCTTGCAGCCATTGCGCAGGGCCACTTCCACGAGGCGCTGCGAATTGGATGAGTGCGGCGACCCGACGACGATCATCGCATCGACCTGCGGGGCAACCGCTTTGATCGATTCCTGCCGATTGGTGGTCGCGTAGCAGATGTCTTCCTTGTGCGGGCCGTTTATGGCCGGGAAGCGGGCCTTGAGCGCCGACACGATTTCCCGCGTATCGTCCACCGACAGCGTCGTCTGCGTCACGAAGGCCAGGGTTTCCGGATCGCGCGGCGTGAAGGCATTGGCGTCCTCCACCGTCTCGATCAGCGTCACGGCGCCCTCGGGCAATTGTCCCATCGTGCCGATGACTTCGGGATGCCCCGCATGGCCGATCAGCACGATTTCGTGACCCTCCTCGAAATGGCGCGAGGCCTCGACATGTACCTTGCTCACCAATGGGCAGGTGGCATCGAGGAAGAACATGTTCCGTGATTTGGCGTCGGCGGGCACGCTCTTGGGCACGCCATGGGCCGAGAACACCACCGGCGCTTCGGTCTCCGGAATCTCGTCGAGCTCCTCGACGAAGATCGCGCCCTTGGCCTTGAGTCCCTCCACCACATATTTGTTATGCACGATGGCGTGGCGCACATAGACCGGTGCGCCATATTTCTGCAGCGCCAGTTCCACGATCTGGATAGCGCGGTCGACGCCGGCGCAGAATCCGCGCGGGGCGCAGAGCAGAATGTCGAGGTGCGGCCTTTTTTCCATGTCAGATCAGATGCTTTCCGCGCTCGGGCAAGTCAAGTGCTGTTGCAGCCGCACCGGGCATGGGCAATATGTGTTGGAAGCGGAAAGCGGGGCATGTGTTCCCCTTTTCCCACTGGCAGCGCCGCCAGAAAGTTGGAGAGCATCGGTAAGTGAGTCTGGCTCAGGAAATGTTTGCGATCGCCCCAGCCGACGGCAAGGCGAACCTGAGTGCCAGCCAGCTCAAGATGCTCGCCGGCAAGGCGCGCTGGATTTTTCGCGTGTGCGAGGCCGGTTTTCCCACCGTTCCCACCATCGCCATTACCCGCGCGGCCTGGGATGAATTGCAGGCCGAGCGCGCCCGGCGGGACACTCGCCTGCGCACCCATTGGGTCGCCTGCCTGTTCAAGCTGGTCGACAAGGACGGCAAGCCGCCCCTTCTCGTCGTGCGCACCTCCGCGTCCAGCCACAATGGTGGCCTCATGCCGGCCCGCACCGGCATTGCGGCCCCCAATGCGCCCGAGGATGCCGTCGATCCCGCCCGCCCGCTGGCGCGCGCCATCAAGCAGGCCTTCGAGAGTTACGGGTTCTCCGAGAGGGGCTGGAACGGCAAGGGCCAGGAGGGTGATCGTGCCCGCCAGATCGTGCTGGTCCAGGCCGTCGCCGGCGGGGAAATCGAACATTTCCTGACCCGCAATGCCACAACCGGCGCCCTGGGGCCGGCACCGCTCAATGGCCATCCACCGCCACGCCTGCCCAAGGATGTCGATGCCCTGATCGGGCTGCTCGATGCCAAGGCCGGGCGCCACATGGCGTGCCTGGTCAGCGTGGATCGCGGGCGCATCCAGTTTCTGTCCGCACGCCCCATCCAGGTCTCGGCCGGTGCCGAGCTCGAAGCCGCTGTTGATCGCGTCGAGCGCAAGGTGTGGACTCCGCACAATGCCGTCTCCCGAATCGATGCAACCCGGCTGGCGCAGATGCTGCATCCGCGCCTCAAGTCGCCCGATGATGTCAGCCCCATCGCCATGGGCCTTGGCGTCTCCCCGGGGGCTGCCAGCGGCATCATCACCTTCAGCGCCGAAGACGCGGCGCGCCTGCGGGCGCGGGGCAAGCATTGCATTCTGGTGGTCAACGAAACCGGCCCGGCCGATATCGAGGGCATGAAGGCGGCCACCGGCATCCTCACCGCGCGCGGTGGCATGTCCAGCCATGCCGGCGTCATTGCCCGCATCACCGGCAAGCCCTGCGTCGCTGGCGTGCGCAGCCTCAGTGTCGATTCGGTGGAAATGGTCTGCCGGATCGGCGATCGTGAATTCCGCCAGGGAGACCGGCTGACCATCGATGGCTCGGACGGCGCGGTCTATCTCGGCACCCTGCCCCTGGCCCAGCCCCAGATCGGTGGCGCCATCGGCACCCTGCTTGATTGGTCCGATGCCAGCCGCACCATCGCCGTCCGCACCAATGTGGAAACGGTCGAATCGGCCCAGACCGCGCTCAGCTTTGGAGCCGAAGGCATTGGCCTGGCCCGGTCCGAGCACATGTTCTTCTCGCCCGAGCGCATGGTGGCGCTGCGCCGCATGATCCTGTCGGAAGATGAAGAGGCCCGCTCCCGCGCCATTGCCGGGCTGGTGGATTACCAGACCGGAGACTATTCGGCGCTGTTCTCAGCCATGAACGGCATGCCGGTCACCGTGCGCCTGTTCGATCCGCCGCTGCACGAATTCTTGCCGCGAACCGACGAGGAAATCGAGGAAACGGCCAGTTCCCTCGGCCTGGCGGTACGGGCGCTGCGCCTGCGCCTTGATCGTATCGCCGAGGTCAATCCGATGCTGGGCCATCGCGGCGTGCGCCTTGCCATCACCTATCCCGAAATCCTGCAGATGCAGATGCAGGCCGTGATGGCCGGCGCAAGGGCAGCCGGGGAAAACCAGGACAAGCCTGTCGTCGTCGAGGTCATGGTGCCCTTCGTCTCCACCGCCACCGAGATCGCCTGGGTGCGCGAACGAGCCATGACCATTTTCGCCAATTCCGGCTTCGGACGCTCCGATCGCATCCGGTTCTCCTTTGGCGCCATGATGGAACTGCCCCGCGCATGCCTCCGGGCGGGCGACATCGCTTCCATGGTCGATTTCATCTCCTTCGGCACCAATGACCTGACGCAGACCACTTTCGGCATTTCCCGCGACGATGCGCCGACCTTCCTTGCCGCCTACCAGCGCAAGGGTGTCTATGAGCGGGATCCCTTCGTCACCATTGACGAAAAGGGCGTGGGCGAAATGATTGCCATGGCCATTGAGCGCGGCCGCGCAGCCAATCCGCGCCTCAAGGTGGGCATATGCGGCGAACATGCCGGCGACCCGGCCTCGCTGCACTTCTTTGCCGGCCTCGGCGTCGACTATGTCAGCTGTTCACCCTATCGTGTTCCGGTCGCCCGGCTGACCTTGGCACAGGCTTCGGCTTAACATCGCGCCTCGTCCACTCCATATAGGAGCAGGCGCCCGGCAAAGACCGGCATGACAAGCGGGAGGCGACGCGTTCGTGATTAGAGTTCTGGCCGTTCTGGCACTGGCCCTGGTGCCTGCGACTTATTCCATCCCCGGTTTTGCCCAGACTGGCGGCCAATGCGCCCAGATTGGCGATGATGGCGAGCGGCTGGCCTGCTACGACGCCTTGTTCCAGTCCAACGGCACAGGCGAAGACGTATCGGTCGTCTTTGAATCCGAGCAGCTGATCCCGGCCCGGCCAAGCGGACGGGCTCCCGCAACCATCACCCTCTCCTGCACCGCGGGAAATCTGCAGGTCGCCTTTGGCTTTGCCGGCAACACCCTGTCGGCCCTGGGCAATGATGCCGGCATCACCCTGCAATACGATCTGCAGCGCCGCTCCAGCACCCTGCCGGTGAACGAGGACAACACCGCCATCCTGTTCGACAATACCCGGGATGCGCTCACCTTCGTGAACGCCCTGGCCGGGGTCACCAATCTGACAGTCCGGGTCACCCCGACCAGCACCAGGACCCTGTCCGTGCGGTTCCGTGTCGATGAATTTGCCGTGACCGCCGAGCCGGTGCTTTCCGCCTGTTCCTGACCAAAGGCCCGATTTTCCGGCTTTTCGGGCGGTTTCCCTCAAGGGCCGCACTATTGCCTTGCCTGCGCCAAACCATGGCCTCTTGCCCGCCGCGAAGGGCATTTACTCGCCGCTAACCCTAATAAGAGATGATCACAACTGTCGGCATTTGAGCGTCACAATTGTCGGCTTTGAGTTGTGTTTAGTAGCGTTGAGTAGCGTTTATGGCCTTGTCCCACCGGCCCCGGGTGCAGTCGCACCGGGGCAGAGCGGTTCGCCGGAGTGTTCCCTTCGTCAGGACGGTGGCGGCGGGTGTTCTCGCATCCATTGCCTATGTCGGGCTCGCCAATAGTGCATTCGGCCCGTCTTCCGACGGCATCGGCGACATGGGCTTGCCCGTTGCCAAGGCCTCGCTCAGCTATTCCGGCGTCGACCCGATCATTACCGGCTCGATCAATCACCTGTTCGAAACTGCCAGCTTTACTGGCCCGAACCGCGCCGCCAAGACCGACCGCGTACGGCCGGCCGCCGATCCGGTGGCCATTTCACGCAGTTTCGAGGAAGTGCGGCTGCGGCTTGCCGCGCTGCGCGCCCCCCCGCCCGACCCGACCGATCTTGGCCAGAGCCGCTTTGCGGCCGCCGAAGACATGGGGGCCGGCGAGGAGGACGAGGGTCCGCGCATGTCGGTCGCTGCGCTTCATCCCAATGCCGCCGCCGCACTCGACGCCATCGCCGGCATTGCGCCGCGCTCCGAGGCTCCGCCAGTGGCCGGCCTGCCGGACACGATCATGCCGGATACGCCCTCGACCCAACTCGCCTATGCGCGCGCCAATACGCCGGCTACTGGTGGCATGGCGACCGGGGATGCCATGACGGTGTCGGACCGCGAATTGTGGTGTCTGGCGACCGCCATTTACTTCGAAGCCCGCGGCGAGAGCTATCGCGGCCAGGTCGCGGTTGCCCAGGTGGTGCTCAACCGCGTCAAGGATCATCGCTATCCCGATACCATCTGTGGCGTCGTGTTCCAGAACCAGCACCGGCGCAATGCCTGCCAGTTCTCCTTCGCCTGTGATGGCATCCCCGAGGTCGTCAGCGAACGCCAGCCCTGGGTTCAGGCCGAAGACATTTCAAAGAAGGTGACGAGCGGCGAGCTCTACCTGACCGAAGTCGGCAAGGCGACGCATTATCACGCCACCTATGTCCGCCCTGCCTGGGCGCCGCGCATGGAAAAGCTGACCCAGATCGGCCTGCACGTCTTCTACCAGTTCAAGCGCGGGTGGCTGTTCGGCTAATATATGCACAAATGCATATACACTGAACGACGATCTACAATTCTGTTTTAGGGCTATTCATGGTCCACCTCGTCCGCGAAGGATGAGAGGTGAACATGCCCAAGACCAGGAATTTTGGATCCACCCTAATACTGTCTGCACTGGTACTGCTTGGTTTCCTGCCGGTCTTGGCCACCATCGGGCGGATGATCGTGCGGTTCGGCGATGTCGGCGCGCCCGCCGATTTGGTCGCCGACAGTTCCCGTTTCTTTGCCATGCCGACCGTCGTCATCATGCACGTGATCGGCGGGTGCCTGTTCACCTTGATCGGCGCATTACAATTTTCTTCTGGCTTGCGGCGCGGTCCATGGCACCGGATTTCAGGCCGCGTGATGGTTGTTGCCGGGCTTCTGGCGGGCGTCTCCAGCCTGGCGCTAACGCAGTTCTATCCACCGCTGCCCAGTGACGGACCATTCTTGTACTGGTTTCGCTGGGCCGCCGGCCTTGGTCTGGTCTGGTCTCTGGCCGTCGGTTTTCGAATGGCCCGCAACCGCCGGTTCGACCAGCACCGGGCCAACATGACACGGGCCTATGCCCTCGGGTTGGGCCCAAGTACACAAATGCTCATTGGTATTCCCTGGGTCCTGGTCGCGGGTCAGCCAGACCCGGTGACTTCGGACCTCTTGCTGGGCGCGAGCTGGGCCATCAATCTGGCCGTGGCACAGTGGACCCTGCACCGGCGTTCGCCGGGTCCAGGCTTGGCGCGCGTCTCGACCTAAGGCAGATCGTAATAGGAATTGGCGGGACGGGGTGCGAAGGGCTTCCACTGCCCGCCAGACCAGGATGCGAAGCTGTTCCTGGGGCGATCCCGGCGCGTCACGTCGATCCCGGGATAGAGCACATGTTGCGAAGTCAGCCCATCAGTCGAATAGGTGCCGGTTGCCGTCGTGGTGATGATCACCTGGGTCACCCGGCCGCCCTCGATCTTGGTAACCGTGGCCGTTGACACCGGATCGGTCGAAACCCAATCGGCGTAACTCACCTCGTGCTGATTGCCTTCGAAGCGGACGAGATTGTCCGTGTCGAACCCGAGCGGCATTTCGTCGGCGAAGACGTCAAGCACATAGCCCGGCCCGATGGTGGCGAGCGCGGTCGCACTCAGGGCGCCCAGGACCATTCCGGTCAGGGTCTTTCGATCCGGTAAGAACATGACAGCTTCCGATTCTGTTCCAGTTCGGCACAGGTGCCTTAACGGATCAGTAACCATCACGGATGCGGTCGGCGACTGCCAAGTGCGCTTAGGGTTAATGTTAACAGTGTGCTAACGTTTAGCCATGGAAGTGCTAATGGTTTCGAAGGCCTCGATGAAATTCGCATGGGCCTGATGGGTCGGCCAGGGCCGGATCAGCCGGTCAAAAGCCTCGACATCAAAGGCCGGTTGGGCGGGGACGCCGAACAGGCGGCGGGCTTCGGCGGGATCGAAGCCGGCGAGGTGGGTGGCCTCGAAATAGGCGGCTTCCTGATCGGCTTTCTTGATCAGTTTGCGCACCCCGGCAGGCATGGTCGCGGGCAGCGAAAACCTAAGAAAAACAGCGGCTAAGAGGCCTTTTTCGACCTCCTTGTAATTGCCGCCCATCACCGCCTTGAAGGGCGAGATGATGTCGCCCATGACATATTCCGGGGCATCGTGCAGCAGGGCCTGCATCTGCTCGACCGGCGCAGCGCCGGCATTGGCGGCACGGAACAGTTCGAGCACCAGAACCGAATGCTGGGCGACGGAAAATGGATAATCGCCAATGGTTTGGCCATTCCAGCGGGCAACGCGAGCGAGGCCATGGGCGATGTCCGAAAGCTCGACGTCGACCGGCGAGGGGTCCAGAATATCGAGACGGCGGCCGGACAGCATACGCTGCCAGGCACGAGTGCTTTGGCGTGACATTTGGACCCGAATGGCTAGCAGACTGTGAGCGCTGACAGTAGCAGATGCGGCCGATTCGAGAATATTCGCGTCACTCCTCCTCGGAGGCCGGGCCACCGAACTGATAGGTCGCCCATACAGGCAGGCTGACCTCCGCCGGCTTGCCCCCGACCGTCACGGCAGTTGGGTCGGTAATGCGGTCGAGCCGGACAATGGCCACCGCCTTGCCGTCCACGACCTGGCCGATGACACCGGCTTCGCGGGTACCGGCGATGACCGGAGTGCCGGAGGGGGCGGTAATGTCCGAAACCAGGACCGGGCGGCGGCGGGCGGTGCCGCGATGCTTCATGCGGGAGACGACCTCCTGGCCGACATAGCAACCCTTGACGAAGTCGATGCCGTCCAGCAGGTCGAAGCCGATATCGTGGGCGAAGGTGTCGTTGGCGGGAAAATCGTTGCCCTGATGGAGAATTCCGCTGGCAATGCGCGTGGCCTGGTAGGCGGTGTCGTCCGCGACCCAGTCGGCGGCGGCTTCGCGCGGCGCGATGATCCGATAGCCAAGCGCAACCGGACCGAGCCGGTCCCTGTGCGACAGGTGAGCGGGCTCGGTGGCAAAGCCGACGCCGTGGGTTTCGCGCAGGTCGTCGATCTCAACCTTGGCGCGCAGGCGGTACATGCGCATGCGCTTGAAGAAGTCGTCCGCCACTGACTGATGCACATCGAGCCAGAGCGCGTCCTCGGCATGGCCGGCAAGGCCCTCGGCGAGGATTTTGCCCTGGGGCGAAAGCAGCGCCCAGGCCGCGGCGACGTCGCCCTGCTCCGGTACGTGGCCGGTGACGACATCATTGAGCAGGCGATGGGCATCGGCGCCCGAGAAACGGAACAGGGCGCGGTCGCTGCGCAGGACGATGGCCATTTGGCGCTCCACAAACAAAGGCTCCCGCTTATGCGGGAATGGCTCGGCGATGGGATGGACAGGCAAGGGCGCGAGCTTCTAGAACCGAACGCGATCAACCATCGGCGGGAATTCAGACATGGCGCAGTACGACACGATTTTCAAGAACGCCACCGTGGTCAATCAGGATGGCGAGGGCCTCGCCGATATCGCTGTCAAGGACGGCAAGATCGCTGCGCTGGGCACGATCTCAGGCAGTGCCGCCGAAACCGTGGATTGCAATGGGCTGCATATCCTGCCCGGCGTCATCGATACGCAGGTTCATTTCCGCGAACCCGGCCTGACGCATAAGGAAGACCTGGAATCGGGATCGCTCGGCGCTGTCATGGGCGGGGTGACCGGCGTTTTCGAAATGCCGAACACCAACCCGCTGACAACCACGCGGGAAACCTTCGACGCCAAGATCGCTGCCGGCACCAATCGCATGCACTGCGACTTCGCCTTCTATATCGGCGGCACGCACGAGAATGTCGGGGAACTGGCGGTGCTCGAGAAACTGCCGGGCTGTGCAGGCGTAAAGGTGTTCATGGGCTCCTCGACCGGCTCGTTGCTGGTGCAGGACGATGACGGGGTGGAGGCCATTCTGAGGGCGATTTCGCGCCGCGCCGCCTTCCATTCGGAAGACGAATACATGCTGGAAGACCGCAAGCACCTGCGCGTGGAGGGCGATCCATCGAGCCACCCGGTGTGGCGCTCGCCGGAAGTGGCGATGAGCTGCACCACGCGTCTGGTGAACCTGGCCCGCAAGACCGGCAAGCGCATCCACGTGCTGCACATTTCGACCAAGGAAGAGATCGTCTATCTCGCCGACCACAAGGACGTGGCCTCGGTGGAGGTGACGCCGCACCACCTGACGCTGGACGAAACGGCTTATACGCGGCTCGGGACCTATGCGCAGATGAACCCGCCGGTGCGGGACAAGGACCATCGCGAGGGCATCTGGAAGGGTGTCGAGAACGGGGTCGCCGACATTCTTGGCTCCGATCATGCCCCGCATACGCGCGAAGAAAAGGACCACCCCTACCCTGCCAGCCATTCGGGCATGACCGGCGTGCAGACGCTGGTGCCGACCATGCTGGACCATGTGAATGCCGGCCGGCTGAGCCTGCAGCGCTTCGTCGACATGACCAGCCACGGCCCCAATCGCCTGTTCGGCATTGCCGGCAAGGGGCGGATCGCGGTGGGCTATGATGCCGACCTGACCATCGTGGACATGAAACGGCGCGAGACCATCACCAATGACTGGATCAGGAGCCGCGCGGGCTGGACGCCTTATGATGGTGTGACGGTAACGGGCTGGCCGGTAGGCACGATTGTGCGCGGCCACAGGGTCATGTGGCAGGGCGAACTGCTGACGCCGAGCCAGGGGCAGCCGATGCGGTTTCTGGAGTCTCTGCCACAGGGGTGAGGGGGCGATGGTTGGGCCACACCAGCGCCTGCGCGCATCGACCGGAAATGTCGGTGACCGGCTGGGGTCAAACAGAGGTTCCCGCTTTCGCGGGAATGACATGGTGGAAATCCGGGCGTGATCCTCTGACCAGGCGCAGCGAAAGATGAAGGTTCTGATGCGCAACGACGGAGGGTTTTGCCCCTCTCCCCAGAGGGGCGATGGCGCCACTGAATCAGGTCACCGGTGAACCGATCCCGTTGAAAAAACGTCGTGGTCCGCGGCCGGTGACAGGCCTACCAGCCGCCACCGCCGCCGCCACCGCCACCACCGCCGGAGAAGCCGCCGCCGCCGGAGCCGGATGAGGACGCCTGTACGGGCTGGGCTGCGACCATGGCGGCTGCCATTCCGGATGAGGCGGTGGCAACGGCCTGGGATATGCCGCCTGTCGAGAAGGAACGGCTGCCCGAATACCAGTGGGGATTGTAGCCGCCCGTATCGGCGTCGCTGACGGCATTGCGGCTGAGTTCGCCCTCAAAATGCTCGGACCATGGCCGTTCGACGCCCAGCGCGATGGCATAGGGCAGGATGCGTTCAAACCGCTCGATGCTCATGGGCGGCTCGCCCGAGATGTTGAGGCGGTTCTTTTCGGCCGTGTCCAGGTAGAGCCGGAAACCCTCGATTTCATCCATGACCTTGCGACCCTGCACCGTGGGCGCACGCATGAGCACAGTGAAAACAACGCTGATCAGGATGAGGGAGGCAGCGCCAATGGCGGCATTGTTGATGGGCAGGCCGGTAAAGGTATCCAGGGCCGCGCCACCCATATTGATGCCGAAGCCGAGCACCCAGACCAGGACGAACAGGCGACTGATCCATGACCCGCTGCTGATGGTCGAAAAGATCACCGAACCGATGACGCCGACAAAGACGCCGCCGAACACAGCAATGAACAGCCAGACGGGCTCGAGAACCCCGAACAGGACCATGAGCCCGATCATTGCCGCAGCGAGAACAAAACTACCGATGGCAAAGCCGGCATTGTGCTTGAACCAGACATTGCGGTTCTCGCTGGTGATGGCCGAGGTGAATTCAGTCCGCTTGGTTCCCAGATCCTTGCCATTGGCCTTGTCGAAGGTGACGCTGCCGCGCCCCTCGAAATAGCTGAACAGCACCTGCTCGCCGACCGGCAGTTTGTCCTCCGGCTTCTTGCCTGTGGTGCTGACCTTGAGGGTCTTTCCGGCATTGTCGACCTTGACCAGCCCCTTGACGCCGAGATTGAAAATTGCGGCGGTCATGGCGGTCCAGCCGGAATGGCCAAAACCCCACTTGTTCACATAGTGGGTCAGGGCGGGCGAAAAATCGCGCGGCGGATGAAACAGGGGAATGATCGTGCCCTTGGGCGGATCGCGGCCCACACGCAGCCAGGCGGTAAAATTATAGAGCAGGAGCAGCACCACCGCGAGCGCCGGCAGCCAGGTCTCCCGCTGGTCGGACAGGGCCTGCATCAGCGCATCGGCGCCCTCGGGATAGGTGATGATGCCTTTCTGGAACGAGGCAGCGACGGTGAGGCCTTCACCCGCACCGAGGGCGCGCTGGGTGCGGAAGGTGACGATGTCGTCGGAATTGCGGTCGATCGTGACCGCGCTTTCCGTGGACCCGGCCGGACCGGTATAGGCCGCAATGTCCTCGATGATGGCGCCGGCGGGCAGGCGTATCCGCGCCACAGCTGTCAGTATGGGGAAATCCCAGTAATTGCCGGTGGCATTCCAATAGAGTTCATCACCACCCGTGGCGCTGGGCCGCGCCATGCGTTCCATGGTGTAGTTGATGGTGTAGCGATGCAGCCCGGGCTTTAGCAGACGATCCGGATCGCCAATCCAGATGCGCTGGAAATCGCCCATGCGCTCCACCCGGAACATTTCAGGCTGGCCCTCGCGGGTGACCGCAAGCACATCGAGCTCGATCCTGATCTTGTTGCCGGACGCACCCAGCATGGTCACGGGGATATCGCGATAAATGCCGCGCCGGATCTGATTGCCCTCGGCGTTGACGTCGATGGTTTCATAGACCTCGACGGCGCCGTCGACATCCAGGGTAATGTCGGAGGCAAAGGCGCGGATGTCCTCTCTGGCCACTGCGGGCAGAGCGAGGGCGAAAAACAGGGCGATGATGGCGACTAGGCGGGCGGGCTTTAACGGGGAGACCATATCTATTCCTTCGCCTTTGTGCCTTGGGGCCCGCCTAATACACAGGGACCCCCACCTAGCCTCCCCCTAAAGAAGGGGGAGGAACAGATCGCATTTGCGGCATTCTCAGTGAGCCATCGACGGGCTCGCCCCGATTGGGGCGGGACGGACAGCGTTTGGCCCGGAAGACTATTGATGGACCTAGAACTTGACCTGCGGCACCGCGCGCTCGGCCTCGTTCTCCAGTTCGAAATATTCTTCCTGGGTGAACTTGAAGGCATTGGCAACCAGGTTGGACGGGAAGCTCTCGACCTGAATGTTGAGATTGCGCACGGCGCCATTGTAGTAGCGGCGGGCCATCTGGATTTCGTCCTCGACGCTTTGCAGGGCATTCTGGAATTCGAGAAAGGTGGTGTTGGCCTTGAGGTCGGGATAGGCCTCGGCAATGGCCAGCAGGCGGCCCAGGGCGGCGGACAGCTCGCCTTCGGCCTTGGCGCGGGCTTCGGGCCCGGCGGCTGCTGCGCTCGTGGCCTTGGCGCGGGCGTTGACCACGGCGTCGAGCGTCTCACGCTCATGGGCCATATAGCCCTTCACGGTCTCCATCAGGTTGGGAATGAGATCGGTGCGGCGCTTGAGCTGCACGTCGATGCCCGACCAGCCTTCGCGCACCATCTGCCGGTTGGAAACGAGGCTGTTGTAGATGATGATCGCATAGCCGACGACGCCGACGACCAGCGCTAGAATGACCCATTCCATCTGCGGTTTCTCCCTGACGCAAGTGCGGCGGAGACTGGCAGTTCGGACCCGAATTGGCAATGCGCGAATGGGGCGGGCTTGACTTCTGCGGGCCATCGCCTAGCTTTTATGGCATGAACACGCAAACGAGCCATCGCCACCACTTCGACCTCGAAGGCCAGAAGCCCTAGGCACGCTCACGCCGGAGCCTGTTTAGGGCTCCAGACTGGTCGCATCGCGACCCCGGCGCATGTTCTCCCTCATACCTACTTACCGGCCTCGCGGCAGCCTTTCGGCGTGCTTTGGGCCCAATCGCAAGGAAAAACAAGATGTCTGAAATCAGACGCGACCTCACCCCGCCGCTCACCCTGGGCAAGACCGATCACGCCAAGCTCTATGCGCTGGGCGAAGCCGGCCTCGACCGCAACCCGGACCTCGCCGAGGTGCTGCTGACCGAGTTGGACCGCGCCAAGGTTGTGGCCGACGGCAAGCTGGCCGAGGGCGTGGTGCGCATGGGTTCGCGCGTCACCTACCAGACCAATGCCGGCCAGGCGCAGACGGTGACGCTGGTCTATCCGGTGGATGCCGATATCGAAAAGGGGCGCATTTCGGTGATGACCCCGATCGGGGTGGCGCTGATCGGCCTCAAGGCCGGCCAGTCGATCACCTGGCGCGACCGCGCCGACAAGCGGCACAAGCTGACGATCGAGTCTGTCGAGGCGCCCGTGGCGGCCTGAACCTGATGGCGCGGATCAGTCCGCGCCACCACCGGCGGTTTGCAGCCAGGCCTCGCCGCAGGCCTTTGCCAATTCGCGAATGCGCAGGATATAGCTCTGCCGCTCGGTCACCGAGATGACGCCGCGCGCGTCGAGCATGTTGAAATTATGCGAGGCCTTGACCACCTGCTCATAGGCGGGGATGGCCATGGTCTGCCGATTGCCATCGGCGCCCTTGGCCAGGATGGCGCGGCATTCCTTTTCGGCATCGGCGAAGTGGCGGAACAGGATTTCCGTGTCAGCAGCCTCGAAATTGTACTTGCTGCTCTCCTGCTCGTTCTGCAGGAAGACGTCGCCATAGGTGACCTTTTCATCGCCCTGGCGGCCGTTGAAATTGAGGTCATAGACGTTCTCGACCCCTTGCACATACATGGCGAGGCGTTCGAGGCCATAGGTGATTTCACCCGGAACGGGCGCGCATTCGAAACCGGCGACCTGCTGGAAATAGGTGAACTGGCTGACTTCCATGCCGTCGCACCAGCATTCCCAGCCCAGCCCCCAGGCGCCGAGCGTCGGACTTTCCCAGTCGTCTTCGACAAAGCGGATGTCGTGGACGGAGCGGTCGAGGCCGATGGCGGAGAGCGAGTCGAGATAGAGCTGCTGGATATTGTCCGGAGAGGGCTTCAGGATGACCTGGAACTGGTAATAGTGCTGGAGCCGGTTGGGGTTTTCGCCATAGCGCCCATCCTTGGGACGGCGGCTGGGCTGCACATAGGCGGCATTCCAGGATTTCGGGCCCAGGGCCCGCAGGGTGGTGGCCGTGTGGAAGGTGCCGGCGCCCATCTGCATGTCAAAGGGCTGCAGGATGACGCAGCCCTGCTCGGCCCAATAGTTCTGCAGAGTCAGAATGAGACCCTGGAACGAGTTCTTCGGGTCCATGTGGTCGGGGCGAGAGGTCATGTCGTCGGTCCTGCAAACGTGCGGGACAAACCACTAGTTTGGCCATGGGCCACGGTCAATGCCGGTTGTCGCCTTCGTTCTTGTCGCGCGGACGATAGGTGCCGTCCTTGTCCTGCTTGAGATCGATGACGTCGGGACGCTGGCGTTCGGCCAGATCACGCTCGCGCCGGGCGATGCGGGCCTGTTCGTCATCGGACTTGAATTTTCCGGACCAGTCGAGCCAGATGCGGCGGACACCGAAATAGATGAGCACGGCAAGGCCGACGAAAAGCAGGATGCGCAGCAGCATGGCGGTCCGGTCTGGCGGTTGGACGAACGAGGTCGATGGCAGATTTAGCCAAGGGGCGGACGAATTACCAGTCGAGTGCCGCCTTGCCGCGAAAAATCGCGTCGAATTCGGGGGCAAAGCCATGGCCGTCATCGCCATGCAGGGCGCGCGGGGCCAAAAGCGTCAGCGGCGAACGCGCACCCTTGATGCCGCGCATTAGGATGCGGTTCGCCGCCTGGCCGGGGCGGCTGGCCAGCGGCAGGATGGTGAGGGCACCGAAACGGTTCTGCATGGCCGAGAGCAGCGCTGCGAGCCCTTCGGCGGGATAGATGAAGATTACCTGACCCGAGGCGGCGGCGCAGCCGGCGGCGCGGCGCGTCCAGAGTGCCAGTCCCTCCGCCTGCATGTGGCGGGCCCCGGCCCGGGCCTCTTGCGGCGCCAAAGTGCCCTGCCCTTCCCGAAAGTACGGTGGATTGGCGATGACACAATCATAGCCATTGTCGAGGAGGCCGGCGGCACGCCGCTCCCCGGCGGGGGCGCCGATATCGACGGACAGCACATGCGCGCGGCCGGAAAACCCGTTGTCGGCGACATTGGTCTCGGCCAAAGCCAGCGTCGGCCGGTCGCGCTCGGCCAGATCGACACCTGCCGCGAGCCCCAGTTCCAGCGCGACGAGCCCCGCAGTCCCCACGCCGGCGCCGAGATCGAGCAGGCGATCCGTACCCTTCGGCACGGCCGCGCCGAGCAACACGCTGTCCTGTCCGGCCCGGAACCCGTTGCGCGGTTGCGACAGTCGAAGGCGTCCGCCCAAAAAGGCGTCGCGCGAGATCGTTTGATGTTTTACAAACTGGGTCGGCTGGTCTAGGGACATCGCACTCCCAAAGGCTGGTTTCGCGCGATCCTATATGGTGCGGCGCGCCGGCCTCAACCCGATTTGCCGACTGGGCAACAAGGACGAATATTGCGGTGTCAGTTCTGCACCAGATAAAGCCAGCACCCTCGGTCAACCCGGTTGAACGGCTCATGGCCGCAACGGCCGAAGACATGGCGCGCGTCAATGCGCTGATCCTTGACCGGGCCCGCTCGCATGTGGACATGGTGCCCGAGCTGGCGCGCTACCTGATCGACAGCGGCGGCAAGCGCCTGCGGCCGATGCTGACGGTGGCTGCGGCCCAGCTTTTCGGCCAGAGTCAGGGCCATGCCGTCAACTTCGCCGCCGCGGTGGAGTTCATGCACAATGCGACACTGCTGCATGACGACGTGGTCGACGAGAGCGACATGCGGCGCGGCAAGCCGGCGGCGCGCATGGTCTGGGGCAACAAGGCGTCCATCCTGGTGGGCGATTTCCTGCTCGGCCAGGCCTTCATGATGATGGTGGAAACCGGAAATGTCGCGGCGCTGGGCGTGCTGTCCTCAGCATCGGCGGTCATGGCCGAAGGCGAGGTGTTCCAACTGGCCAAGACCGGTGACCTTAACACCAGCGCCGAGGATTATGCGGAAGTGATCCGCGCCAAGACTGCTGTGCTGTTCGAGGCAGCCTGCCGGGTCGGCGCGATGTCGGGCGGTGCTGACGCCTCCGGTTGCGATGCGCTCGGCCGCTACGGGCTCGAGTTGGGCAACGCCTTCCAGCTGGTGGACGACGCACTCGACTATGGCGGGCAGTCCGGCACCCTGGGCAAGAATGTCGGCGACGACCTGCGCGAGGGCAAGATGACCCTACCGGTCATCCTGGCGCTGCAAGCTGCCAGCGACAGCGAAAAGGCCATCATCGCCGCCGCGCTGGGCAAGGCGGACGCGACGGACCTCGAAGTGCATCAGGTGGTCGCCATTTTTGGCAAGTACGACACGCTCAATCGCACCCTGGCCAAGGCCCATGAACACGCGGCTGCTGCCATTGCGGCGCTGGCCGGCCTGCCGGACAGCGAGATGAAGACCATTTTGGCCGATGTGGTTGAGCACAGCGTCGGCCGGGCGAGCTGAGTCTTTCAAGTTTGAGTGAGCCCAGGGCCGACAACTCTTCCTTTGCTCGTGGCGAAGGGGAGCATGTGTTGGCAGTAGTTGCGCAGGACTTGGGCCGGAAACACCCCCACCTAGCTTTGCTATGGCCCATTCGGGCCTAGCGTCGCTACCTCCCCCTTTCGTGGGGGAGGTAAAGAGGCGACAGAGCATGGGAACTTGCGGCCGGGGGCGGTTCTGAGATTCGGAGATGGATCCCGGCCCGCGCCGGGATGACATCTTGCGCGGGGACAGTTTCAGTCCGGCAGAGGTGACAGTTTGGGACGTTTCAGTTCAGTGAACTGACTTCCTCGGCCAGCCCGATCAGCAGACCCTCGGGACCACGGATGTAGCAGAGGCGATAGGCGTTCTGGTAGTTGACGACGTCTCCGACCAGCTGGGCTCCATGGGGCTTGAGCCGGGTCAGCGTGGCATCCAGGTCTTCCACCGTGAACATGACGCGAAGGTAGCCCAGGGCATTGACCGGCGCGCGGCGATGATCGGCGATGACGGCTGGCTCAAGAAAGCGCGAGAGTTCGAGGCGGCTGTGACCGTCAGGCGTACGCATCATGGCGATCTCGACCTTCTGGTCTCCGAGCCCGGTGACCTGGCCAGCCCACTCGCCCTCAACCATCGCCCGGCCTTCCAACTCAAGGCCCAGAGCCTCGAAGAATTCGATTACGGGTCCGAAGTCTTCGACGACGATGCCGACATTGTCCATGCGCTTGACGGTCATGAAAATCTCCTTGTCGGATTGTCAGGTCTCAACGCCCAATAGAGGCGCGGTACCGACCCAATAATGCGGGTGCAGGCGCCGCATTTCGCTCGCCGCGTCGTGGGCCTGAGCTTCCGAACCGAACAGGCCGAACACCGTGGCGCCGGACCCCGACATGCGACCCAGCATACAGCCGGGACGCTCCGCCATTTCCTCGATCAGAACACCGATTTCGGGCACCAGTTTGACGGCCGGCGGCTGCAGGTCATTGCGGGTTTCGGACAGCCAGAGGCCGAGTTGCGCCGGGCGGGTGAGCGGGCTGGGCAGAGCGGGCAAGGGGTAGTTGTCATGCGCCCGCAGCCTTCGAAACACGTCTGCGGTGACGACCGGGATCAGCGGATTGACGAGAACAATGAAGAGTGCCGGAAACTCGGGCAGCGGCGAGAGGATTTCTCCGACCCCGCGCGCCACGAGCGGGCGGGACAGGAGGCAGGACGGCACGTCGGCACCAACCGTGGTGCTGAGATCGATGAGCTCACTCACCGGCACGGGGGCGCCGGACAGCGCCGCCATGATCCGCAGGGCCGCTGCGGCATCCGCCGATCCACCGCCGATGCCGGCCGAAACCGGGAGGGACTTGGTCAGGCGCAGCGCCAGGCCGGGCGGCGCGATCTCCGGCCAGCGATCACGAAATGCCGCAACGGCGCGCAGCACCAGATTGGTCGGGCCGGCGCTGATGCCATGGGCGAAGGGCCCTTCGACGACGAGGGAATCCGCCTCGGCCACCTCGGCGACCAATTCATCGGCAAGGTCGGCAAAGACCACGAGGCTTTCGAGGTCGTGATAGCCATCTTCGCGGCGTCGCGTGACATGCAGCGCAAGGTTGATCTTGGCCGGTGCCGCGACCGTGACTGGGCTGGCCATGGTGGCTATTCGGTGCGGTTCTGCGGCGTGAGGCCTTCGATCAGCTTGGGAGCAACCCGCTCGGCAACATTGCCCACAGGATCAACGGACCTTGCCACGTTCCACTGGAAATTGGCTTCGAGGCGCCGTCCGGCAACCCAATATGCGTCGCCCAGATGGTCATTGATCTCGGGATCATTGGGCAGGAGCAGCACGGCGCGCTCCAGCGTGGCCACCGCTTCGTCGATCCGGCCCAGCTTGTAGAAGGCCCAGCCCAGGGAATCGATGATGTAGCCATCCTGCGGCTGCGCTTCGACGGCCTTCTCGATCATGCCGAGGGCGCGCTCGAGATGCATGTCCATGTCGATCCAGCTATAGCCAAGATAGTTCAGCACCTGCGGCTGGTTCGGATTGAGCTCGAGGGCGCGCAGGAAATCGGCCTCGGCCTTGGGCCATTCCTGGGCGCGTTCATAGGAAATGCCGCGGACATAATAGAAGCGCCAATCGGCGGGTGCCTCGCCGCCGGAAATCTCCAGCGCCTTGGTATAGGCATCGGCGGATTCGAGATATTGCTCGTCATAGCGCAATAGGTCGCCGAGAACGGAAACCGCGTCGAGGTCATTGGGCGTGGTGGCGACGATATTGCGCAGGCGGCGCAGTGCGGCCTCGCGATCGCCCATGGAATCGAGATTCTGCGCGATCCGCACAACGGCTGTCGGCTTCATCGGCGAGGACGCCTTGATGCCATCATAGACGGCATTGGCGGCCTCGTGCTGTCCATTGAGGTCGAGCAATTGGCCGATGGCCAGCGAGACGACATCGGCCGAGGGGTCGAGATAGGTGCCCAGGCGCAGAAAGACGAGCGAGAGGTCGGCCGTGCCATCACGCGACAGCGCCACGCCGATGCCGTGGAACATTTCGGCAGCGCCGACCTGGGGGCTGGTGGTGAACATGCCGGGCCGCCGACCGGCCTCGATCTCCGCCTTGACCAGCGCAATCACCGGATGGGCCACGCCGCGCGCTTCAAAGCTGGCAATGACGTCCATGGCTTCATCGAACCGCCCGGCATTGGCGAGCAGGCGCGCATAGACTTCCACGATGCGGGTGACATAGGGCTCGGTCTCGAAGGCCTGGGCTGCCAGTTCGATGGCGCGCTCGGTCTGGCCGGAGGATTCGGCCATCAGGGCGCGGTGGAAGACCAGGAAGTCTTCGAGGCCGGACTGGCTGAGCTTGTCGAGCAGGCGATTGGCTTCGGTGACGCGCTTGTCGCCGACCAATGCCCAGGCATGCAGGATGCTGGCGGTGATGCCGCTGAACGTGTCCTGCGAGAAAGTCTTGAGGATACGCTCGGCCGCGCCGTAGCGGCGCTCCTTGAAGGCTTCGGTGGCAATGACGAGCTGGGCCAGCTCATTGTTCGGCTCGAGCTCGAGGAGATGGCGGGCCATGGTCGCCGACTCGCCGATCTGTCCGTCGGCGGCCAGGGCGACGAAGGCCCGTTCCACCATGATGGGATTTTCCCAATCGGCGCGGGCGGCGGATGAAAGGTAATTGGCCGCTTCCTTGGTCCGCAATTCCTTGAGCGCCTGCTGGCCGGCCATGTAGTTGCCGGTGACGCTGGGCCTGAACAGCCCCATCAGATCGAGCGTGCCGGATTGGGCCAGTCCGGGCGCAATCATAGTCATGGCAAGAACTGCGGCAAGCGCCAGGCGGTTGGTAAAGCGGATCACGCGGACGGTTTCCCTAAAATTCACATGCGCCGGCATGGCGGACATGCCTGTTTGCAGGACCAGAATGACAGAAGCGGCCTTGCCGAAACGTCACCGCAGCCAATTTGGCGTCATGTTTGTCCGTTTTGCGGCTGAGCCGCAAGGCCGCCGGGCGCCGACGGCTTCACATTCCGCTGTAGTTGGGGCCGCTGCCGCCTTCCGGCGGCACCCAGGTGATATTGCCCGCCGGGTCCTTGATATCGCATGTCTTGCAGTGGACGCAGTTGGCGGCGTGAATGCGAAAGACCGGCGCACCCCCCTCTTCGGCCAGCTCGTAAACACCAGCCGGACAATAGAGTGGCGCGGGCTCGCCATATTTCGGCAGGTTGTCTCGCACCGGCACTGCCGGGTCGGCAAGACGCAGGTGCACCGGCTGATCTTCGTCATGGGCCAGGTTGGCCAGATAGACCGATGCGGCCCGGTCGAAGGTCGTCTTGCCATCGGGGCGGGCATAATCGCGCGGAGTGACGGCCGAAACGGGCCTGAGCGAAGCGGCGTCGGACTTGCTCCAGCGCAGGGTTCCAAAGGGGGAAAAGCGCAGAACTGTCTGGCACCACATGTCGACGCCGCCGAGAAAGGCACCAGTCAGGGTGCCGAAACTGGCCCAGAGCGGCTTGAGGTTCCGGACGCCCGCCAGCTCGCGCTCGATGCCGGTCTGCATGACGCGCTGTTCGAGGTCGGCAATGACATCGTGCTGGCGACCTTCGGCGATGGCGGCACCCACCGCATCGGCCGCGCCAATGCCGGACAGGATGGCATTGTGAATGGCCTTGAGGCGCGGGGCGTTCATGAACCCGGCGGCGCAGCCGATGAGACCGCCACCGGCAAAGGCCAGTTGCGGCACGGCCTGCAGGCCGCCGGCCGTCAAGGCGCGGGCGCCATAGGAAATGCGGGTCGCCCCATCGAGCAGGCGGGCAATGGAGCGATGGGTCTTGAAGCGCTGAAATTCGCCGAAGGGTGACAGGGTCGGATCGGCATAGTCGAGATGCACGACGAGCCCGAGATAGAGTTTGCGATCCTGGGCGTGATAGGCGAAGCCACCACCGCCTGTTGCCGTATCCAGGGGGAAGCCCAGATAGTGATCGACGCGACCCGGCTGGTGACGGTCTGCGGGTATTTCCCAAACCTCCTTGATGCCGAGGCCGTATTTCTGCGGCGCAGAGGCGCGGTCGAGGCCGAAATCCCCGATGATCGCCTTGGCCAGCGAGCCGCGCGCGCCTTCAGCGATCAACGTGTATTTGGCCTCAAGCGCAATACCCTGGGCAAAACCGGGCTTTGGCGCCCCTTCGTGGTCGAGGCCGAGATCGCCGGTGATGATGCCGCGCACCGGACCATCGCCATCGCGCAGCACATCAACGGCGGCGGTCATGGGGAAGATGTCGACGCCAAGGCCCGCCGCTTCCTCGCCCAGCCAGCGCACCAGATCGCCCAGGCTGACAATGACGCCGTTGGCAGTGCGCATCTGCGGCGGCAGAAGCAGGTGCGGGAAGGCGAAATCGCCGGACCTGGTCAGGTAGTGATAGGTATCGCGCGTCACCTCTGGACCAACCGGCGCGTTCCTCAGGCGCCAGTCGGGGATAAGGGCGTCGAGCCCCGCCGGGTCCATGACGGCCCCGGACAGGATGTGCCCGCCAACTTCGGCGGCCTTTTCGACCACGGTTACAGCGAGTTCGGGATGGCGTTGCTTGAGGCGGATGGCGGCCGACAGACCGGCCGGACCCGCTCCGACGATCAGAACGTCGGTGCTGAGGGTTTCGCGGTTTCCGGCTTCGGCCATGGGAAATATCCTTTGGGGCAAGGTGTGCGGCTGGCCGCACCGAACGCGGTGTGACATAACAGGCCCGATGTCTCAAGATCGTCAGCTCAACAATGCCGAACTGCTCTCGGTGCTCGATTGGTATCGGGCCGCCGGAGTGGACCTGGCCGTGGGCGAAGAACCGATCGACCGGTTCGCACAGATACCACCGGCTCCGGCAACCCTGCCCCAACGCGCCAAGGCAATGCAGGAGCCGGGCCAGACAGCGGCGCCGGCCGCCGGTCGTGCCATGGGAGGCGACCCAGGCGAGGCGCGGAAACTGGCTGCCTCGGCGGCGACGCTGGACCAGTTGCGCACCATTCTCGAGGGCTATGAGGGCTGCAGCCTCAAATTCCGCGCCACGCAACTGGTGTTCGCCGACGGCAATCCCGAGGCCAGGATCATGTTGATCGGGGAAGCACCGGGTGCCGAAGAAGATCGTCAGGGCAAGCCCTTCGTGGGCCGATCGGGACAGTTGCTCGACCGGATGCTGGGCGCTATCGGGCTGGACCGGAGCTCGGTCTATATCGTCAATACCGTGCCCTGGCGGCCGCCGGGCAACCGGACGCCGACGCCAGAAGAAATGGAAATCTGCCTGCCCTTCCTCAACCGTCAGGTGGAACTGGTGGCGCCGAAACTGGTGATGACGCTGGGCGGGCCGGCCATGCAGACCGTTTTCAAGACCAGCAGTGGCATCATCAAGATGCGCGGCAAGTGGGAAAAGGTCAGCATCGGCAATCATGACGTGGATGCTTTGCCGACGCTTCACCCGGCCTATTTGC
This sequence comes from Devosia sp., assembly GCF_025809055.1. Taxonomy (NCBI): domain Bacteria; kingdom Pseudomonadati; phylum Pseudomonadota; class Alphaproteobacteria; order Hyphomicrobiales; family Devosiaceae; genus Devosia; species Devosia sp. Next base: position 3,465,235 of record NZ_CP075529.1, on the reverse strand, counting down.
TGCGCAACCCGGCGGCAAAGCAGATGGCCTGGCGGGATCTGCTGAGTCTCAAGCAGAAGATCGACGGGCTGGGCCCCGGCTGACAGTATGTTCGCATGGGGCCTTCTCTGGCGAACGGCCGACAAGCCTTATCCCCCCACCTCAGCAGGGTGACGTTTGACCATTCAGATTTCGGCGTGCCCGACCTCGTGGTTCGACAGGCTCACCATGAGGTCTTTCAGCGCGCGCATTTCGCCGCGGCATGAACATGCCTAATCCGCTCATCAGAGAGATTTCTGGGCTCCCCTTCGCAACTGGTCACGCTATGGTCGCGTTCGAGTGATTTGCAACGTTCCGACGACCACAACGAAGGCCGCATCGCGTCATGGCTTCCGTCATCAAAATTTATGCCCTGTTTCTCGGCTCCGCGCTGTTGATGTTCGGCGGCGGGCTGCAAGGCCTGCTGCTTTCCGTTCGCGGCGCCGAGGAGGGTTTCTCCCTTGTTGCGCTGGGCCTCATCGGCACCGGATGGTCGATCGGCTTCGTGGCCGGCTCGCTGTTCGTGCCGCTGGTGGTGCGCAAGGTCGGCCATATCCGGGCCTTCTCGGTCATGGCCGCAATCGGCACGATCACCATTCTGCTCAACCTGCTCTGGATCAACGATGTGAGCTGGATCGTGCTGCGCGCGCTGTCTGGCTTCTGCTTCGCCGGGGCGGCGATGATCGTGGAGAGCTGGCTCAACGAGGTGGCCGAAAACAAGAGCCGTGGCACGATCTTTTCGATCTATGTCACCATCAACATGGCGGCCTCGACCATCGGCCAGATCGCCATGTCGGTGACGGGAACGGCGGGCTACCTGCCGTTTGTGATCGGTGCCATCAGCTTTATCTGCGCGGTCCTGCCAACGGCCCTGACATCGAGCCCACAGCCCAAGCCGCTGCAATCGGCCAAGATCGACATTGGACTGCTCTATCGAACCTCGCCCATTGCTGCGATCGCCTCGTTTTCAGTCGGCATGGCCAATGGCGCCTTCGGCACTTTGGCGCCGGTCTATGGCTATGAGCGCGGCCTCGATGCCAGCGGCATTGCCCTGCTCTTCGCGCTCGCCGCCATTCTCGGTGCGGTGGCGCAGGTGCCCTTCGGGCGCCTCTCCGACCGGATCGACCGGCGGCTGGTACTGATCGGGCTGGCGGGCTTTGCGGCCATCATCGGCGCGCTGATGGTGGTAATCAATCCCGAGGCTGGCTGGGGCATGTATGTGCTGTTTGCCGCCTATGGATTTGCCGCCAATCCCATCTATGCGGTGGCCGTGGCCCATGCCAACGACTTTGCCAAGGACGGCGAATTCGCCAAGATCGCCGGCGGCATGCTGATGATCTGCGGTGTCGGCCTGGCCATCGGCCCGGCCGTCGCCTCGCTGATCATGGGGGCCTGGAATCCGGTGGGCCTGTTCGTGGTCACAACCACATTCCATGGCGCCCTTGCCGGGGCGGCCTACCTGCGCATGCGGGTGCGCAACAGCGTCGACGCCAATGAAAGGGCCCCGTTCCAGCCGATGAGCGATCGCCAGGTCACGCCCGAAACCTTTGCGCTTGACCCACGCGGCGAAAGCGATGAGGACGACATGCCGGTGCACCGCGAAGCGGCTGTGCCCGATGAACTGATCGAGACGGTGGAGCCCAATAACGATGTTCAAGACAAGCCGGTTTGAGGATCGGGCGTTCAAGCCGCTCTCGATTGCCGTCATCGCCGTGTCGGACACGCGCACGATGGAAACGGACACCGGGGGCGCCCTGCTGCGGTCGCTGCTCGAGGCCGATGGTCACCTCTGTTTCGAGCGGCAGGTGGTGCGCGATGACATCCAGCTCATCCGTGCCGCCGTTCAGGCCTATGTCGCCAACCCGGCAGTCGACGTCATTCTCACCACCGGCGGCACCGGCTTTTCCGGCCGCGATGTGACGCCGGAAGCCATCGAGCCCTTGTTCGACAAGCGCATGGAAGGCTTTTCAGTGTTGTTCCACCAGTATTCGGCGACGACGGTGGGAACGTCTTCGCTGCAGTCGCGGGCCACGGCCGGGCTGATCGGAACCACATTCGTGTTCTGCCTGCCCGGCTCGCGCGGCGCCTGCCGGGACGCCTGGGAAGGCATCCTGACCCATCAGCTCGACTACCGGCACAAGCCCTGCAATTTCGTCGAGCTCATGCCGAGATTGAGTGAGCGCTAAGTCACTTCGCAGTGCGAGTGCTTGAAAACAGATTATACTGATCCTGGGGCCGAAACACCCCCACCTAGCTCTGCTACGGCCCTATGGGCCGAGCGGCGCTACCTCCCCCTTCAAGGGGGAGGTGAAGGGGGTTGGCTTTGGCCGACGGATCACTGCATCGGTGAGCCACGCTAGGCAGCCTGGTCGACCACTTCGGTGACTTCGCCTTCGGCACCGGCGACGACCACGCAATCCCGGCCCCTGGATTTGGCCTCATAGAGGGCCTCATCGGCGCGCTCGATGACGTCGTCGATATCGCGGTCATCATCGATGGCCAGGGCGGCGCCGACCGATACGGTGACGTGGATGGGATCATGGTCATCGTCGCCAATCAGGCTACCGGCAATGACCGAGCGGATGCGCTCGCCCAGGATGGCGGGGCCGTCGAGCTCGGTTTCGCGCATCAGCACCACGAATTCCTCGCCGCCGAAGCGGGCGACCTTGTCGATGGTCCGCGCCTCGGCCTCGATGGCGCGGCCCACGGCGCGAATGACGTCATCGCCCCTGGCATGGCCAAAGGTGTCGTTGACGCGCTTGAAATAGTCGATGTCGATAACCAGCACGCCAACGTCGCGGCGGTGGCGGCGGAAATAGTTGATGGCGTCGGTGCCGAAGACCTTGAAGGCCCGGCGATTGAGCAGGCCCGTCAGGGGATCGGTATCGGCCAGGACCTGCAGGGCATTGAGGTCTTCACCCATGCGCTGGGTCTTTTCGGCCAGTTGCTGGCGCGCCAGCTCGGCCTCGCGGCCGGCCGCCTCCTGGGCGGTCTCGGCCACGCCCAGACGGCGCAGCAGCGAGCGGACGGCAAGCGACAGCTGGTAAACGTCGCGGGACGAATGCCGGCGCACCACCATGCTGGCCCCCGGTTCGCGGCCAATGCTGTCAATGCTGTCGGCCAGGTCGGTGAAGGGGCGGGTCAGCCGCCGTCCCATGGCGATGGCGCCCAATACGCCAAGGCTGGCACAGCCGAGGCCGATCAGGGCGATGGTCATGGTCAGCTGGTTGGCCGGCGCCATGGCCAGGGCAATGGGGCGGCGGGCCAGAACCATCCATCCAAGGCCCGGATAGTCGTTGGCCTCGGCATGGCTGGAAACGATGCCGACCAGATCACCTTGTGCCGTATCCGTGACGGTCGCCTGACCAGCACCTTGGACCGACGCGACCTGCTCTGGCGTCAGCACCTGCGTGCCGTAATCCGTGCCCAAGAGGGCCTTGCCGTCGCGGTCGAGAACCCAGACGTCCGAGCCCTGCTGGCTACCGGAGAAACCCACCAGGTTGTTGCGCATCCGCGCGGCCCATTCCCAGCTCATGTGGGCGCCGAGCACGCCGATGACCTGCCCGGTCGCGTCGCGCACCGGAGCGGCGACGTCGACGAAGCGGATCGGCTCGCCCGATGCCAGAGGTTCGAGCAGGCCGGCCAGGAGTTTGGCCTCGTGAACATCCTGGACCGTGGGACCTGAAAGACCGGCCACAAACCAGGGCCGCTCGGCCACCGAAGCGCCTTCGAGCATGCCGCCGGTCGCGGCAATGACGGTGCCATCGGCACCGGCAAACCCGATCCAGGTGTAATCGCTGTCGCTTTCCGCCAATTGTTCGAGCAGCCCGCGAATATCGCCCGGGGTGCTCTCCCAGATGGGCGCGAGCGGGGACATGGCAGCGATATTGGCGATCTCGCGATAACGCTCGCCCATCCGCGCCTCGAGCCTGTCGGACATGCCATGCGCGAGGCTGACCATGCCCGCTTCGGCGCGCAATCGCGCCTGTTCGGATCCCACCTGCGCGGTCACCAGCGTCATAGCGCCGACCAGCACCAGACACAGAAGCGTGGCAACGATGGCAACCTGTTCGCCGAGCGAAAGCCGGTCCCAGGTGCGGCGGAAGGTCAGTTCAACAAGATTTGGCATAGCAGTCCTCACGGCTGGTGCGGCCACGGTGAAGGCATTGCGTATCCAAGACCTTTCCCCGCTGATCACATTGCCGGAAAAGGTAAATAGTCATTAACCGCGGGCGGAAAAAACGCGCGCAAGGGGTCCCAAAACGAGAAAAGCGCCGGATTGCTCCGGCGCTTTCCGTTTGGTTGCGGACTGTCAGTGCCCGGCTGGCATGCCGCCGGGCGCCGCCTCGGGCTTGCGCACGAACATGGCGGCAATCACCATCAGCACCGAAATGATGGCGCCGCACAGGAAGCCGGAGCGGATACCGGCCGCCAGGGCATCGACACCGGTCAGCCCCTCGCTGGCTGCGGCGGCGGTGCGCAGGCTCATGACCGCCACGAACAGGGCAATGCCCGCCGCGCCGGCGACCTGCTGGACCGAACCCAGGATGGCGCTCGCATGGGAATAGAGCGGCATGGGCACCGACCCCATGGAGGCGGTGAAAAGCGGCGTGAAGGTCAACGCCAGGCCGAAGCTCAGGGTTATGTGTCCGGCGACCACCGCCCAGATCGGGGTGTATTGGCTGACCAAGGTCAGGGACCACATTACCAGCGATACAAGGATGACGCCGGGAACCAGCAACGGCTGCGGGCCGACGCGGTCATAGAGCCGGCCGACGATGGGGCCCATCAGGCCCATCAGCAGGCCGCCGGGAAGCAGGATCATGCCGGTCTGCAGCGTATCGAGACCCAGCACGTTCTGCGTATAGATCGGCAGCAGGATCGAGCTGCCGAGCAAGGCAACCATGGCGATGGCCATGACGACGAGCGCGAAGGTGTAGTTGCGGTGCTGCAGGGTGCGCAGATCGAGCAGGGCCTTGTCCTGGTGCGACAGGTTCACCTGACGCCAGATGAACACCGCCATAGCAACCAGACCCACCAGAACCGGCACCCAGGCCGGAATGGCCGAACCATGCTCGGCGCCTTCGCCCAGGCTCGAAAGGCCATAGACGAGGCCCCCGAAGGCGAATGCGGAGAGGATCACCGACAGGATATCGAGCGGCGCATAGCGGGGCGTGGACACATTGCGGATGCGCGAGGCGCCCAGCACCAGCGCGCCAATGGCGATGGGCAGGGTGAAGTAGAACATGAAGCGCCAGTCGAAATGTGCGAGGATGAACCCGCCAATGGTCGGCCCGATGGCCGGCGCCACTGACATGACGATGGAAATATTGCCCATGGTCTTGCCGCGGCCCTCTGGGGGAACAAGGGTCATGACCGTAGTCATCAGGAGCGGCATCATGATGGCGGTGCCGACGGCCTGGACCACGCGCCCGGCGACGAGCAGTTCGAGACCCGGCGCCAGCGCGCAGACCAGGGTGCCAAGCGAGAAGATCGCCATGGCCAGCATGAAGATCGGGCGGGTATTGAGCCGCTGCAGCAGGAAACCGGTCACCGGAATGACAACGGCCATGGTCAACAGGAAGGCCGTGGTCAGCCATTGAGCGGCACTGGCGGCCACGCCGAGATCATTCATCAGGTGGGGAATGGCCACGCTCATGATGGTTTCATTGAGAAACACCACGAAGGTGGACACCAGGAGGATGCCGATCACCAGGCGATTGCGCGCGGCGTTGTCGGGCTCGCCTTCCGTGACCTCCGGGGCGGCGTCCATTGTTGCGTCCATTGTCATCATCATGTCCTTCCGGGGCCTGTCGCTACGCCACCATGACGGGTGGTCCGCGCATTCTTCGACACGGTGTTTCAAATTTTTGCGACGGTCTGTGTCAGCAGCCAGACGCACAACGCGTTTCGCCCAGGGGCGGATACGCGCGAAAATGGGTGGGGCTGAGTGGACCGGGCAGAGGGGCGCTCTCTACTCCCAACACCCCTGCCCGTCCAGTCTTGTAATGCATGACAGGCAGACCGATATGCATGGGGGCGGTGATGCGGCACCGCTTCATGTTCTTGTTATGTTCTCATCAACCTGATAGCCTGTTCCTGCGTTAGGGAAGTAGCGATTCTTCCTTGCGCCGGCAGGAGAACAGACATGGCCCTTTACCAGGCCCCCTCATTTGAAGCGCTCGAGCGGCTCAGCCGCAGCCGCGATGCCGATCTGGCGCGGCGTGAACTGGTGCAGCCGGACCGGGCGCGCGGACGCGGCGCACAATCGAACCGCGCCGGCCGGTTCGAAACCCATCAGCGCAGCGGATTCGACGACGGCTGGGGGAGCGTGGAAACCCTGCCCCTGTTCGAGACGATCGAACATGTCGAGCGCGCAAAGACCATCATCACCACCAATGACAGCCCCGATGTCGGCTTCGAGCGGTCGATCAACGCCTATCGTGGTTGCGAGCATGGCTGTTCCTACTGCTTTGCCCGGCCAAGCCACGCCTATCTCGGGCACTCCGCCGGGATCGATTTCGAGCGCGACATCTATGTGAAGACCAATGCAGTCGAGGCCTTGCGAGCGGAACTTTCGGCAAAATCCTACCGGCCCAAACCCATTGCCATGGGCACCAATACCGATCCCTATCAGCCGGCCGAACGCACGCATAAGCTGACGCGCGGCATTCTCGAGGTGATGCTGGAAACCCGCCACCCGGTGATGATCACCACCAAATCGGCGCTGATCGTGCGCGATCTGGACCTGCTCACGGAACTGGCTGAACTCAATCTGGTCAAAGTGGCCCTGTCGGTGACTTCGATGGATCACAAGCTCAGCCGCAAGATGGAGCCGCGCGCCTCCTCGCCGGCACGGCGGCTGGAAGCAATCCGGCTGCTCAGCGAAGCGGGCGTTCCGACCGCCATCTTTGCCTCGCCGATGATCCCGGCCATCAACGACATGGAACTCGAGCGCATTCTCGATGCCGGCAAGGCCCAGGGCGCGATCAGCGCGCAGATGATCCTGCTGCGCCTGCCGGGCGAGGTGCGCGACGTGTTCCGCGAGTGGCTGCTGCGCCATTTTCCCGACCGGGTGCGGCATGTTCTGTCGCTGGTGCGCGACACACGGGGCGGACGCGACAACGACCCGCGTTTCGGCAGCCGCATGGTCGGTGAAGGGCCTTATGCAACACTGCTGCGCCAGCGCTTCGAAAAGGCACGCGATCGCTACGGACTGGACGCGAAACTGCCGCCGCTGCGCTCCGACCTGTTCGAGCCGCCCAAGGTGGACAGCCCGCAGATGAGCCTGTTCTGATCTTAACCGCCGCTTGGCAGATCAGTATTGCGCGACCTTGCGGGCATAGGTCGCCATGAAATCCAGCGATGCCAGAACGCCCTGCATGGAGAGGCGCGTCGAAACCGGCTGTTCGACACCCGTGAGCGGGACCGAGAGCGTGACGGCGACGCGTTCGCTCATGCGCTCGATGACCTTTTCCCGCAGAGCCGGATCGGCAATGAAGAACTGATTGACCGTGTTGAAGCGGGTTTCGATATCGGAATTCATCGCCAGGCTGATCGGGGCCTCGCCGCCGAAATGCAGAACCATCGGGCGTGCCGGATCATATTCACCCTTATCGGGAGACACGGTTATCGCCACGTCGAGCGTGCCGTCCAGCCGGTTGCGGATCAAAGTCAGCTTATAGGCCGGCAAGTTGGCGCCGTTGAGCTCCTGGCTGCCGGTGCTGGCAAAGCAGGAATAGCCGTAATAATCGGCGGCGTCCTCGTTGATGGCATCGGGACAGGCGGCGAGCCAGTCGCGATGGTATTCGCGCCATTCGCCATAAGGATGATGGAAGGGTTCCGCAGCGACGGGTGCCGCAAGCAGAGGCAAAGCCGCTAGCAGGCCTGCAATGCGCATGTAAGTCTCTCTCGCCTTTGCCCCCCGGCGCCTGTGCTATATCAGCACGGTCAGGATTTTGAAATGCCGAGTCGCCGATGACCGTTCAAACCATCAATGGTGTCACCGTCTATTTCGTTGCCAAAACTGGCCCGGCACTGGCCAGCGAACAGGATGCGCTCGACATTCTGGGGGAAACCTATGGCACCGGGGCCGACATGATTGCCGTGCCGGCGGAGCGCTTCGGACCGGCGTTTTTCGACCTCAGTTCCAGGCAGGCCGGGCACTTCTTCCAGAAGCTGCAGAATTACCAGATGCGTCTGGCGATCATCGGTGATCTTGTCGGGGCCTTGTCCACCAGCAAGGCGCTGCGGGATTTTGTCGGCGAGACCAACCGTATCGGCCATCACCTGTTCGTGACCGACTCCGCCGCGCTCGAGAACGCTCTGGGCGGAGCGGCCTGACATGGGCCGACGCAGGCCAACCACCGATCCAGCACCGGCGCTTTTCGCCGGTGAGGCCGACGGCCCAGACTTCAGCCATGAAACCATGTTGATGGCGCGTGGGGCCCGCTATGTGGCGGGTGTCGACGAAGCTGGTCGCGGGCCGCTGGCGGGACCTGTGGTGGTCGCCGCGGTGCGGCTCGACCCGAACCATATTCCATCGGGTCTCGATGATTCCAAAAAGCTCAATGCCGAGCGTCGCGACCACTTGTACGAGGCCATTATGGGCCATGCCGATGTCGCCATTGCCACGGCGCCGCCGGACGAGATCGTCAGCAAAAATATTCGCGGCGCGACCCTGGCGGCAATGGCTCGGGCGGTGCGTGCCCTGCCGCAGGCCGCCGACCGCGCCCTGATCGACGGACGAGACGTTCCCCCCGCCCTGCCCTGTCCCGGTATCGCCCTCGTCGGTGGGGACGGGCGGAGCCTGTCGATCGCGGCGGCTTCCATCGTCGCAAAGGTGACGCGGGATCGCATGTGCGCAATCATGGATTGCGATGCGCCAGGCTTCGGCTTTTCGGGCCACAAGGGCTATGGCACCGCCGCGCACCTGGCAGCCCTCGACCGGCACGGACCCTGCCGCCACCACCGGGCCGAATTTGCGCCGGTGGCCATGCTGTTGCAACGGGCTACGGTGACCTAGAGCGTTTCACCCTTAAACTGAACCATCGCCTTCATCGCCCCCTCGCCCCTCAGGGGAGAGGGATGGGGTGAGGGGTGAAAGCCCCTCGGCAAGAACGCGAGTGTGAACCCCTCATCCGGCGCTTCGCGCCACCTTCTCCCCTCAGGGGAGAAGGGAAAGGCTCCAACGTTTCAGACCGAACGTGTCGAGGTCTAGAGCGCGGATTAACGCCCCGCTAACCCCTTGCGAACGCTCCATTAACCTCAACGTTCTATAACGGTCTTGTTAGTACTGCGTTAGGGTTAAGTGTATGTTGAGTACCGCGCGTACGGCCCGCAAGGCCGATGCGGAATGGGGGGCTCCACGCCTTCCGATCGATACTATCCTGGTGGGCGATTGCATCGACCACATGAATAGTTTGCCGGCCGGCTCCATCGATCTCATTTTCGCAGATCCTCCCTATAATCTGCAACTCGAGCAGGGTCTCACCCGCCCCGACCAATCCAAGGTCGATGCGGTCGATGACGACTGGGACAAGTTCGACAGCTTTGCCCACTACGATGCCTTCACCAAGGCCTGGATGAGCGCGGCCAAGCGCCTGCTCAAACCCGATGGCGCCATGTGGGTCATCGGCTCCTATCACAATATTTTCCGCGTCGGCACGGCCCTGCAGGACCTCGGGTTCTGGATGCTCAATGACGTGGTGTGGCGCAAGGCCAACCCGATGCCGAATTTTCGCGGCACCCGCTTCACCAATGCGCATGAAACGCTGATCTGGGCGGCAAAGAGCCAGAAAAGCCGCGTCACCTTCAACTATGAGGCGATGAAGCTCGCCAATGACGACACGCAGATGCGCAGCGACTGGCTGTTCCCCATCTGCACCGGCGCCGAGCGGCTCAAAGGCGAGGATGACAGCAAGCTGCATCCGACCCAGAAGCCCGAAGCGCTGCTGTTCCGCATTCTCAATGCGACTACGAAGCCCGGCGACGTCGTGCTCGACCCGTTCTTCGGCACAGGCACGACCGGGGCCGTCGCCCGGAAACTGGGCCGGCACTTTATCGGCATCGAGCGCGAGGCCAGCTATATCGAAGGCGCGCGCGAACGCATTGCCAGCATTCGCCCCGGCGTATTCGAGGCCCTGCAATCGGTCACGCCAAAGCGCAAGGAAGCCCGGATTCCCTTTGGTTCGCTGCTCGAACAGGGATTGATCGAACCCGGCGCGCAACTCTTTGACACCCAGCGGCGTTACTTTGCCATGGTTCGTGCAGACGGCTCGCTCGTCTCGGGTCCACACCAGGGGTCGATCCACAAGGTCGGCGCGCTGGTTCAGGGGGCCGAGTCATGCAACGGGTGGACCTTCTGGCACCACGAACGCTCCGGCAGTGTCGAGCCGATCGATAGCCTTCGGTCTGACATTCGCCAAAAACTTGATTTGATTTCTGCCTGATCTTGACCTCCAATCAGCTCATCAGGCTCTAATAACTGGCCGCCGGTTTGCCCCGGCGGCCTTTTTTGCTGATGCCATCGCGACGCAATAACCGCCACTACGCCACAAGCGCAGCTACGCACCAAGATAACCTTCTATCAAAATTAAGTACAAACAAGCGAGTGTTAGCAAAACAACAAGCATATGAGGAATCGTCCAACTATATTCGACAATCTTGTATGCAAACATTCGTATTGAACTAACAACCCACAAAAATCGACCCTGATAGATCCTATCTTTGAACAACTTTGGCTTCGTCGCTTTTATGAGATCATAATCCATATTTTCGTGGTTGAATGAACAATCATCCAAGGACGCCTGATACTCTTTTTGCAGGTCATGTATTTTCTCCTTATCCTCCCTTTCTTCGACTGTCAGCAGCATTAACTTATTGAAGACGGTAGCAATTTTTCTGGCACTTCTATGCAACTGCTCACCTTTGTGAACAAAATTTCCTGAAGCCTCCAAAAACGTAGTAATAATAATAAACACTGAATTTATTATGGTAAGCGCTAACAACGCCTGCGAAGCAGGTTGACTAAGCTGAAATATATTTGGAACAAGTGACAGTATAATTACAAACAATGAAAGAACAGATATGACCAAGTATGACCATTTATTCCGCCTTTCTAGTCGAAGATTGGCCTGAAATCTTGCATCTCGCGTAATCTCTACTCGGCGCTTTAGATCGTTAAATGGCTCTAGATTAACTGGCGCGCTGACCGCAGCAACAACTTCCAATGCCATCAAAACCCCCAATATTTATGGACAACCCCAAAAAATATATCATGCAACTGAAGCAATTCCAGCTTCCGCCAATACCTTCCTGTACAGCGTCGGCAATGCCTCACCCTTAAGGGCCGCAGGCGGGGACCACCAGCCCCCGTCGAGGTCATCGGACGCCACTTCGGCCGACCAGACTTCGAGTTCCAGCCGGAAATGGGTGAAGATGTGGACGACCTGTCCGTGATGGCGCCACTTGGCCTGGACGGGATAGAGAGGGCTTGCGAGCTCAGCGGCCCAGTCCGAGCCGGGCACCTCGGTCATGCCGGCAAGCAGGCCTTTTGCCGGCCGGCTCTGCAAATAGACGTCGCCGGACCCGTCGCGCATCACATAGGCATGGCCACGCCGCACCGGTCTTTCGGCCTTGGCAGGTTTGACGGGGTAGGCCAGCGGATTGCTCTGGCGCGCGGCGATGCATCCCGGCTGGAGCGGACAGACGAGGCAAGACGCGTTGCGCGGCGCACAAATGGTGGCGCCGAGGTCCATCATCGCCTGGGCGAAATCGCCGGCCCGCTCGGGCACACAGGCCTGAAGGGCAGCCCGCAGCTCCGGCTTGGCCTCGCGCACCGGCACATCGAGCGCGTAGTAGCGCGCCAGGACCCGGTCGAGATTACCGTCGAGCACGGCGACCGGCTCATCGAAGCAGATGGCGGCAATGGCCGCGCTGGTATAGGCGCCGACGCCCGGAAGCCCCTGCAAGGCCGCGGCGGTTTGGGGAAAAATGCCGCCGTGATCGCGATGCACAACCTGGGCGCAGGCATGCAAGTTGCGGGCCCGGGCATAGTAGCCGAGCCCGGCCCATTCGCGCAGAACGCTGTCGAGGGGGGCGGCAGCAAGATCGGCGACCGTCGGCCAGAGCGTGGTGAAGCGCACGAAATAGGATTTCACCGCAGCGACCGTGGTCTGCTGCAGCATGATCTCGCTCAGCCACACGCGATAGGGATCAGGCCGCAGACCCGCGCACCGGTCGGACGGCGAAACGCGCCAGGGCAGGTCGCGGGCGTGGGCGTCGTACCAGGCCAGAACGGCGGCTGAATCGATCGGATGCGCATGGGCAAGGGGCATGGCCGAGGGATAGCGGTTTGTCCGCGCGCCTCGCAAGAGGAATGACCTCGGCCGGATTGGTGCTGAAACTTGCTTCGGGCCCAGAGAGGGGCGTTTCAAGTGCATCAAACCAGAGGTTCCCGCTTTCGCGGGAATGACCTTGTGTGTGGTGGGGGAGGTCAACGCGCGTGGGGGATGCGGCGGTTGAGGCGGAAGCGCAGGTAGCCGTCTTTTCGGGGCACGCCATGCGGGTGCCGATGCCATATCGGCCTTGTGCCCTGCGGTGCGCCCGCGCTACTCAAATTTCATGGCAAAAGACGACCTGCCCGAACCCAAACGCCGAAACAAGACGCTGTCCGTAGCCGATGCGCTGGGCAGTGCGCTCGATCCTGCGCTGCGCAAGCGCGGATTTGCCAGCCGCGATGTGATCAACCAATGGGCGGTGATCGCGCCCCCGCCCTTTGAAAAGACCACCCAGCCGGACAAGCTGGTCTGGCCGCGCGGCGACCGGGACGGCGAAGGCGCCGTGCTCTATCTGCGCTGCGCACCCGGTCAGGCGCTGTTCGCCCAGCACGAGGCGCCGGCCATTGCCGCTGCGGTGAACCGCTATTTCGGCTATGTGCTGGTGGCCGATGTCAGATTGTCTGCCGAACCGTTCACCCCCGGTTCAGCCGGTGGGGGTCATAAACCCAGCCAACCGAGCCAGAGCACGATTGCAAAGGTCGGCAAAGCGACCGAAAAGGTCGAAGACAGGGATCTGCGGGAAGCGTTGCGGGCATTGGGCCTGGCGCTCTCCGGCAGATCGGAACGGAAAGACGGATAGACTGTTCACCCCCAAGTGATAGTCATGCCCACTTGCCGACACCTTCCCCAAGTGTAGTGTCGCGCAAAATCAATACCAGGAGCCAATACCCGTGCTGATCAACCGCCGTGATACAATCATTCTTGCCGCTGCCGCCTCTGCCCTGAGCGTGGCCGGCATTTCCGGCACCCAGGCCGCGGAAGGCGACATGATCGATGTGGCCAAGTTGATGGCGCCTGCCGGGGGCCTGGCCGACCATGCCGAGGGCAATGCCGATGCGCCGGTCACCGTGATCGAATATGCTTCGCCCACCTGCCCGCACTGCGCGACCTTCCACAACACGGTCTATCCCGAGTTCAAGACCGCCTATATCGAGACCGGCAAGGTGAACTTCATCCTGCGCCCCTTCGTGCGCAATGCGCTCGACGCGGCCGTGTTCATGCTGGCCGAGGCCGCCGGCCCCGAGAACTATCACTCGGTCATCGAGACCTATTTCAAGACCCAGACGACCTGGGCCGCCTCGGAAAAGCCGCGTGACGCCCTCTACACCATTGCCCAGCAGCTCGGTTTTACAGAGGAAAGCTTCAACGCTGCCTTGACGAATCAGGACCTGTTCACCGCGATGGAAGCCCAGCGCGAGCAGGCGCTGGATGAATTCGGGCTCTCGGGAACACCGACCTTCTATGTCAATGGCAAGACGCTTTCGGGTGGCAAGACTTTGGAGCAGCTCGCTGCCGAAATCGACCCGCTTGTGCCTGCCGATTTCGTGGCTCCGGCCGCCGGCGCGGACGTCGCACCGGCAGAAGACGCCATGGCCCCAGCTGCTGACGCAATGGCCCCTGCCACCGAAACGCCGGCAACTGACACCACCACCGCGCAGTAAGCAGACGACTTCTGCCTTCTCCCACTGCGGGAGAAGGCCGCGCTTCGCGCCGGATGAGGGGTTCGCGTTCCCGGCTGGAACCCCTCGCCCGCCCTTCGGGCACCCTCTCCCACAAGGGGAGAGGGAAAATACATCATTGGGGCATGGGGCATGAAATTCTCCCGCCTCCGCCTCCACGGCTTCAAGAGTTTCAGCGACGAGACGGTGCTGGTCATGGAGCCGGGCCTGACCGGTATTGTCGGACCCAATGGTTGCGGCAAGTCGAACCTGGTCGAGGCCATGCGCTGGGTGATGGGCGAAAGCTCGTACAAGGCCATGCGGGCCTCGGGCATGGATGACGTCATCTTTTCGGGCTCGGGAAACCGCCCGGCCCGCAACACGGCCGAAGTCACGCTCATCCTCGACAATTCCGATCGATCGGCACCCGCTGTGCTCAACACGGCCGATGTGCTTGAGGTGACCCGCCGCATCGAGCGCGAGGCGGGTTCGGTCTATCGCGTCAATGGCAAGGAAGTGCGTGCGCGCGACGTGCAACTGCTGTTTGCCGACGCTTCGACCGGCGCCCATTCGCCGGCCATGGTCCGCCAGGGCCAGATCGGCGAACTGATCGCGGCCAAGCCGACGGCGCGACGCGCGCTTCTGGAAGAAGCAGCTGGTATTTCGGGCCTTCATTCCCGGCGCCACGAAGCGGAATTGCGGCTGCGCGCTGCCGAGAGCAATCTCGAGCGCGTCGACGACATCATCGCCCAGGTCGAGAGCCAGCTTGAAACGCTGAAGCGACAGGCCCGGCTGGCCAATCGCTATCGCGGGCTTTCCGGTGACATTCGCCGGGCAGAGGCGACCCTGTTTCATATCCGCTGGGTTGCGAGCCGGGTCGCCGAAAAGGAAACCGAGGCCGCCCAAGCGGTTTTGATCCGCCAATTGGCCGATGCCAATCATGCCGAGCTTGCCGCACAGAAGGCGGCCGAGGCGGCCGAGGCGGCGCTTGCGCCGTTGCGCGAGCGCGAGGCGGTGACTGGTGCGGTTCTGCAGCGCTATACCATTCTGGCCGAACAGCTGGCCGAAGAGGCGCGCCGGATCGGCCAGCGCCGGGTCGAACTCGAAGACCGCTTGCGTCAGATCGCGGCCGACGGCCAGCGCGAGCGTGACCTGGTCAGCGAAAGCCAGGCGACACTGGCCGGCTATGCTGAGGAACAGCAGCGCCTGACGGCGGAACAGGACGCCGCCCAATCCGATTTCGAAGCCGCAAAGGGCCGGGCCGAGCTGGCGCGGTCGGCGGTTGCAGAAGCCGAACAGGCGAACCGGAGCGCCGCCGATACCCTCGCGCAATTGCGGGCGCGCCGGACGCAGGCGGAGCGCAACCTTGCAGAGGCCAGGACCCGCCATGGCCGGCTGGCGCAGCAGGTGGCCGAGGTGGAAACGGACCTGGCCAAGGTGATTTCGGTACTGGACGCCGACGAAACCCTGTCGGCGCGCCGGGCGGCGCTGGAATCGGCACAGGCAAGCGCTGCAACTGCCGAACAACAGGCCCTGTCGGCCGAGGAGGCGGCGAGTGCCGCTCAAGCTAGGCTCGACACGGCACGCCCCAGGCTTGCCGAGCTCGACGCCTTGGTAACGCGCCTTGAGGCAGAAGCCTCGACCCTGGCGCGAATGCTCAATTCAGGCGATGGCGGGCTCTGGCCGGCGGTGGTCGACGAACTGGCCGTGGCACCCGGCTATGAGACGGCGCTCGGCGCAGCGCTGGGCGATGACCTGGAGGCCTCCTCGGACCTTGGGGCGCCGATCCACTGGTCGGTGGCGATAGACGGCTATGACGACCCGGCGCTGCCGCAGGGCGCAGAACCGCTGTCGCGCCATGTCTCGGGCACACCGCTGCTCAAACGCCGGCTGGATCAGATCGGGCTCGTGGACGCCATCGACGGGCCCGCGCTGATGCGAGCGCTGAAACCGGGCCAGCGCCTGGTGACGCTGGAGGGCGCCCTGTGGCGCTGGGATGGTTTCGTGGCCGCTGCCGACGCGCCCAGCGCCGCCGCACAGCGCCTGGCTCAGCGCAACCGCCTGGCCGAACTGGACGAGGAAGTGACGCGCGCCAAGGGCGAGCGCAACGGCTGGAAACGCGATGTCGAGGCTCTGGCCAGTGCCGTGACCGAAGCCCGGCAGGCCGAGAAAGCAAGCCGGGAAGCCTGGCGCGTTGCTCAACACGCCATCGGTTCGGCGCAGACAGAGGTCGACCGGGCCCAGCGGGCCATCGGTGATCTCGCCACCCGCCGGACGGCGCTCGAGGAAGCACGCACACGCCTTGCCGCTAGCTTGAGCGAGGCCGAAACCATGCAGGTTGAGGCAGAAGCGGCCATGCATGACGCCAGCGATGAAAGCGCTATCGCCGCGGAAGTCGAGGCCGGACAGCGCCAACTGGCTGCCCTGCGGGACCAGGCCGACCAGGCCCGGCTGGCTCTCGGCACTGTCGAATCGGCGGCACGAATCCGCGCCGGCAGGCTCGACCAACTGGCGCGGGACGGGGCGGCCTGGCAAAGGCGCCACGATGGGGCCCAGGCGCAACTGGCGACGCTGGATCAGCGCAGCGCCGATGTGGCGGCCCAACTGACCGCCTTGGCGGAAGCACCCGACGGGTTTTCCAGCAAAAGGGCGCAACTGGATGACCAGATCGAGACGGCACGCTCAGAGCACCAGATCGCCGGTGACCGTTTCAATGCCGCCCAGACGGCCTGGCGCGAGGCGGACAAGGCACACAAGACCGCCCATGATGCTCAAAACGCCGTACGCATCGAGCTGACCCGGATCGAGGAGCGCCTTCGGGGCAGCATGGCCCAGCGGCAGCAGATCGAGCGCCAGACCGAGGAAACGCTGGGTATTCCGGCCAGCAAGACATTGGAAGTGTCGGGCATCCGTCCGGAGGAGGCCCTGCCGGCCGAGCACCCAACTGAACAAAGGCTCGAGCGCCTCAAGTCGGAACGCGAACGGTTGGGCGGCGTCAACCTGTCGGCCGAAAAGGAAGCCGAGGAGGTCCAGGAAAAACTGGACACCATGGTCCGTGACCGCGACGACATTATCGAAGCCATTGCCAAGCTGCGCGGCGGCATTTCAGCCCTGAACCGGGAAGGCCGGGCCCGGCTCAACGAGGCTTTCGGCAAGGTCAACGCCCATTTCCAGGAGCTCTTCACCACGCTCTTTGGCGGTGGCACGGCCGAGCTGAGCTTTGTGGAAAGCGATGATCCGCTCGAGGCGGGTCTCGAGATCATCGCCCGCCCGCCGGGCAAGAAGCCGCAGACAATGACCCTCCTGTCGGGCGGCGAGCAGGCGCTCACCGCCATGAGCCTGATCTTTGCAGTGTTCCTGACCAATCCGGCGCCGATCTGCGTGCTCGACGAGGTCGATGCGCCGCTGGACGACGCCAATGTCGAGCGCTTCTGCAACCTGCTCGATTCCATGCGCCAGCGCACACAGACCCGTTTCATGGTGATCACGCACAATCCGATCACCATGAGCCGCATGGACCGCCTGTTCGGCGTAACCATGGCCGAGCGCGGCGTCAGCCAACTGGTGTCGGTGGACCTGACGACGGCCGAAAGTTACCGCGAAGCGAGTTAGACTACTGCGTAGCCTATTGCTCGGTCGAAACTGCCAGCTGTTCGCGCAGGTCGGCGACGGTGCGGTGGGCTGCGTCGAGCTCGGCGCGGAGATCGGCAATTTCGCGCTGCAGGTTTTCCACGATGGTCCCGCCCTGTGCTTCGGCGGACACGGGCGCTACCTCGCTGGTGCCGGTCGTGACGCGGGCATGCAGGGCCCGCAGATAATCGAGATCATCGGGATAGGACTGGCCGGCGCGGGCCTCAGCCTGGATGCGTTCGAGATCCTCAATGGTATCTGAGGTCATGTCTCCCCTGGCCAGCAGCTCGGAGACCAGGCGTTCGACATCGGGCAGATTCATTTGGAGCCTCGTTCATTTCATCCACAGCGTTCTGCCATGCCCTATTCAGGGCCTGAGGACAACTGGAGCAATGCCGCAGGGCGCCAAGCGCGCCCAGAATCCCTCCCGGTTGCCACGACTCCGCCACGAACTGGGTGTGGACAGCATGCCGCACCCCTTTTGCAAACCAAATATGTCTTAAAAAACATAAGCTTACCTCAAAGCCAGCCGCCTTGACACCAATAGGGGCCACCACTATGTTGCGCGCGACTTGATAAGGGCGCCCGGAGAACCGGGAAACTGGCCGGCCAAGGGGAGCTGCGGATGACCAAACCGCCGGACGACCAAGGCAAGCCAGGCAGCGCTCAAGGGGTGACGCACGATCTCGCATCGCGCATCGCCTCCGCCAAGCGGGAGCGGGAACGGGAGGACAACAGAGCCTCGCGCGATGCTTCCCCGGAGATGAGTGGTCTGGCGCGCGGCTTGCGCATCGGTACTGAATTCGTCGCCGCGGTCATGGTGGGAGCCGGTATTGGCTACCTGATCGACCTTGGCCTGGGAACCAGCCCCTGGGGCTTGCTCATCCTTCTGATGATGGGCTTTGCCGCTGGAATCCTAAACGTCATCCGAGTGGTGGCGGAAATGAATGCCGCATCGCCTGCCCCGCCGGGGTCCGATCTCGGACCCGACGCGGAAGACGAAGAGCGGGACGAATAGTGATGACACTTAGAGGGCTCCATGGCCGGTACTGACCCGATCCACCAGTTTGTCATCTATGACATTGCCAAGCTCTTCACCATTGGTGGAGATGGCACCGAAGGTTCGGGCACCACCTTTGCCTTTACCAATTCGTCGCTGTTCATGGTCCTGACCGTGGCGGTGATCGTGGCCTTCCTGCTGTGGGCCACTGCCGGCAAGCGCCTGGTTCCCAACCGTCTGCAGCTGGTGGCCGAGCTGCTCTACGAGTTCGTAGCCGGAATGGTGCGAAGTTCGGCCGGCAAGGAAGGCATGAAGTTCATGCCGCTGGTGTTCAGCCTCTTCACCTTCATTTTCGTGGCCAACATGTTCGGCATGGTGCCGTATTTCTTCACCGTCACCAGCCACATCATCGTCACCTTCGCGCTGTCGATGCTGGTCTTCCTGACCGTCATCCTCTACGGCTTCATCAAGAACGGCCCGAAGTTCCTCAAGCTGTTCGTGCCGGCAGGCGTGCCGGGCTATATCCTGCCCATCGTGACGCCGATCGAAGTCATTTCCTTCCTGTCGCGTCCGATCTCGCTGTCGGTTCGTCTGTTCGGCAACATCCTTGCCGGCCACATTACCCTCAAGGTGTTCACCGGCTTCGCCGTGATGATGATCGCGGGTCTCGGTGCCTTTGGCTGGTTTGCAGCCATCCTGCCGGTCCTGATGGCCATCGCGCTGACCGGCCTCGAGTTTCTCGTCGGTGCAGTCCAGGCCTATGTCTTCGCGGTCCTGACCTGCATGTATCTCAACGACGCGATCCACCCGTCCCACTAACCCCCATTTCCGGTGGATGACCCGCCGGACCCCAAAAGTCGCTTGAAAGGACATTAAAATGGAAGCTGAAGCCGCAAAGTTCATCGGTGCCGGTATTGCCACCTTCGGTATGGCCGGTGCTGCCCTGGGCGTGGCCAACATCTTCGGCAACTTCCTGTCGGGTGCCCTGCGCAACCCGTCGGCTGCTCCGAGCCAGTTCGGTAACCTGATCTTCGGCTTCGCCGTGACCGAAGCTCTGGGCATCTTCTCGTTCCTGGTTGCCCTGATCCTGCTGTTCGTCGCCTAATTCGCGACAACGCCAAGATTGAAGCGGCCGGGCCATTCCGTCCGGCTGCCTCCCTGTTCCGGCCTTTCGGCCGGGTGACCGGATTTAACGGGACCTCGACCAGATGGTAACGCAAGCCTACGCTCAAGAAGCGGAAATTCCGGCGGAGGATCACGGCACCGAAGCCGCTGGCACCACCGACGCTGCGCACGCGACCGACGACGCCCATGGCGATCCGACGGCCGATACACATGCGACGACCGAAGCGCATGGCGGTGACCATGGTTCGGACGTTTTCCCGCCCTTCGACCCCGCAACCTTCCCCAGCCAGCTGCTGTGGCTCGCCATTACCTTTGGCGTGCTCTATCTGCTGCTGAGCAAGGTGGCCCTGCCCCGCCTCGGCGGCATCGTTGAAAACCGCAAGGCTCTGATCGACGCCGATCTTGCCGCGGCCGATGCGGACCGCCAGAAGACCGATGCGGCCATCGCCGCCTATGAAAAGGCCCTGGCGGAAGCCAAGGCCAAGGCCCAGGGCATTGCCAGCGAAACCCGCGACGCCATCCAGGCGGACCTGGCCAGCAAGCGCGCCGCCGTAGAGGGTGACCTCGCCGCCAAGGTGAGCGAAGCCGAAGGCCGCATTGCCCAGACCAAGGCCGAGGCCCTGACCCATGTCGACGAGATCGCCGGCGAAACGGCACGCGCCGTTGTCGGCCAGCTCGTCGGTGACGTTTCCGCAGACAGCGTTCGCGCTGCCGTTGCCAAGGTCAAGGGGTAAGCGCCATGCCAGAATGGTTGGATAACAGCTTCTTTGCCACGGTTGGCCTGGTCATCTTTCTCGGCCTGATGGTGTATTTCGGGGTCCCCCGGATCATCGGCAAGATGCTCGACGACAAGATCAAGCAGATCGAAACCGACATTGCCGATGCCAAGCGCCTGCGCGAGGAAGCGGCCGCCCTGCTCACCGAGTATGAGCAGAAGCGCGTCGCCGCCGAGCAGGAAGCCGAGGGCATCGTTGCCGCCGCCAAGGAAGAGGCCACCCGCCTCACCGCCGAAGCCCAGGCATCGCTTGCAGAACTCGTGACCCGCCGCACCAAGGCCGTCGAGGACAAGATCGCCCAGGCCGAGGCCCAGGCGATTGCCGAAGTCCGCGCCCGCTCTGCCGATGTCGCCATCGAGGCGGCTCGCGTGGTGCTGGCTGACGAGATGAACAAGCAAGGTGGCAAGGTCATCGACGCCGCCATCGCCGATGTCGGCAGCAAGCTGAACTAAGCGGCGATCTGGTCTCACACAATCAAGGCGGGCAGCGATGCCCGCCTTTTTCGTTGCCGGCGCCTTTCCTCCCTCCCTTGTGGGAGAATTGCAGGGTGAGGGTGTTCTCTCCGCGTGCACAGAGCGACGTCTGGACATTAGCCCCCTCATCCGTCTCGCGCTGCGCGCGATCCACCTTCTCCCACAAGGGGAGAAGGAAGAAACCGCAATTGACGCCTCACAGATTCTCCCCCATGGTGCGCCCGACTGCGGGAGAGACTGGTCCTTGCACCAGCGCCGAAGGAGCAACCGCCCCGGAAACTCTCAGGCCAAAGGACCGCAGTCAGGTCAGGAACTCTGGAAAGCAGGCCTTTCGGCCTCTCCGAAGGAGCAACCGGCGCTCAGCCGGGAAATCTCTCAGGGCAAGGACAGAGGGGGCACGCATATCCGCCACAGGCGGAGCCTTGTCGTGTCGCCTTTGTATCAGAGAGAGTCCATGGCCGAAGCGCAGATCGCAGACCTCAAGCAGACACCGCTTTTCGAACGTCACCAGGCCGCCGGTGGCCGGATCGTGCCGTTCGGCGGATATGCACTACCGGTGCAGTATCCGACGGGCATCATGACCGAGCACAAATGGACCCGCGAACAGGCGGGCCTGTTTGACGTCAGCCATATGGGCCCGAGCTTTCTCGTGCTCAATAATCCCACGGGCGTTGCCGATGCCGATCACGCGGCAATCGCGGCCATTATCGAGCCGCTGATCTGCGGGGACATTGCCGGCCTCAAGCCCGGCCAGGTCCGCTATACGCTGCTGCTCAACGCTCAGGGCGGCATCATCGATGACCTGATGGTTGCCCGTTCCCCGAACACGCCCGGTGGGCTCTATATCGTCGTCAACGCCGGCACCAAGGACAATGACTTTGCGCTGATCGAAGCTGCCGCAGGCGACAAGGCGAGGCTGATCCGCGCCGATGGCGACCATGCCCTCCTGGCCTTGCAGGGACCGGAAGCCGTCAACGTGATCGCCAATGAAATTCCGAAGGCCGCCGACCTCGGCTTCATGAATTACGGCGCGTTCAGCTGGGGCCAGGACACGGTTTTTGTGGCACGCTCCGGCTATACCGGTGAAGACGGGTTCGAAATCCTTGTCCACAAGCATGACGCCCTGGCCCTATGGGACGCCCTCCTGACCGACACCCGGGTCAAACCCGTGGGCCTCGGCGCCCGCGACAGCCTGCGCCTCGAGGCCGGGTTGCCGCTTTACGGTCATGACCTCAACGACACGGTCTCGCCGATCGAGGCCGACCTGGGCTTCGCCGTCTCCAAACGCCGCCGCGAGGCTGCCGATTTTCCGGGTGCAGAACGCATCCTGGCCGAGCGCGACGGGCAGCTTACCCGCAAGCGGGTGGCCCTGATCGTTGACGGCGCGCCCGCCCGCGAAGGAGCGGACATTCTCGATACTGACGGCAATATTGTGGGCGTCGTGACCAGCGGCGGCTTTGCCCCTTCGCTCGGCAAGGCCATTGCACTGGGCTTCGTGCCCCCCGCCCTGGCCGTTCCCGGCACGAAACTGCAGGTTTCCGTGCGCGGCCGCGCGCAGGCCGCCGAGACCGTCACCGCTCCATTCGTTCCCCACCGCTATTTCCGCAAGTCAGCCTGAGGCCCCAACCATGACGACCAAGTTCACCCCCGACCACGAATATATCCGCGTCGATGGCGAAACCGGCACTGTCGGTATCACCAATTACGCCCAGGAGCAGTTGGGCGACATCGTCTTTGTCGAACTGCCCGCCATCGGCAAGGTGCTGAAGAAAGGCGATGAGGCTGCGGTGGTCGAGTCGGTCAAGGCCGCCTCGGAAATCTATGCACCGGTTTCCGGCGAAGTCATCGCCGTCAACGACGCGCTCTCGGCCGAACCGGGCAAGCTCAACACCGACCCCGAGGATGGCGGCTGGATCTTCAAGCTGAAGATCGCGGACGCGGCAGAGATCGACGCCCTGCTCGATGATGCCGGCTATGCCGATTTGACGAAGTAGCCCCCACCCGCACTCCCTCCCCACAGGGGGGAGGGAAGCCTGTTCCGTGCACGCTGTGCATTCAGAACCCAACCCGGCAGTCGTCTCCCTCCCCTTTTTGTGGGGAGGGATCAAGGGCGGAGGTTCTGGCCGCAAACTGGAAGTTTGAGAGACCCATGCGCTATCTTCCCCATTCAGACCATGAGCGCGCCGATATGCTCGGTGTCATCGGTGCTGCCGATGTCGAGGCGCTGTTCAGTGCCGTGCCGCAATCCGCGCTCAAGTCTTTCACGCTGGACCTGCCCGCTCACAGCCCGGAATTTCTGGTGGAGGCGCATATGCGGGCCCTCGCCAAGAAGAACCATGCTGCCGGCGACGGGCCCTTCTTCGTGGGTGCGGGCGCCTATCGGCACCATGTCCCTGCGACGGTCGATCACCTGATCCAGCGGTCGGAATGGCTGACGGCCTATACGCCCTACCAGCCGGAGATTTCGCAGGGCACGTTGCAGATGCTCTTCGAATTCCAGACCCAGGTGGCCAAGATCACTGGCATGGATGTGGCCAATGCCAGCCTTTATGACGGCTCCACCGGCACGGCCGAAGCCGTGCTGATGGCGCGCCGGATTACCCGCAAGAGCAAGATCGTGCTGTCGGGCGGCCTGCACCCGCATTACCGCGATGTGGTCAAAGCCTATCTCAAGGACGATGCGGATCTGGTGTGCCTGTCGCCGTCGCCTACGGGCCAGGGCGACATCCTGGAACAGATCGACGGCAACACCGCCGCCATCGTCATCCAGACGCCGGATTTTTACGGGCACCTGCGCGATCTCAGGACGGCGGCCGATGCTGCACACGCCCAGGGCGCCTTGCTGATCGTCGTGATCACCGAGGTCGTTTCGCTGGGCCTGCTGGAAGCGCCGGGCGCCTTGGGCGCCGACATCGTCGTGGCCGAGGGCCAGTCGATCGGCAATGCGCTGAATTTCGGTGGTCCCTATCTGGGGCTGATGGCCTGCAAAAAGGAATTCATCCGGCAGATGCCGGGCCGGCTCTGCGGCGAAACGGTGGATGCAGATGGCAATCGGGGCTTTGTGCTGACGCTTTCGACCCGCGAGCAGCATATCCGCCGCGAGAAGGCGACGAGCAATATCTGCACCAATTCTGGTCTCTGCGCGCTGGCCTTCTCCATTCACATGGCGCTGCTCGGGGAAGCCGGATTTGTGCGCCTGGCCCGGCTCAACCATGCCAATGCGATCCTGCTGGCCGACGCGCTCGCCGCTGTGCCCGGGGTCGAGGTGCTCAACCAGACCTTCTTCAATGAAATGACCATCCGCGTATCCCAGCCGGCCGCAGCCCTGGTCGAACAGCTGGCGCGGCGCGGCATTCTGGCCGGGGTGCCGGCCAGCCGGTTGCTGCCGGGTGATCCGGATGTCGACCACCTGATCATTCTCGCGGCTACCGAACTGACGACCGAGGCCGATATTTCCGCCCTTGTCGCCGCGCTGACGGAGGAACTGGCATGAGCATGAACACGCAAGGCCGCCCCACAGGCGTGGGCACTGTCGGCACTGCAGCATCGGGGTCGGCGCTGCTGCCGGACGAACCGCTGCTGTTCGAGATCGGCGATACCGAACATTCCGGCGTCGACCTGCCGGACGTCGATATCGGCAGTGGCCGCCTTGGTGGCTTTGCCCGCAAGAGCGCGCTCGACCTGGCCGGGCTGACCGAGCCGGAGGCGATGCGGCACTATGTGCGGCTTTCCCGGCTCAATCATTCGATCGATTCGGGCATGTATCCGCTCGGTTCGTGCACGATGAAGCACAATCCGCGCCTCAACGAGAAAATGGCCCGCCTGCCCGGCTTCAGCGACATTCATCCGCTGCAGCCGGTCTCCACCGTGCAAGGCGCGCTGGAGTTGATGAACCAGCTCAGCCATTGGCTGATGACCCTCACCAATACGGCAGCCGTGGCGCTCTCGCCCAAGGCCGGTGCGCATGGCGAACTGCTGGGCATGATGGCGATCAAGGCGGCGCAGGAAGCCAAGGGCGAAGCGCATCGCTCGGTCGTGCTGGTGCCCGAGAGCGCACATGGCACCAATCCGGCGACGGCGGCTTTCCTCGGCTACACTGTCCGGGCCGTGCCGGCCCGCGACGATGGCACCGTGGACGTGGCGGCGGTCAAGGCGGCGCTCTCACCCGATGTGGCGGCGATCATGCTGACCAATCCCAATACCTGCGGGCTTTTCGAGCCGCAGGTCATCGAGATTGCGCAGGCCGTGCATGAGGCGGGAGCGTTCTTCTACTGCGATGGCGCCAATTTCAACGCCATCATGGGCGTGGTGCGGCCGGGTGACCTGGGCATCGACGCCATGCATATCAACCTGCACAAGACTTTTTCGACGCCCCATGGCGGCGGCGGGCCGGGCGCGGGTCCGGTGGTGCTGTCGGAAGCGCTGGCGCCGTTTGCACCGGTGCCCTTCGTCCGCAAGGGCGAAGGTGGGCTCGACATGGTCGAGCATATCGAAGGCCAGGCACTGGGCCGCGTCACCGCTTTCCATGGCCAGATGGGCATGTATGTGCGCGCCCTGACCTATATGCTGAGCCACGGCGCCGATGGTCTCGCCCAGGCGGCGGAAGACGCCGTGCTCAATGCCAACTATGTCAAGGCACGGCTGCAACACCTGTTCTCGGTGCCCTTCCCCGACTATCCGACGATGCACGAGGCGCTGTTCGACGACAGCTTCCTCAAGGGCACGGGGGTCACCACGCTCGACTTTGCCAAGGCAATGATCGATGAGGGTTTCCACCCCATGACCATGTATTTCCCGCTGGTCGTGCATGGCGCCATGCTCATCGAGCCCACCGAAAGCGAGAGCAAGCAGACGCTGGACCGGTTCTGTGACGTCATGGCCGAACTCGCCAATGACGCCAAGGCGGGCAATGGCGAGCGGTTCAGCGCCGCGCCGATGAAGGCGCCGCGCCGCCGTCTCGATGAAACCCGCGCTGCGCGCCAGCCCATCCTCAAATGGGAACGGCCAGGGGACCTGCCCCAGGCAGCCGAGTAACAAAAAAGGCCCGGAGCTATCCGGGCCTTTTCAATTTCTGGGACCAGAACTATCCCGCCATTCGCGCATAGCGCTCATGGCCTGCTCGCCTCAAATCCCTCCACCGGAAGGATTTGCCCTATCGGGACAGCTCTCAGCCTCTGGTATCGAAACCGACCCAGATCGTGATCGTCTCGCCACCGAGATAGGGGATGGAGACGTTTTCGACGACCTTTACAAATTCGGCGCTCTGCGCCGGGGCCGCGATGGCCACGGGAAGGGTGTACTTTTCGGAGAAAATCGCCTGCCCATCACGCTCGACGGCAAAACGGACAGGCGCGTTGACGGAGGACTGCTTGCCCGCCGGGCCCAGCAGCACGCGACCGGCTACGCCCATATTGACGGTGATCTGTCCGTTGGACACCACACAATTGCGGGTCACTTCGTCGATGACGCCCTGATATTGCAGCGACTGCGCATCCCCGACACGCCCACCGCCATAGAAGTACATGGCTTCCCCGCCCGTCCGCACCTTGATCGGCGGGCATTCGGTGGCGATGACCGGCAAGGCGTTCGTCTGCGCCTGGGCGACCGCAGCCGGGGTCATTTGGGCGTTCTGCAGGGCCGTGTTCTGCGACTGGGTTCCGCCGCCCATCAGCCCGCCCATGGAGCAGCCAGCCAAAAGCATGGCAAGGCCGGATAGGGTCGCGATGCGCAGTGCAGACCTGGGGTTCATGTTCATTGCCTCGTTCTCCCCGCGCGTCACGCCGACGCCTCCAGAGCCATCAGAATTGCCGGCGCGCCACTGGCCCCGACGCCCGGTGCATCTTCGACAAAGACGGCGTCGACGACACCGTCGCGAATGATCATGGCGGAACGGGCAAAACGGCTGCCCATTCCGGCGCCGGAAAAATCCTTGTCGAGCCCGAGGGCCCTGGCCAGTTCACCATTGCCGTCGGCGATAAAGTCGACGCTGTCGAGCGCGCCAGAGGCCTCGGCCCAGGCCCTGACCACATGCTGGTCATTGACCGATGCACAGACGATGCGCGTGACGCCAGCGGTCCGCAGCTTGGTTGCGTTTGCCACAAAGCCGGGCAGATGATTGACGTGACAGGTCGGGGTAAAGGCACCGGGGACGGTGAACAGGACTGTTACACCCGAATTCAGCACTTCTGCGCTATTGGCGTCGGCGTTACCGGCAGAAGTCACCAACTTGACCCCAATTGCGGGGATCGTGTTGCCGCGTTCGATCATAACTGAGAATTGCCCCATACTTTGGCAACGTTGATCGCCGCCGTCACTTTTCACGTTCTGCGTTAGGCGGAAACGGCGTTGCGGACAAGCCCGCTTTGCCTATTCGCTGCCTTGCGCTCCGGCGCCCCCAGATGTCTCTCCCACGACGCGATTGACCGCGTAGGCGCCGCTTTCAGTCAGGAATGTGAGCTCCACATTCAGTCCGTCCAGGGCAATATCGTCGGTTTTACCCAGTATGGGAAGCACGACTAGGTCGGGTTGAGGGCTTTTTTGCGGCGCCCCGAACACTGGCTGACCATCCGCCGTCGCCGCAATGAGGCTTTCGGGGTCCATCAGGGCCGGGTCAACGGCGACCAGGATAGCGCCATCACCCGCCTCGACGGCGCCAACCGGTTGTTGCGATCCGGACCATGCCAGCGGCACTTCCGCAAGCGCCTGGCGAATGCGCAAGCCGTTGGCGCGATCGGGGGCGGCGTCGCTCAGGGCGAGCGAAAAACTGGCCTGTGCGGGGACGCAGACATCGGAGCAGACGCCCAGCACGGCGCCGACTGTAAGGGTGCCCGCGGGATCGGTGACCGCGACTTCGACCGGCAGAATGGTGTGGCCGCGATAGACGTAGTCGAGATAGCCATTGGCCAGGTATCGTTCCGGATATGGCCAGAGCTGGGTGTAGTCCCCAGCGCCGGAGGACGCGGACAAATCAAGCTCGGTGGGCAGACCCGCCTCTCCGGGCACACGCCAATAGGTCTTGATGGACTCGGGCATATCGAGTTCGAGCGCGACCATGGTCTTGCCGTCGGCCACGGTGCCGGAACTGATCAGGCGCAGATGAACATCGGGAGCCAATTCCTGCCAGGGCGTCTCGCCGCCCATTGCGGGCGTCAACAGAGGCAACAGGGCGGACAGGGCGAGAACGAAAGGGCGCATGGTAGGGCATTAGCCCACCAAATCCTCAACGAACAGATAGCGGGCGTTCAGGGCTTCGTGATGTTCGCGCATGTCTCATTTGAACCGGCCAAGCTTGGCAGGGGGGTGGCTGCCCCCTAGAATGAGCCCATGAACAGCCTCGAAGGACAATTTCTCGTCGCCATGCCCGACATGGAGGATGACCGCTTTGCACAAAGCGTGATCCTGGTGGTGGGGCACGGGGCCGATGGGTCAATGGGCCTGGTCGTCAATCAGGAGATCGCCAATCTCCGCTTTGCCGACATTCTGGACGAGCTCGACCTGGGCGACCCCGATGCGGTCATCCGCCTGCCGGACACGATCCGGGAGCGCTCGGTCATGCGCGGCGGACCGGTGGAAAAAGGGCGCGGCTTCGTGTTGCACAGCGCCGACTATCACAGCAGCAATACCTACAAGGTGCACGACGAGCTCGGTCTGACGGCGACCCTGGATATCCTCAAGGCCATGGCCTTCGGGCCCGCACCACGACGGGCGCTGTTCGCGTTGGGATGCTGCGGCTGGAGCGCAGGGCAGTTGGAGGACGAGATCGGCGCCAATGGCTGGCTCACGGCGCCCTTCGACCCGGGCCTGGTCTTCGACGTGCCGGTCGAGGAGCGTTATCAGCAGGCGCTATCCAGCATGAATATCACCCGCGCGTCCCTGAGCCTCGACGCCGGGCACGGATAAGGCCTTTCTTGCGCCCTCGCCGGTGGGTGAGGGGGCCGGTTGATCGGGTCTCCGAAAACCCCAGAGGTTACTTGCCCATCTGTGCGGCGAGCTTGCGCCCCAGTTCGGCGCCGGTAATGGCCGCGCCGAAGATGAACCCCTGCGCATAGCGGCATTCGAGCGACTTGAGGCGATCCGCCTCGTCCTGGGTTTCGACGCCTTCGGCGATCACCATGAGATCGAGATCAGAAGCCAGGGCCATGACCGATCGGATGATGGGCGACTGGGTGTGGGAAATGCCGCTGTCGGCACCCAGGCGCACAAAGGGCGCCGGAATCTTGATGGTGTCGAATGGGAAGCGGTGCAGGTAGCTCAAGGAGGAATGGCCGGTGCCGAAATCGTCCAGCGCCAACCCCAGCCCCATGTCGCGCAGGGTCTGCAGCATATAGGCGGAGTGCTCGGGATTGGTCATCACCTGGCTTTCGGTGATTTCCAGCTTGATGCGGCTCGCCAGTTCCCGATCCTGCGAAAGCAGGTTGCGAATATCACCAAGGAAGGCCTCGGTCGCGAGTTGCGTGGGCGACAGGTTGACCGAAATGAAGAATTCCTCGGGCAGGCCGATCGTGGCCATCCAGTCGCGCACCTGGGCGGCGGATTGCTCGAAGGCCAGCCGCCCCAGCTTCTCGATCTGCCCGGACCGCTCGGCCAGGGGCACGAATTCGTCCGGGGTGACCACGCCACGGGTCGGATGGGTCCAGCGCATCAGCGCTTCTGCGCCGACAATGCGCCCGCCGGTCATATCCATCACCGGCTGGAACTGCACATGCAATTCGCCCTGCTTCAGGCCGCGCTCGAGATCTTCTTCGCTGGCGCGATTATAGGCGGCTATCGAGCGCGCCGAGGCGCGATAGGCCTCGATCCGGTCGCCACCCAGCCGCTTGGCGTAATACATGGCCAGTTCGGCATCGCGCAGCACGTCGGCAGCCTCGGCCGGGTTGCTGTCATAGATGGTGACGCCGATGGACGCCGACAGCACCAGGTCGCGGTCGCCAAAGTTGAAGGGGGCCTTGAGCGTCTTGCGGATCTGCTCGGCGGTTTCGGCAATCTTGGCCGCTGCCTGTTCTGAGGACAGGATGACCGCGAACTGGTCGCTGCCGACACGCGCCACCGTATCGAGTGGGCGCATGATGCGGGAGATGCGGCGGGCGATGGCCAGCAGAACCGAGTCTGAGGCCGAGTGGCCGATGCGCTCTTCAAGCTCGACAAAGCGGTCGATATCGATGAGGAAGACGGCCGGTTTCGACCCGCCGGGCGTGCGCGCCCGCACCAGGGCCCGTTCCAGCCGGTCGAGGAACAATTGGCGATTGGGCAGGCCCGTCAGGCTGTCATGCACGGCGTCATGCAAGAGGCGCTCGCGCGAGGCGCGATCTTCGGTGACGTCCTGAAGCGTGCCGACGATGCGATTGACCTGGCCATCGCCACCCAGCACCGGTTTCACCCGCATCCGGAAGGTGCGGTAGCTGCCATCGTGGCTGGCGACGCGCAGATCGGCAGAGACCTTGCCGCGGCGCAGTTCGACCAAGGTGTCAAAGGCCGTGCGGAACCGGTCGCGGTCATCGGGATGAACCCGATCCAGCCAGCGCTTGATGGCGCCGCGCAGGGCGCCGCGGCTTTCGCCGAGGCGCGTGGCCAATTCATCGCTGACGGTGACGCGGTCGCGCTCGATGTTCCAGTCGAAGACGAAATCACCCGAGCCGGTCAAAGCCAGCGCGCGCCGCTCCACCTCGCTCAGGGTGCCGATAGTCACCTGGCCTTCCGAGAAGGCGTGCTGCACCGCCGTAAAGCCCAGGAGCATGACGATAAGCACCAGGCCGCCGGCCACGGCGGGCTGGGCAATGTCGTTGGACACGCGGCCGGAAACGACCATCCAGGCATAGATGAGCCAGGCGATCAGAATGATCCAGGTCGGCACCAGAAGCACCGCCCGGTCATAGCCGCGCAGGGCAAGCAACAGGATGAGCAGGAAGCCGGAGACCCCGAGCAGGGCCAGAACCAGGCGCGCCACCGAAGCGGCAATAGCCGGCTGGAAAAAGGCAAAGGCAAAGAGCGCCAGGAACAAGGCGGCCAGGCCCAGCGCCAGATGAATGAAACGCAGATGCCAGCGATGCAGATTGAGGTAGATGAACAGGAAGCCCGCCAATGTGGTGGCCAGGCCCGCCTCGGCCGCCGCGCGAATGGGCTGCATGCCATTGGCCGAGAAACCGAGCAGACGGCCCATGAGGCCAAAGTCGATGAGCAGATAGGCCAGTACCGCCCAGGCAAAGGCCGCTGTGGCCGGGAACACCCCCCTGCCCTTGACCACGAACATGATGGTCAGGAACACGGCCGCCAGCGAGGCGACGCCCAGGACCACGCCGCGGAACAGGGTGAAGGCATTGATGTAGTCGCGATAGGCGCCGGGCTCCCACAGATAAAGCTCGGGCAAGGTCTGGTTGGCCAGTTCGGCCACGATGGTGACCGTGCTCCCCGGATCGAGCGTGACCTCGAAGACGTCGGCTTCCGGATCAGCTACCCGCACCGGACGAATGCCGGCGCTCGGGGTGACGGCGCTGATACGGGCCTCGCCCAGGTCGGGCTGGAATACGCCTGACCCGGGCAGCCGGAAGAATGGCGCGACCAGCAGCCGTTCGATCTGCTGGTCGCTGTCGTTGCGCAGGGCGATGAGCGCGAAATAGGGATCGGTGCCGCGCTCGCTCGCCAAAACCTCGATGCGGCGGATAATGCCATCGGCGTCCGGAGCGGTCGAAAGCTGAACGCGCCCACCCTGGCCCGGCACCACTTCGATGGCCTCGGACAGGTTGACGGCATTGACGTCGTCGGGGATCGAAATGACTTCGAATGCCCGCGCCGGCATGGAGATGGTGAGCGCGAGCAGAAGACAGATCGCGAAGGCATACAAGTGACGCATCAGGGGCAGCTACATCCCGCGCTGGACTTCTTTATGGCGGCCATCCCGATGCCAAGCAGAGCGAAACAGCCTTTTTGTGGTTAGCCTCCCGGAGGGCGGTAACTTGGTACGGGAGATTGACGCTTGCGACAAGCTTGGTTTCCTGTTGCCCAGAAGCAACATTGGCTTGTCCACCCCGAATTGTCAGGCGACGCGCGGGCGCCTGGCGGTCAGGCGCAACTGGTCCCAATGCTCCCGTGTCAGGCCCATCAGCACATGGTCTTCCCAGCGGCCATTGATCTGCAGATAACTGCGGGCATAGCCCTCTTCCACAAAGCCATTCTTTTCCAGCACGCGGCGCGACGCCATGTTGGTTGGCAGAAAGGCCGCGTGGATGCGGTGCAGTTCGAGGGATTCGAAGACGAAGGGCACGACAATCCCGACCGCTTCGCTCATCAGGCCCTGGCCGGCAAATTTCTGGCCCATCCAGTAGCCGAGATTGACGAACTGGGCGGCGCGACGGCGGATATTGGACAAGGTCACCCCGCCCACGAGAACCTGTTTGCTGCCCTGCTGCTGAAACAGGAAAAAGGTGTAGTCGGTGCCCTCTTCGGCCTCCTGCCGGGCGCGGCGTACGCGGTACCCATACGCCTGCCGGCCCAGATCGGCTTCGGTCCAACGCGGCTCGAACGGGCGCAGGAAATCCTGGCTGGCGCGCCGCAATGCGTACCATTCGGAATAATCGCGCATATGCGGAAGGCGCAGCGTCAGCCCTGGACCCGAAATGCTCACCAAAGCCGCCGGGGACGACCAGGGCCAGAACATGGCTATCAGCGCCGCAGCGTCTCGCCGATGGTTTCCACATCGGCGAGATTGGCAATCGGCCCGATACCGGCCAGGGTCGCGGACCCGGCGGTGAAAATCTGTTCGGCAACTTCCTGCACGCGCTGGGCGGTGATGCGATTGATCCGCTCGACCGTTTCCTGCATGGGGATCGGACGGCCCCACAGGATTTGCTGGCGCGCCAGCTGACCGGCGCGGGCCGAAGGGCTTTCCAGCGACATCAAGAGGCCGGCGCGGATCTGATTGCGGACCCGGACCACTTCCTCGTCGGTGATGGTCTGGGTGGCGCGGCGCAATTCGTCGAGAACCACCGGAACCAATTCGCTGACCTCATCCTCGCCGGTGGCAGCGGCGACACCGAATACACCGCTATCGGCGAAGGCCCAGTGGAAGGCATAGACCGAGTAGCAAAGGCCCCGCTTCTCGCGCACTTCCTGGAACAGGCGCGAACTCATGCCGCCGCCAAGGATCGAAGCCAGCACCTGTGCGGCGTAGAACCCGTCGGAATTATAGGCCCGCCCCTCGAAGCCAAGGACGATATGGGCCTGTTCGTGGTCGGAAATCAGCCGCTCCTGGCCACCACGATATTCCGCCCGTTGCGGATCGGGAGCACCGTTGGGCACGAGATCGGAGAAGCGGTCCTGAGCGACCCGCACCAACCCGTCGTGATCGACATTGCCGGCGGCCGCAATCACCATGTGATCGCCGACATAGTTGCGGCGCATGTATTTGCGGATGGTCTCGGGGGT
The DNA here is from genome assembly GCF_025809055.1 of Devosia sp. NCBI lineage: Bacteria > Pseudomonadati > Pseudomonadota > Alphaproteobacteria > Hyphomicrobiales > Devosiaceae > Devosia > Devosia sp. Next base: position 3,431,797 of record NZ_CP075529.1, on the reverse strand, counting down.
AAAGGCGCGCACCGAGTCCACTGTACCGAGAATGGTGCGGCCGATGGGCTGGGTGGGATAAGCGGCCTGCTGGAAGAGGTCGAACACATGGTCATCGGGATTGTCGCGGGCAGCGCCAATCTCCTGGACGATCACCTGCTGTTCGCGGGCCAGTTCATCCTCTTCGAACGAAGAGTTCTGAAGGATATCGGCCAGAATATCGGCTGCAAGCACGACATCGTCCTTGAGCACGCGGGCGAAATAGCCGGTGTGTTCGATGGATGTCGCGGCATTGAGGTCACCGCCGACATTTTCGATGGTCTCGGCGATCTGCAGGGCACTGCGCGTGCGGGTGCCCTTGAAGGCCATGTGCTCGAGCAAGTGCGAGATGCCGTGTTCGGCCTTGCGCTCCGACCGGGCGCCGGCCTTGACCCAGACGCCCAGGGACGCACTTTCCAGATGCGGCATGTCGTCGGTGAGCACCACCATGCCGTTATCCAGGGTTGTCGATCTTACGCTCACACTGGTCCTCCCGAACCGGCGGCCTCATCGACCCCCGGCTCTGCCGTGTCGATCAGGCCGCGCAGCTGCGCGCCTCGATGAACTCTTCCACAATACGCTGGTCGTTGGCCAGCACGGTCACGCGCTCTTCGCGCTCGTAAAGGTCCGCCAGCCAGGCCGGCAGCGGCGGCTCGATGCCGGACGCCCGCGCCACTGCCGCTGGGAATTTTGCCGGATGGGCGGTGGCGAGGGTGATCATCGGCGTACCTGGCGTGACATGCACCCGCGCCACCCCGACGGCCACGGCCGTGTGCGGGTCGAGCAGGTAGCCGCTCTCGGCAAAGGTGTCGGCAATGACGGCCGCAGTGGCCGCTTCGTCGGTCGTGCCGGCGGCAAAATCGCGGCGGATTGCGGCCAGGGCGTTTTCCGGCAGTTCAAAGCCGCGCGACTGCTTGAGCGCCGCCATCATGCGGGACACCGCGCCGGCGTCGCGATCCGCCGATTCGAACAGCAGCCGCTCGAAATTGGACGAGATCTGGATATCCATGGACGGGCTGATGGTTGGGGCAACGCCCTCCATCTGGTAAGCGCCCGTTTCCAGCGTGCGGCGCAGGATGTCATTGGCATTGGTTGCAATGATCAGCCGGTCGATGGGCAGGCCCATGCGCATGGCGCAATAGCCGGCGAAGATATCGCCGAAATTGCCCGTGGGCACGGTGAAGCTGACCTTGCGGTGCGGCGAACCCAACGAGGCGGCCGCCGTGAAATAATAGACGATCTGCGCAACGATACGGCCCCAGTTGATGGAATTGACACCACTCAGGCGCACCCGCTCGCGGAAGGCGTGGTGGTTGAACATGGCCTTCACCGCGTCCTGGCAATCATCGAACGTGCCTTCGAGGGCGATGTTGTGCACGTTGGCGTCGAGCACGGTGGTCATCTGCCGGCGCTGCACCTCGGAGGTGCGGCCCTGGGGATGGAGGATGAAAATATCGGTGGTGTCGCGGCCGCGAAAGGCTTCGATCGCTGCCGAACCGGTGTCCCCCGAAGTTGCGCCGACAATGGTGGCGCGCAGGCCGCGCTCGGACAGCACATGGTCCATGACCCTAGAGAGGAACTGCATGGCCACGTCCTTGAAGGCAAGCGTGGGACCATGGAACAGCTCCAGCACGAAATGGCCGGGCTCGATATCGATGAGGGGCGTGACCGAGCGATGACGGAAACTGGCATAGGCCTCCTCGATGATCCGGCGCAGCACCTGAGCGGGGATTTCGTCGCCGGTGAAGCGGGAAATGATATCGAAGGCGACATCGGCATAGGGGCGACCGGCAAAGGCGGCAATCTCGTCGCGGCTGACCTGGGGCCAGGTGCTGGGGACATAGAGGCCGCCATCGGAAGCAAGGCCCGCCAGGATGGCGTCGGAGAAACCGAGCACGGGCGCCTGGCCGCGCGTAGAGACAAACTGCATAGGGGGGAGAGGCCCTTCTAGAATTGTCGCAAACTAGTCAAAGCCAGCTTGCGCCGCAAGGTTTGGACCAAAATTGCTCAAGATGCAGGCCGGCGGGCCTGGCGCCACAGCCAGAAGACCAGCATGACCACGGCCACCACCGCAAAGCCATACCAGGTAAAGGCGTAGCTCAGGTGGTTATTGGGAAAGCTGATGACCGTCTCTCCGCCCTGCGGCAGCTGCCCGGGCGCAGCGGCAGGCAGGTCCACATAGAATGGGGCGATCGGCGCCAATGTCGGGTCGACCATGCCGGCCATGCGAGCGGTGTCCCTCACCCATTCGATCCGGTCGGACATGTTGGGCTCTGGTGTCATGAAGCCGGCAACTTCACTGGGTCGCAGCAAACCTGTCAGTGTGATCACCTCGGGGTCGTCGCCATGCAGGTCACCCATGATGGCGGCTTCCTGATATTGTTCCGGTACGAAACCGCGATTGACGAAGACTGTGCCGCCCTGGGCAAGTTCGAGTGGGGTCATGACCCAGTAGCCGGGACCGCCATATTGCCCCTGAGGATCGGACAGGCTGGTGAAGACGGTGATCGTCTGGGTGTAGCGCAGCCGGCCGGTCAGGGTCACCGGCTGATAGACGAGCGCTTCGGTATCAAGCCCTGTCCACTGATCGACCGGCGGCACGGCAATGGCTTCGGCACTCAGCCGGGCATCGACAGCGGCGATCAGCCGGTCCTTTTCCGCGAGGCGCTGCATCTGCCAATTGCCCAGCAGCAGGCAGACCACCGCCAGCGCAATCATCAGCGCGGCAAAGACCCAATCGGTCCATTTCAGGCCACGATGTGGTTTAGGATTGGCGGCGGCGCCCATGGAACAGTCCTCAAAAGCAAAGGGCGCGGCTTGCGCCGCGCCCCGGAATTTCCTCTTGACCCGGCCTAGTGGCTCAAGGCCACGCCCCAGCTGCCCCAGACATAGATCGAGGCAAACAGGAACAACCACACCACGTCCACGAAGTGCCAGTACCAGGCGGCGAACTCGAAGCCGAGATGGCGCTGCGGGGTGAAATCACCGCGTTCGGCACGGATCAGGCAGACGGCGAGGAAAATGGTGCCGACAATGACGTGGAAACCGTGGAAGCCGGTCGCCATGAAGAAGGTGGCGCCATAGAGGTTGCCGTCGAAGGTGAAGCCGGCATGGGTGTATTCGAGATACTGCACGAATGAAAACAGCACGCCGAGCGCCACGGTGAGGGCAAGGCCCCAGCGCAGGCCCTGGCGGTCGTTTTCGAGCAGCGCATGGTGGGCCCAGGTGACGGTGGTGCCGGACGTCAGCAGGATCAGGGTGTTGAACAGCGGCAGGTGCCAGGGGTCGAACAGCTCGATGCCGGCCGGAGGCCAGTGACCGCCGGTAAAGGCCACGCGGGCATATTGCTCGACATCGTCGAAGCGGAAGAAGCCGTCGAAATAGGCCCAGAACCAGGCCACGAAGAACATGACTTCGGAGGCAATGAACAGCATCATGCCGTAGCGGTGATGCATCTGCACGACCGGGGTGTGATCGACGCCGTTATTGGCTTCCTTCACCACGTCGGCCCACCAGGCATAGAAGCCGTAGATGACGCCGGCGAGGCCGATGAAGAACAGCCACGGGGTCCAGTCCTGCATCCAGGCAATGGCGCCCAGAGCCAGGGTCAGGACGGCGACCGACATGACAAAGGGCCAGGGGCTGGGTTCGACCATGTGGTAGTCATGGTTCTTTTCGATGGCGGCCATGTTCAGCTTCCCTCACTGTCTGAAGCGTAGAAGGTATATGAGAGCGTGATCTCTTTGATCGTGCGCAGTTCCGGATTCTCGTCAAGATCGGGATCGACGAAGAACACGATGGGCATTTCCACCGACTCGCCGGGCTGCAGGGTCTGCTCGGTGAAGCAGAAGCACTCGATCTTGTTGAAATAGATGCCCGCCTGGTCCGGCGTGACATTGAAGATCGCCTGGCCGGTCATGGGACGGTCGGAATTATTGGTGGCGATGTAATTGACGGTATCGACCTTGCCGATGCGGTCGGTGATGGCGGCGGCAGGCTTGACCGTCCAGGGCAGTGCCCGGTCGACATTGACGTCAAACCGCACCTTCATCTCGCGGGCGATGACACCCTTGGGATTGGCCGAGGCGACCTGCGTGGTGCCACCGAAGCCGGTGACCTGGCAGAACAGCTGGTAGAGCGGCACGGAGGCAAATGCCAGGCCGACCATGCCGGCCACAAGCAGCCCGAGCGTCATGCCGGTGCGCTTGTTGCGCTGGCTCGAGCCATGCAGGGCGGAATGGGTGAGATCGGCCATCAGAGCGCCCTGTCAAAGAGCGCCGGGCCCATCTTGATGATGGTCAGCACGTAGAATGTGAGCGCGAACAGGATCAGCGCACCGGCAAGCGCCAGCGAGCGGCGGCGGCGCTGCTTGCGGAACGCAGCATCCTGTTCGGGCGTCATGCCGTTGTCGGTCAGTTTGGTGGGTACGGGTTCAGACATGATCACAGCCACCCCATCCGGAAGACAAGATTGTCGATCAGCAGGGCCAGGAAAAGCACGAAGAGATAGCTCAGCGAAATGGTGAACAGGCGCCGCGCGGCCTGGCGCATGGCCGTTCCGGCATCGGCCCGCCAGAGCCGGTATGCCGACCAGACGAAATAGCCCGACAGGGCCACGGCCACCACCCCGTAGATCCAGCCGGAAAATCCGAGTGCGACAGGCAGCAGGCTCGACAGGCCCAAAATACCCGAATAGGCAAAAATCTGGCGGCGCGTCGAGGCTTCGCCGACCACATTGGGCATCATGGGAATGCCGGCAGCGCCGTAATCGCCCTGCTTGTAGAGCGCCAGCGCCCAGAAATGGGGCGGGGTCCACAGGAAGATGATGAGGAAGAGGGCAAAGCTCTCCCAGCTCGATGTGCCGGTGACAGCGGCCCAGCCGACCATGGGCGGGAAGGCGCCGGCGGCACCGCCGATGACGATATTCTGCGGGGTCGAGCGCTTCAGCCACATCGTATAGACGACGGCGTAGAAGAAGATGGTGAAGGCCAGAAATGCCCCCGCGACCCAGTTTGTCGCGAGGCCCAGCAGCGCAACCGAAAAGGCCGAAAGCGTCAGGCCGAAGGCCAGGGCTTCTTCGCGGGTAACGCGGCCGGAGGGAATGGGCCGGTTGATCGTGCGGCTCATCACCGCGTCGATATCGGCATCGTACCACATGTTCAGCGCACCCGAGGCGCCGGCACCGATGGCGATGCACAGGATGGCGATGAAGCCGACGACCGGATTGACGCCGCCGGGAGCGACGATGATGCCGACCAGGGCCGTGAAGACGACAAGCGACATGACACGCGGCTTGAGCAGGGCGATATAGTCCCCCACCCTCGCCTGCCCCGCAAAGGCGGGCGCATCGCTGCTGTCATGCACAAAAGCCACGGCGTCTTTCCTGTTGGCGGGACCGCGCGGACGCGATCCCGAAGTCATGGGCGCCTCTTAGTGCGCGTCCTTGGAGTCGATCTTGGGCAGCGTCGAGAACTGGTGGAACGGCGGAGGCGAGCTCAGGGTCCATTCCAGCGTCGTGGCGCCATCACCCCAGGGATTGTCGCCAGCCAGGCGCTTCTTCCGGAAGGCTTCCCAGGTTGCGTAGAAGAAGATGATCATCGCAACGAAGGTGATGTAGTAGCCGATCGAGGACACGCGGTTCCACAGCGCGAAGGCATCCGGGTAGTCGACATAGCGGCGCGGCATGCCGGCCAGACCCAGGAAGTGCTGCGGGAAGAAGATCAGGTTCACACCGATGAACATGACCCAGAAGTGCAGCTTGCCGAGGAACTCGGAATACATGTAGCCGAACATTTTCGGGAACCAGTAGTACCAGCCCGCGAAGATCGAGAACACGGCACCCAGCGACAGCACGTAGTGGAAGTGGGCGACCACGTAATAGGTGTCGTGCAGGGCACGGTCGGCACCCGCATTGGCCAGCACCACGCCCGTCACACCGCCAACGGTGAACAGGAAGATGAAGCCGATGGCCCACAGCATGGGCGTGCGGAAGGTGATCGAGCCGCCCCACATGGTGGCGATCCAGGAGAAGATCTTCACGCCCGTCGGCACCGCGATCACCATGGTGGCGAAGACGAAGTAGCGCTGGACGTCGAGGCTGAGGCCGGTGGTGTACATGTGGTGCGCCCACACGACGAAGCCGACGAAGCCGATGGCGACCATGGCATAGGCCATGGCCATGTAGCCGAAGACCGGCTTGCGGCTGAAGGTCGCCACGATATGGCTGATCAGACCGAAGCCCGGCAGGATCATGATGTACACTTCGGGGTGGCCGAAGAACCAGAACAGATGCTGGTAGAGCACCGGATCGCCGCCGCCCTCGGGGGCGAAGAACGAGGTGCCGAAATTGCGGTCGGTCAGCATCATGGTGATGGCGCCAGCCAGAACAGGCAGAGCCAGCAGCAGCAGGAAGGCAGTGACCAGCACCGACCAGACGAAGAGCGGCATCTTGTGCAGCGTCATGCCCGGAGCGCGCATGTTGAGGATAGTGGTGATCAGATTGATCGCCCCCAGGATCGAGCTCACACCGGCAACGTGCAGCGACAGGATGACGAAGTCCGTCGCCGGGCCGGGATGACCGGAGGTCGACAGCGGCGGGTAAGCCGTCCAGCCGCCACCAAAGCCCAGCGCGCCGGCAGGGCCTTCGAAGAACATCGACAGCACCGTCAGCAGCAGCGCCGGAGGCAGCAGCCAGAAGGCGATATTGTTGATGCGCGGGAAGGCGGTATCGGGTGCACCCACCATCAGCGGGGCAAAGTAGTTGGCAAAGCCACCCATGGTGGCCGGCATGACGGTGAAGAACACCATGATCAGCGCGTGCGCAGAGACGAACACGTTGAACATGTGCTTTCCGGCGTCAATCGCCGAGTCACCTTCCAGACCATAGGCGATGGCAGCCAGGCCGTGGAAAATCTGGATGCCGGGCTCCTGCAGCTCCATGCGCATGGCGCCGGAGAGCAGGCCGCCGACGATGCCGGCAAAGATCGAGAACACCAGGTACATGATCCCGATGTCTTTGTGATTTGTCGAATAGACCCAACGGCGCCAGCCGGTCGGGGTGTGATGATCGTGGCCGGCGTGGTCGTGACCGGTGGCCTGGGCCTCGAGGTGAGCGGTATTTGCCATAGTCTTTTCCCCTGACCCTTACTTACAGCGCCGGCAGCGCTGCGGCGGCAGCGGCATAGTCACGGCTTTCCTTATAGGCCGCAATGAAGGCCTCGTATTCTTCGGTGGTCACGACGCGCACGGCGATCGGCATATAGGCATGGTCCTTGCCGCACAGTTCCGAACACTGGCCGTAATAGATGCCGGTTTCACGCGCATTGAACCAGGTCTCGTTCAGGCGGCCCGGAACGGCGTCGATCTTGATACCGAAGGAGGGTACGGCAAAGGCATGGATCACGCCGGTGGGGCTGGCCGTCACTTCGAGGCGGACAGTGGTGTTGACCGGCACGACGAGTTCATTGTCCACCGCCAGCAGCCGCGGCTGACCCGGCTTGCGTTCGGCGATCTCGGCTTCGCTGAGGATGTTGGAGTCGAAGGCGACTTCTTCGTCGACGTATTCGTAGTTCCAGTACCACTGTTCGCCGGTGGCCTTGACGGTGATGGACGCCGCGGGAACTTCGACTTCGCCGAACGAGAAGATGTTGGAGCCCAGATACTTGCGCTCGCCATCCGGCACGGTCAGCTGGTCGGAAAGTACACCGAAGGATGGGATGGCGATGACCACCAGAATCAGGATCGGCGCAACCGTCCAGATCACCTCAACCAGGGTATTGTGCGTAAAGCGGGCCGGAACCGGATTGGCCTTGGCGTTGAAGCGCACCACGATGATGACCAGAAGGGCCAGAACGAAGAGCACGATCAGCGAAATCGTCCACATCAGGATGCCGTCGTGGAAGGCCACGATGGAGTCCATGATCGGGGTCACTGAAGGCTGCAGGTGGATCTGGCCGGGCTCGGGATGCCCCGCATGTCCTGCCGCGCTTTCCTGAGCGACCGCAAGGGCCGGCATGAGCGCGAGGGCACCCGCAGAGACGGCTCCCAACTTCCTGAAGAACTGCCCGGTCACCATATACCCCCTATCGACATGTTCTGGCGGTGCACAACAGGCGAGGAGGGGGCAAATAGCTGCATAGCTAACGCCGCCCCGACTCAACCTCGGAGCGCAAAATGCTTTGGCTGACCTAAATCATATTGCGCAGGCCGAGTCTATCGCAGCCATGGGCGCGCAAGCTGCGGCAAATTGCTGCCGCACGCGGCCCCCTCGCCTCATGGCCGCCGCACTTGCGCGCCAGAACGGGCCAAATTCAGGGGGTTTGGTTGACAGGCCGATACCCTTGTCAGAAACAGGCACGAGCACGCAGACGACGCCGATTCGGCGGGAGAATTGATTGATGAAGCTGTTGGCACGTCGGATTTGTCTCCTCGGCGCGACGATACTGGCCCTGGCAAGCGGACCCGCAATGGCCCAGGGCACAGTCCGGGCCGAATATGGCGATTGGCAGATGAGCTGCGACACGCCTCCCGGAGCCAGCGGCGAACAATGCGCGATCATCCAGAACGTGCTTGCCGAAGACCAGCCGAATGTCGGGCTGTCGGTGATCGTGCTGCGCACGGCCGACCGCGAGGCGCGCCTGCTGCGCGTGCTTGCGCCCCTGGGCGTGTTGTTGCCCAATGGGCTCGGGCTGAATGTGGACGGCACCGATCTCGGCCGGGTCGCCTTCGTGCGTTGCCTGCCCAATGGTTGCATCGCCGAGGTCGAACTGGACGATGAGCTGATCTCGGTGCTCTCGGAGGGGACCGACGCGATTTTCGTGGTGTTCCGCACACCCGAGGAAGGCGTGGGCATTCCCGTTTCGCTGGACGGCTTCGCCGAAGGCTTTGCCGCCCTGCCCTAGATTTGCGGCAGCTATCTACGAGGCCGGACCATGGCTGAAGACAACAGGTCAGCACCCCGTCAGCGCACGCTGAAAGGCGCCAAGATCGTCATCAACGATGGCTTTTCAACCTTCGACTGTACCGTGCGGAACCTGTCGGAGACCGGCGCCAAGCTGAGTGTCGGCGGCATTATCGGCATACCCGACCGGTTTCAGTTGGCTCTCGATGACGGCAGGCGCTTTGACTGCATGGTTGCCTGGCGCAAGGCAACGGAGATCGGCGTCAGCTTCACCTGACGAGCCGACCCTTCGCGCTTCTCACATTCAAGCAGAAAAAAGCCGGGTCCGTGTGGTCACGGCCCGGCAAGTTGTCAGGAAACGGGACCGGAGGCAAATCCGGCCCGGGAGATGGCACGAGCACTCATCGTGTTCGAACCAACGGATGGCGCAGCCACGAGACGCGGCCGCGAAACTTTGTGCAGATCAGGTCAGTGCGTTGCGGGAACGGGCCGCGTTCAACACCATGCCGGGCGTGCGGGCATTGCGCGCCAGCATGGCATCGGCGATGTCGGACCGGTCGATACCCAGATCGCGCAAGCGAGCGGTATCCATATCGAGAAGGCCCTGCAGGGCGGTGCGGCGAGCACGATTGGTCTTCACCTGGGCAAGCCAGTCAAAAAGCGCACGTACGGGATGGGCATGCGAGCCAGCCGCAACTGACCGCTCGCCGGGAAGCGAGAGAGCCATTTCAAATCTCCATGTACCAAAGGGATGTCGCCGGAGGGAGGCCGGCGGACCGGCACGACGCTGTACCGATGGTGAGAAGATAACGTTCTGGACTTCCATTCGTCCAACAAATAGATTTCATTCCATTGATCAATTTGGGTGATGGAAATGACCGCGCCACTCGATCTCGACCAGTTGCAGAGTTTTTGCGCCATTGCCGATTGCGGCAGTTTCACCGAGGCAGCCCGGCGGGTGAACAAGACGCAATCGGCAGTCTCCATGCAGATCAAGCGCCTGGAGGAACGTCTGGGCCACTCCCTATTGGCGCGCGACGGCCGCAGCGTGACGCTGACCCATCATGGCGAGGTGCTTTACGAGCGGGCCCGCAAGATGTTGCGGACCAACGCCGAAATCCTCGACCAGTTCAACGACGGCGACCTGGCCGGCTCGATCCGCTTCGGCGTGCCCGATGATTACGCGGTACGTCTGTTGCCGGTGATTCTGTCGAGCTTCCAGCGCACCCACCCCAAGATTGCCGTTGATGTGTCGTGCATGGCCTCGGAGCAGTTGCTGGCCGGCATGCGGGCCGGGCGCTACGATCTCATCGTCTTCACCCAGGGGACCGAGCAGAATTTCGGCGAATTGTTTCGCAATGAACGCATGTTCTGGGTGTCGAGCCATGGCGGCCGGGCGCTAGCCACCGAGCCGCTGGCCATCGCCTGCGGGCCGCAATGCTGCATCTGGCGCAAGGACGCGGTCGAGGGGCTGGAGCGCGCCAACAAGGACTATCGGATCGCCTATACGTCTTCCAACGCCACCGCCATCTCCTCGGCGGTGCTGTCCGATCTTGCAGTTGGCTTCCTGCCGGAAAGTGCGCTGCAGCCCGGCATGCGGGTCATCGGTGATGAACTGGGCCTGCCGCGCCTGGCCGATGCGCAGATCGCGCTGATGCGCGCCAGCCATGCCTATGGCGGCATTTTCGACGCCCTGGCCAACCATATCGTGCAATCCATGGGCAACCTCGACCAAGGCGACCTAGCTGACGCGGCTGAGTAGCGACTAAACCCCGGTCACGACCCCCATCCTTCGGCTAGATCAGGATGAGATCGTTCGAGCACCGCTTTCTCCGTAGCGCTCAAGGTGAGGCCGTCGAGCCACAAGAGCGCGCCACCACACCTTGACCTGACTCAGCATTTGCCGCACCAGAAGGCATGGCCGAAGCCCCGACAAACGCCGCCGAATTCACCGTCAGCGAGATATCCCATGCCGTCAAACGCATGGTGGAGGACGAATTCGGCCATGTACGCGTGCGCGGTGAAATCTCCGGTTTTCGCGGGCAGCATTCCTCGGGCCATGCCTATTTCACGCTCAAGGACGACGCCGCCTCGATCGACGCCGTTGTCTGGAAGGGCAACTATGCCCGGCTGACCTTCAAGCCCGAAGAAGGACTGGAAGTCATCGCCACCGGACGGCTGACGACATTTCCGCGCTCCTCCAAATATCAGATCGTCATCGACAATATCGAGCCGGCCGGCGCCGGAGCGCTCATGGCGCTGCTCGAGGAGCGGCGCAAGAAGCTCCTGGCCGAGGGGTTGTTTGCCCGGGAGCGCAAGCGCCCCCTGCCCTATCTGCCGCGGGTCATTGGCGTCATCACCTCGCCCACCGGGGCGGTCATCCGCGATATCCTGCACCGGCTCGGCGATCGCTTTCCGAGCCACGTGCTGGTCTGGCCGGTGCGGGTCCAGGGCGACACCTGTGCGCCCGAAGTGGTCAACGCCATCGAGGGGTTCAATGCCCTGGCGCCCGACGGCGCCATTCCCCGCCCGGACCTGCTGATCGTCGCCCGTGGTGGCGGCTCGATCGAGGATCTCTGGGGTTTCAACGAGGAAGCCGTGGTGCGCGCCGTGGCAGCGTCGGGCATTCCGGTCATTTCTGCTGTTGGGCACGAGACCGACACCACACTCATCGACTACGCATCCGACATGCGCGCGCCCACGCCGACAGCTGCTGCGGAAGCGGCGGTGCCGGTCCGCGCGGAGCTGATCGCCTATGTCGATGACCAGGGCGCCCGGCAGCGGCAGGCGGCACGCCGCAGCCTTTCAAGCCTCAGGGATCGCCTCAGGGCCGCCGGAGCCGGCATGCCGCGCGCCGCCGATCTGGTCTCGACCCAGCGCCAAAGCCTGGACCTCGCCACGACGCGTTTGACCGCCGGGCTGCGCCACTTCGTTCAGGACAAGCGGCTGACGCTGTCGCGGCTGGCCGGGGCCATCCAGCCGCGCCTCGTGCGCCAGCGCCATGCCGACCTGCGCAACAAGCTGGACAATCTGGATCATCGCGCCCTTGCCGGCCTCAACAAGACCGTGGAGCGCGCCAGACTGACCTTTGACCCCCGCGCCCAGCGGATTGACTTGGGAATCGGCCAGTCCCTGGAACGAAAGCGCACCCTGCTTGGCCGCCTAGCACCCCGCTTGTCACCGCGGCCGCTGCGGGCCGAACTGCGCCAGGCTAAATCGAACCTTGCGCAGCTCGTCCAGCGCCTGTCCCAGATGCCGGCCGCTATCACCGCCGAGCGAGCGCAAAGGGTGCAGCAACTGGGCAAGCTGCTTGAAACCCTGAGCTATCGGAATGTGCTGGCCCGCGGCTATGCACTGGTGCAGGACGCCGAAGGCAAGGTGGTCAGCCAGGCGGGCGGCCTCAAGCCCGGCGACCTGCTGAAAATCACGCTGGCCGAGGGAAGCGTGGATGCCAATGTGGCCGGAGCCCCCGCCCCACGGCGCAAGCCGCCCCGACCAACTGATGAGAGCGGTTCGCAAGAAAGCCTCTTTTGACGCCCCTTCCCGTTCGCTATATGCCTCAGGAAATGTACGGAGCCGGCCATGAACATTTTCGACAAGGGCTTCTCCCCCGCTGAAGCGAGTTTGCGCTATCGCGACGGGGATTATGACGTGCTCAAGCAGGGCACGTTCGTGCGGTGTGCCATTACCGGCAAGCCCATCCCGCTCGACGAATTGTTCTATTGGAGTGTGGACAGGCAGGAAGCCTATGCCGATGCCGTGGCCGCCCACACCGCCTTCGAGCGCTTCGGACGGGGCAATTGAACCCCGGCACGACCGGCGACCGCCGGCGGCTGCTGATCATTTCCAACGGCCATGGCGAAGACTGGATTGCCGCCGCCATTGCCGAGCGCCTGGCGCCGGTGCACAGCCTCGATGCCTATCCGGTGATCGGCAGCGGCAATGCCTATGTCGGGATATGTCCGATCGTAGGGCCGCGCGCGAGTCTCAACTCGGGCGGCGCTCGGACCGCCAAGGGCTCGCTGCGGCGTGATCTCGCCAAGGGCGGGCTTGCCATGGTGCCGCCTGCCCTCAAATTCATGCGCTCGCTAAAGGGCAAGTATGACCGCATTCTCGTCGTCGGCGATGTTATGGTACCGCTGCTGGCGCTGCTGACCGGGATCAAGGACCTGGTCTATATCGACTGCTACAAGACCGGGGCCGCGCGCCTTTATTCGGCTTCCGAGACATTTATCCTGGCGCGCACCTGCGAAACGGCCTTTTGCCGTGCCGACAATCTGGCTGCCGTTCTCCGGCGGGCCGGCATCAAGGCGTCGGCGCCCGGCAACCTGATGATGGATACCATCCCGTTTGGCGACTACGACGCCAAGAGCCGTCGCCGGCAGGGCACTGCCGTCTTGCTGTTGCCGGGCAGCCGTGGCGAAACAACAACGAATTTTGCGAGGCAAGTCGAGGCGCTGCAGCAATTGCCGGCCGACGGCGTACCCGACATTTTCGTGGCCGTGGCTGGCGATTTCACCACCAATGACCTGGCTGAGGCAGCAGGGCTGAGCCGCACCAGCCTGCTGAGCACCGAGGGTGACGATCTCGGCACCCTGTCGGATGGCCGGATCACATTCAACCTGCTGCGCGGCCGCGCCATGGGCAATGCCCTCAGCGAGGCTGACCTCGTTCTTTCGCAGGCCGGAACTGCAACGGTTCAAGCGCTCGGCCTTGGAAAGCCGGTCATTCACATGACCAGTCCCAAGGACCGGCAATCGCGGTTTCGCGATGAACAGGCCCTGTTTGGCGCAGCAAGGCTGGCGCTTCCGGCCGATGCTGGCCAGGTCGCTGGCGCGCTGTCCGATCTGCTTGCAAATCCCCAAGCCCGTGAACGCCTTGGGGCCATCGGCCGGGAGAGGATCGGCGGGCCCGGGGCTATTGAGGCGGTTTTGAGCGAGCTGGATCGCTGAACCTTGCCGCATCCGACAAGGCCATCAGATAGGCCAGGATCGTCGCAAACAAGACGGTCTGCGGCAGCACGCCGAACATGGCGTTGGTCAGACCCAGAGTTGCAAATGCGACCACAAGGGTGATGACCCCGAGAACAAGGGCCGGGTTCCGGCGCCATTTGATGCCGCGCAGAGCAGCCAGAGGCGCGAGCAAGAGACAGCCGAAGGCCGCCAGACCCAACCCGCCGGAGACAGCGGCAAAATTGGCCAGATCGCTGTGCAGGTTTTCGAGCCGCGTCAGGATACGCAGATCGGGGAACAATTCGCGGGCCAAAGGCATGACGCTGGTATAGCCGACCCCGAAGATCGGCGATGATTGCAGAGCGTGCCAGCCAGCTTCGTACATGGCGGCGCGCGCTTCGTCCTGCGCCAGGATGGCCGACATCAGCGTCCGTACCGCATTTTCGACCGGCGCCCCGCCTCTGGCCACGGTCATATCCTCGAGATTGCCGAGGATGCGGTCGATCAGAAGGCTGGAATCGGCCAGGATCATGAAGGCGACGCCACCACCAACCACGGCCGCCAGGGTTGCAAGGATCGCGACGCGGCTGCGCAGCGCGATCAACAGGAAGGGCAGCGCCACGACAACGAGCGCCGCGCAGGCCAGGAGCGGCCCCCGTGAGCCTGAGAGCACCACCGCAACAATCGCTGCAGCTGGCCCCAGAAGATAAATGACCCGCCAGCGCGAGGTATTGGACACCATGCCCATCAGGGCCATGAATCCCAGGATGGTGGTGAGGCCGGCATAGTGGATGGGATTGTTGCCCACCCCGACCCGGCGGGGCTCGAAGACCATGAGGTCGACAAGGCCAGCACCGGCGGCCGTCACGGCGCCGAAGAGGAACAGGGCTGGCACGGCATGGGGTCCAAGCCAGAACCGGCTCGCGGGGCGTGTAAGCAGGGCAGCCAGACTTGGCGCCACCAGAAGCGGCAGGCAGGAGAGAAGTGGCAGGGCGTCGATATCCTGGCGATAGACGAAGACCAGGCTCAGGCCTTGAAGCAGGAGCCCGAGGATGATCAAGATGGTCGCCGGATCCACCAGTGCCCGGTCCCGCTTGGCCAAGGCATAAAGCAGGCCGATGACCCCAGCCACCAGCACGACATAGGATACGTAATAGGGCGCGGTGGCCATGAAGGCCACCCCCGCGACCAGCGCGAGGGCGACCACAAGGCCGAGAAAATCCCGGATCAGCTTGCAGCTCCGCCTTCGGGATCAAGCAGGCGGTGAAGGTGCACGATGAAATAGCGGGTCTGGGCGCTGTCGACCGTCATCTGCGCCTTGGCTCGCCAGACTTTCTCGGCGGCCGCATAGTTGGGATAGACGCCGACGATGTCGACCTCGTCCAGGTTGGCGAAGGTCACGCCGTCCAGGCTCGACATTTCGCCGCCGATCACCAGGTGGAGAAGTTGTTTTTCGGTCGTTTCAGCCATCGTTCTTTCCGGACTTCAGGATGTCAGTGTTTCGGCAAGGTCCTGGCCATCGGCAGGACAGCCATAGACCTTGATCAATGCCGCGTGGATGAGCGGTTTTAGGCTGATGTCGCCCAGGGCTGCAAGCGCTCCGTGACGCACATCTCGTTTGTTGAATGCGGGGGGGCCGGAACACACATCGGCAAAGTCGAGGCCGCATTCGGTGAGAATGACGGCGGCGCCAGCAATATCCCAGTCCTGCGAGCCGCGCCTGGCGACTGCTGCATCAAGCCTTCCCGTCGCCACCTGCACCAGCCGGTAGGCGAGCGAAGGATAGGCGGGGCCGCGCGTATAATTGAGCCCGGACGCCTGCATTTCCTGATGAACCGCACCGGGCGCGGGGATGAGTGGAGGCGTGCCAGGACGGCGCTGGCGTACCAGTTCCCGGCCATTCAGGCGCGCGCCGTCCCCGCGCGAGGCCTCATAAAACTCATCAAGCGCCGGCGCATAGACCACGCCCGCCACCGAGACGCCGTTTTCGACGACGGCGAGGGATATGGTCCAGTATTCCTCGCCGCGCAGGAAGGCGCGGGTACCATCGATGGGATCGACGACAAAGGTGCGTTCACAGCTGAGACGACTGGGATTGTCGACGGTCTCCTCGCTGAGCCAGCCATAGGTCGGCCTGGCCTGCAGCAGATTGGCGGCGAGGAAACGGTCGACCATGATGTCGGCCTCGCTGACCGGGGACGAATTGTCCTTTGTCCAGGATTTTACGTCGCGGCGAAAATAACTGCTGGCAATGATGCCGGCTGCCACCGCGGTGGAGCGGAGCAGTTCGAGATCATCGGAATAGAGCGGGGCGAAAGCCGGCATGGTGCCCGGCTTTTAGGCTTGGCCGCGCGTTTGGACAAGGGCGGCCGCGGATTTGGCAAATATGGCAGGGTAAACGCGGTCGCAAGGCACGCGGTTAACCGCTTCTGACTGGGTGCAATACCCCGCTAACCCTTCGGGAAAACAAGATAAACTTAACCGAACCGATTAAGGGGGCAGGTAAGGGGACGCGCTAGATTGGTCCTCACAAACGGAGCGGAAAAACCAGCTCTCGAAGTTACAGGAAGGCATCAAAATGGTTCATGGCGTTGCAATGGAGGGTTCGTCGGTCGTGCTGGCTTTCGGCCGGCCGGCACTGGCCGAGCGCCGGTTCGTGGCGGCGAACGACAATGGCCCCAAGGATCCCGTCAAGACCGTTACGGTTCGCAAGCAGCTTGAACAAAGTGGCGTCGCGATCAAGATCAAGGTGCCGGTTACCGAGTTCATCGGGGTCGCGGTGGCCACCAGTATTTCCGAGGAAGGGATGCTGACCAGTTCCATCGAACTGGTCCATTCCGACGCGGAACTGAACTACAAGGTCTTCGAAGAAGAGGGCAATCACAACGTTGTCGCCGAGTGGCAGAACTGGGGCAAAAAGCTTCGTTTGCCGCTGTTTATCAAGGCCGGCGACGGGTCTTACCTGCCCTATAGCCAGCAGGTTGACGGGGTCATGCTCGGCTCGCCGACGCCGCGCCGGAAGCTGGCTGCCGAGGCTTCCCGCCGCCCGCGCTTCCTCAATCGCCGCAAGCCCGGCCAGGCCGAAACGCACTGAATTACCTGCCTCCAAAGCAGCAAGAAGGGCCAACCGGTGGTGCGGTTGGCCCTTTCGCGTTTGGGGGTCCAGACGTTAGCGCATTGCTAGCATTTGCTACCACACCCAGTCGGCAAGGAAGGCCAGGGTGAGCACAATGCCGACATAGTGGTTGTTGTAGAAGCGGTCATACGGATTTTTCGGCACATCGGCGTCTAGCGTCCAGAGCTGCCAGGCCATCAACCCCGCCGCGACGAGCGACAGAACGGCAAAGACCGATCCGCCGCCAGCAGCCACCGCAGCACCGTTCCACAGCACAAAGGCACCCGAATAGAGGACGGCCACGGCCGGGCGGACATTGGCGCCGAAGAGGCGTGCGGTGGACTTGACCCCCACAAGGGCATCGTCCTCGATATCCTGCAGCGCATAGATGGTGTCGTAGCCGATGACCCAGAGGATGGTGCCGGCATAAAGCAGGACCGGGGCCCAGCCTAGGCCGCCGGTCTGGCTGGTCCAGCCGACGATGGCGCCCCAGGAGAAGGCCAGGCCGAGGAAGAATTGCGGCCACCAGGTCACGCGCTTCATGAAGGGGTAGATGGCGACGAGGCCAAGGGAGGCGACGCCGGCCCAGACGGTGAAGCGGTTGAACTGGAACAGCACGACAGAGGCCAGAAGCGCCTGGGCGATGAGAAAATAGAGCGCCTCGCGCGCCGTGACCTGCCCCGACGGAATGGGGCGCGACCGGGTGCGGGCGACCTGCATGTCGATGTCGCGGTCAACGATGTCGTTAAAGGTGCACCCGGCACCGCGCATGAGGATGGCGCCGACGAACATCAGGGCGACGGCCCAGAACCCGAATCCGAACTGCGGCTGGGCCAGCGCGGCGAGGCCCACCCCCCAAGCGCAGGGCCAGAACAGAAGGTAGAAGCCGATGGGCCGATCCCAGCGCGCCAGGCGGCCATAGGGCTTCAGCCAGTCGGGGGCGAAGCGATCGAGCCAATTGTCTTTCTGGGCATCGGCGACGGTGCCGGTGGGGGGCGTGGTTGTCATAGGGTACCTCGTCGTGTCGCCATGTCCCTTTGCGGGGAAAGTAGAAGACCTTCTGCCTCTGGCAGAAAATCAGTGTGAGGGGTTCTTTCCACGCTTACAGCGTTTATGCTGGCGAAGCCATTCGCGCATAGCTCTCATGGCCTTCTCGCCTAAATTCGCTCCGCGGGAGCGAATTCTTTGCGGCGAAAAGCCCCTCATCCGCCCTTCGGGCACCTTCTCCCTCAAGGGGAGAAGGGAATCGGTGGACTCTCGATGCCTCGCAGCCACGCCCAGCTTCCGCGCCTTTTCGTCGAACCGGACCTGGGCAGCGGCACCAGGCTGACCCTGGGCAAGGATCAGTCACTCTATCTTGCGGCCGTATTGCGCAAGGCGGTGGGGGACGCGGTTGTGCTGTTCAATGGCCGGGACGGCGCCTGGCTGTGTCGCCTCACCAGCGATTCGAAAAAGTCGGTGGACCTTGAAGTGGTGGAGCAGATCGCTGCGCAAACGCCCGCTTCGGACCTCTGGTACGGCTTTGCGCCGCTCAAGAGCGAACGCCTCGACTATGTCGTGCAAAAGGCCGTCGAGATGGGCGCGGGCGTGATCCAGCCGGTGATGACCCAGTTTACCCAGGTTCATCGGCTGAAGACAGAGCGCCTTGCGGCCAATGCGATGGAGGCTGCCGAGCAATGCGAGGTGCTGAGCGTGCCCGAGATTGCGCCGGAGATCACGCTCGACCGGCTTTTGAGCGACTGGGACGCGGCGCATGGCGACCGGAAACTGATCCTGGCCGACGAGGGCGAAGCCTCGTCTTCGCCGATTTCGGCGCTGGAGCCGCTGCGCGGGGCGCGGATCGGGCTGCTGGTCGGCCCCGAGGGCGGCTTTTCGGACACGGAGCGGGAAAAACTGCGCGCCCTGCCCTTCGTCGTGCCGATCAGCCTTGGCCCCAGAATCCTCAGAGCCGATACTGCGGCCGTGGCGGCCCTGGCCGTCATCCAGTCGATCATCGGTGATTGGCGATAAAAGGCGATTGCTTTCCGCCTTGCTGTCGCTATTTTGCCGCCGCAATGACTATGCCTCAGCCGAGAGGACCCTATGGCCGGCGCCGACACACCATCGCCCCTCATCGAATCGCGGGCGGACCTGATCGAGGCAATGGAGCGCGGCGGCAAGCCGGCGGACCAGTGGCGTATCGGCACCGAACACGAAAAACACGTGTTCCACACCGACCCGCTGCGGCCGGTCGCCTATGAGGGCGAAAACGGCATTCGCGCGCTGATCGCCGGCATCGAGAAGGAGACCAGCTGGCACCCCTTCTATGATGGGGACAATCCGATCGGGCTGCGCAATGACGAAATTGCGGGGGGCATTTCGCTGGAGCCCGGCGGGCAATTCGAATTGTCGGGGTCGCCCATGGCGGACCTGCATGGAACCGCCGAAGAACTGGACGAACACCTGCGCGTCGCCAAGAAGGTTGCCGCGCCGCTCGATATTCACTTCCTCGGGCTGGGCGTGACCCCGCTCTGGGCGGTGGACGAAATCCGGGCCATGCCCAAATCGCGCTACAAGATCATGACCGCCTATATGGCCGAGACCGGCACGCTGGGCACATCGATGATGTACCGCTCTGCCACGGTGCAGACCAATCTCGACTTTGCCGACGAAGCCGACATGGTCAAGAAGCTGCGCGTGTCGCTGGCCCTGCAGCCGGTGGCCACGGCGCTATTTGCCAATTCGCCCTTCGCCAATGGCCGGGACACCGGCTATCTGAGTTTCCGCAGCGAAATCTGGCGCAATACCGACGACGCCCGCACCGGCATGTTGCCTTTCGTGTTCGAAGACGGGTTCGGCTTCGAGCGCTATGCCGATCATGCGCTTGACGTGCCGATGTATTTCGTCATCCGCGACAAGCAATATATCAACGTCGCGGGCGAGAGCTTTCGCGCCTTCCTTGAGGGCAAGCTGCCGCAACTGCCGGGCGAGAAGCCGACGGTCAAGGATTGGGAGGATCACCTCTCGACCCTGTTCCCGGAAGTGCGGCTCAAGCAGTTCCTGGAAATGCGTGGCGCCGACATGGGCGACCGCGATCATGTGGTGGCCCTGTCCGCCTTCTGGACCGGCCTGCTCTATGACGACATTTCGCTCGAGGCGGCCTGGGAACTGGTGAAGGACTGGACTGCCGAAGAACGCGAGGAACTGCGCCGCGAAGTGCCGCGACTGGGCCTGGCGACACCGTTCGACCGCTCCTCTATCTTCGATATCGCGGCACAGGCCGTCGGCATTGCCGAGGCAGGCCTGGTGCGCCGCAACCGGCTCAATGCCAAGGGGCAGGACGAAACCATCTACCTCGCCCCGCTGGAGCAGACCATCCGCACCGGCAAGTCGCCGGCGGAACGCTGGCTCGAAAAGTTCCACGGCGAATGGAATGGTGATGTGACGCCGATCTTCCGCGCGGCGGAGATTTAGGGCGGCGCCGCTTATTGCTGGTTATAGGGGTCGAACTGCAAGAGCCAGGAATAGAGCCATTTTTCGCCGCTGCCGACCGAGGCGACATCGTCGATTTTCCACTCGCCCTGGCGCTGCATGGAAATGGTGAGAATGGTGGGCTGGCCCTCGGCCTCGAAGCTGACCAGGGCCACGGCCGTGTCGCCCTGGATCACCGGCTCGCTGACGCCGAGATTCTGCACGGCGGTGCCGGTGCCATTGAGGAAGGGATTGAACTCGACAATGTCGGCCGCCTCGGGATCGATGCGATTGCCGCTCTGGTCGACGACATTCATCTGCAGATTGGTCGCGACCAGATCCTGAAGCCTGTCGGTATAGTGCTCCTCGAGGTTGATCGCCTCACCACTTTGCAGCGGTTCATAGATGGCGTCGAGCACGGCCCGCGGGGAATCCGGCGGCGCCCCGCCAAAGATCATCGGGATCAAGCCGAAAAGCGTCCAATCCATCTGCGCGTGTCTCCTGAGGTCGCCGGGCGAGCTTAAGCGCAACAAAGCCGCCAAAAATGGGGCGAAGCGCTTGCCTCCCCGGCCGGTCTCGTGCATCACCCGACCAACAGACACGGAGGCGTGACATGCGGGTGATGGTGATCGGATCGGGTGGGCGGGAACATGCTCTGGCCTGGAAGATCGCGCAGTCTCCGCTGGTCGAGGCGCTGTTCGTGGCGCCGGGGAATGGCGGCAGCGAGAAGGTTGCGACCAATGTGGCGGTCGATATCACCGACCACGCGGCCGTGATCGCCGCGGCCCGCGAGCATGACGTGGACTTCGTGGTGGTCGGGCCCGATGCCCAGGTGGTCGCCGGGCTCGGCGACGATGTGCGGGCGGCGGGTATTACCTGCTTCTGTCCGTCCAAGGCCGCGGGGCAGCTCGAGGGCAGCAAGAGCTTTACCAAGGCGCTGTGCGACCAGTTCGACATTCCCACCGCCGGTTATGCCCGCTTTGAAAGCGAAGACGCCGCGCTTGCCTATCTCTACACCCAGCCGGCCCCGATCGTGGTGAAGGCAGATGGCCTTGCCGCCGGCAAGGGCGTGACCGTGGCGATGAGCATCGAGGAAGCCGAAGAGGCAATCATCGATTGTTTCTCGGGCCTGTTCGGCGCCTCGGGAGCTTCGGTGGTGATCGAGGAATTCATGGAAGGCGAAGAGGTGAGCCTGTTCGTGCTGAGCGACGGCGAAACCATCCTGCCGCTGACCACGGCGCAGGACCACAAGCGCGCCTTCGATGCCGATCTCGGGCCCAATACCGGCGGCATGGGCGCCTATTCGCCCGCGCCGGTGCTGAGCCGGGACCTCTATGACCGCGCCATGGCCGAAATCATCGAACCCACGGTGCGCGGCATGGCGCAGCGCGGCACCCCCTATGCCGGCGTGCTCTATGCCGGGCTGATGCTGACCGAAGATGGACCCAAGCTGGTCGAATACAATGCCCGGTTCGGCGACCCGGAATGCCAGGTGATGATGATGCGCATGGAGAGCGACGTGGTTCCCCTGCTGCACGCGGTGGCCACGGGCACGCTCAAGGGCCATGACGTCGCCTGGAAGGACGCGTTTGCGCTGACCGTCATCATGGCGACCAAGGGCTATCCCGGCGACTACGGCAAGGGTAGCGAAATCAAGGGCGCCGACGGGCTCGACGACGACACGCTGACCGTGTTTCACGCCGGAACGAAGCGGGATGGGGAGCGTTTACTGGCCAATGGCGGGCGGGTGCTGAACATCACCGCGCTCGGGGCATCGGTCAAAGAGGCACAGGAGCGTGCTTACACAGGCGTGGACCAGATTGACTGGCCGGACGGATTTGCCCGCAGCGACATCGGCTGGCGCGAAATCGCCCGCGAGCAGGATTGAACCCTTTCTCAATCTTGGCGCGCTAGCCTCATCTCTCGAAACCGTCTCGGCTGCGGCCCCGCCGCAACGCCAGCCAACGCCATTGCAACGGCGCGGCATGGCGCTGGTGGAGCGGCTGCGTGCCAGACATGGGGAGCGCGCAGGCATGGATTTCGGAGGGGGACCACGGATCGGGGTGGCGCTGGGCGGCGGCTCGGCGCGCGGGCTGACGCATATTCCCTATATCGAGGCCATGGATGAGCTGGGGCTCAAACCCTCGGTGATCTCGGGCACCTCGATCGGCGCGCTGATCGGCGCCGGCTGGGCATCGGGCATGAGCGGCAAGGAATTGCGGGCGCATTCGTTCGAAGTGCTGGGCACATTGCGCACGATCGCGGGAAAGCTCTGGGCCACGCAGGTGCGCGGCATCGGCGGCCTGCTCAAGAACGGCATTTCCGTGCAGCTCGACGCCATGAGCATCGTGGATGCGTTCACGCCGCCGCACTTTCCACGCGAATTCCGCGACCTCAAGGTGCCGCTCTATGTGGTGGCCACCGATTTCCAGAGCTGGCACCAGGTGGTGTTCAATGCCGGGTTGCTGAAACCGGCCATTGCCGGGTCGCTGGCCATTCCCAGCTTCTTCCGCCCGGTCGTCTATGAAAACCACATCCTGGTGGATGGGGGCGTGGTCAATCCGCTGCCGCTCGACCAGGCCGATATCGATACCGATTTCCTCATCGGCATCGATGTGGCGGGCGATCCTTCGGCGAACCTGACCAAGACCGACCACAAGGCCATCGACATCTGGTTCGGCTCGGCCCAGATCATGATGCACTCGCTGACGGCGCATATGATGGCGGCCTATCCGCCGGACATCTACATCCGGCCGCGCGTCTCCCAGTTTGGCGCCATGGAGTTCTGGCGGGTGCGGGAGATCATCAAACATGCCGAGGTGGAGAAGGAGCGCTTCAAGCGCATCCTTCACACCAAGGTCGAGGACTATATCCAGAACCGCATCCCGGTGATCGACAGCAATCCGGACTGACCTCGCGCGGTTTGGCCCCTATTGGGCCAGGAAGCGGGCGGCGACTTCGCCAGCCTGGGTGGTTTCAAGAATATTGTAGTGGGTGCGACCGGGCACCACGGCCAGTTGTGCCAGCGGGCGCAGCGACCCGTCGAGGCCGGCATCGCGCGCGAACCCGCCCAGGGCACGGTACATGGCGACGATCTGCTCGGCCGTGACGCAATCGGCATCGGCAAACAGCAGCAGGGTCGGGACGGTGATACCGGCAAAATCGGCGCTCCAGTCGTGGTGCTGACTCTGCAGTTCGCCCATCTTGCGGAAGGCGGTTTCCCAATCGATGTCGGGATAGAATGAGGCGAGGGGCGAGGCGGCCATGCCGGCGCCGATCTGGGCGGCATTGTCGACCATGGCCGGGAAGGTGCCGCGCACTTCGGGATATTGGCCGGCATTGTCCATGTTGCCGCTGACCAATACCAGGCGGGTGACCTTTTCTGGATGCTGGATGGCCAGGCGCGTGGCGACGCCCGCGCCCATGGAATAGCCCAGAATATCGGCGGCGGGCAGCTTGAGATGATCGAGCAGGCCCGCAACATCGTCGGCAAATTGCTCGTAGCCATAGGCCCGATCGATATCGCGGGTGAACCCATGGCCCTGCATGTGTGCGACGATGACCTGCCGGTCCTGGGCCCAGAGGGCAATGTTGGGACCGAACTGTTCGGTGGCACCAATGCCGCCATGCAGGACCAGCAGCGGTTCGCCGGAGCCATGGATTTCATAGTAGAGATCGAGGCCGTTGACGGGGGCGAATCCGGTTTTGGGGGCGTTGGTCATGGTGGTGTTCTCCTGTGCGAGGGGTGAGATGAGGCTCGAAGCCAAAGTGGCGGTGGCAGCAAGGGCAACAAAGGTTCGGCGCAACATTTGTGTATCTCCATTTGGTTATATACCCAATGGGTATTCCATAACCAAGTGGTTGTCAACACCTCATCTCAATCAGCGACGGTCACCACAACGCTGCCGCGCTTGCGGCCGGTATCCACATAGGCGTGGGCCGCCGGCAGGTCGGAAAAGGAAAAGACCCTGTCGACATGGCTGACATAGGTTCCGGCCTCGGCCAGCCGGGCCAGTTCGACAATGTCCTCGGCCCGCTCGGCAGCCGGACCGGCAATCATGCGCGTGCCATCGGCACCCTTGCGCAGGCTCCCCAGCATTTCCCGAATGCCGCCGGCAATGGCGAGATAGCGCCCGCCGGGCTTGAGCGCTTTCTGGGCCCGGGCAAAATCGGTGGCGGCGACGCAATCGGCGACGATGTCGTAGCGCGCGGGACCGGCAAGCGGATTGGTGGCCGTGTAATCGATGACCTGATGGGAACCAAAGCGGGTGAGCAGATCGCGATTGGGTGCGCTGGTGGTGGCCGTGACATCGGCACCCTGATGGCGCGCCAATTGCACCAGTGACAGACCAACGGCGCCCGAGCCGCCCAGCACCAGGATGGACTGGCCCGGTTGCAGACCTGCCTGGCGCAGGTAATGCAGCGCGGTGGTGCCGCCGAAACAGAGGCCGGCAGCGGAAGTGAAATCGAGCCGGCCGGGCATGAGCGCGATGCGGCCGATTTCAGGGATCGTGGCGTATTCGGCATGGGCCCCCATGGCGCCGCCAAAAAAGGCGATGACGCAATCGCCGGACCGATAACGGGTCACATCCTGCCCTACCGCCTCGACGACCCCGGCCAGTTCGGTGCCCAGAACGGGCTGGCGCGGGCCGTTCCAGCCCAGGGCCAGCCGTCCCATAAGGGTCATGCCGGGCGGCATATCCAGGCCGCGCACCCGCACGTCACCGGAATTGACCGTGGTGGCATGGACGCGGATCAGAACCTCGCCTTGTTTTGGCGATGGCGTGGGCACCTCTTCGAGGCGCAGCACTTCAGGGCCGCCATAGTGGCGAGCAATCCAGGCTTTCATCGTTCTTGCTCCAAATGACCTTTAGCGGTCCGGCTGTGCTCCGGCCTTCCATTGGAAGACCTCGCCGATCTCGACGCCAAACACTTCGGCGATGCGAAAGGCGGCTTCGAGGGAGGGCGAATATTTGTTCTGCTCGATGGCAGCGACGGTCTGGCGGGTCATGCCGATGGCGTCGGCCAGTTGCTGCTGGGTCATCTCGCCATGGTCGAACCGCAGGCGGCGGATGGTGTTGCTGATGGGGGGCGGCGCCGGCATCAGGCGTAGCGCCGGTATTGGACGATCACCAGAATCTCGCGCAGCACGGCGGCCGCGGCGGTGACGAAGAGAATGAGGTTGATCAGCATGATGGCCGTTGCCCCGGCGGGATCCGCGGCAAAATCGGTGCGGGCGATATCGGTGATGGCCTTGCTGAGCAGGACCACTCCTACAAGTGCCACTTCGAGCACGGCCAGCCCGACGCGATTGGATATGGCCTCGATGCGGGTTTCGAGCTCGTCGGGTGGCGGATCGAAAGCCTGCCCGCCCAGCTTTGCGGAAATGAGGGCGGCCGGCAGCATGATGGCGATGGCGAGGCCGAGGCATTTGAGGAACCGCCAGAACAAGTCATCGCCATCCAGCAGCCCGGCTGCATAATCGGTCCAGACACTCCAGAAATACCAGCCGAAGATCACGAGGGACGTGACGACGGCAATCCAGGCCACCTTTTCGCGCATGGTCATGGCGCACTCCATGGAAAGAATATTGCGCTCTATGTGATACATAATTTGCATTGAGTCAAATATTTTTAACATATTGGGGCAGCGTGGGGTGTGCTCGTAGTTGCCGGTGCGGGGTGGGTTTGAAACGGAGGTTCCCGCTTTCGCGGGAATGACATTGTGGGGGTGGCATGGCCGGTGGGTGTGGCGGGAGGGTCAAAGGGCCAATCAGAGGAGACCTCATGGTGAGCTTGTCGAACCACGAGGTCGAGCGGGTGGAGGCTTTGGTGCCACGACCTCGTCCTTCGACAGGCTCAGAGCCTGCCCCCGCGAAGGCGGGGGATGAGGTCTACTCCAGGGCAGAGTCTGCTGTTGGTCTCCAATGCGGGGGTGGTTCTGAAACGGAGGTTCCCGCTTTCGCGAGAATGACGCGGTGGGGGGGGGGGAATAGCCCAGTGGGCTGCTGTGACCCAGTGTGGGTGTGGAGTGGTCCGGTGGGGTGCCCGCTGGGCAAGGCGGCAAAGTTGGGGAGACCTCATGGTGAGCTTGTCGAACCACGAGGTCGAGAGCGGGGGCTCGGTACCACGACCTCGTCCTTCGACGGGCTCAGGATGAGGTCTACTCCAGGGCAGAGTCTGCTGTTGGTCTCCAATGCGGGGGTGGTTCTGAAACGGAGGTTCCCGCTTTCGCGGGAATGACATTGTGGGTGGCCCGATGCGAGTGCGCGGGCACACCCGGCACCCGCGTGGGATCAGTCGCGCAGTTTGCGGAAGAAGTCCTGGAGGAGCGACTCGGCGCGGGCGGAGGACAGGCCTGAAATCACTTCGGGATGGTGGTGGCAGGTCGGCTGGTCGAAGAGGCGGACGCCGTTTTCGACGGCGCCGGCCTTGATGTCCTCGGCGGCGAAATAGACCCGGCGGAGCCGCACATGGGCGATAGCGCCGGCGCACATGGCGCAGGGTTCGAGGGTGACGTAGAGGTCGCAACCATCGAGGCGGCCCGTGCCGCGCGCCGCGAGGGCGGTGCGGATGGCCAGCATTTCGGCGTGAGCGGTGGGATCGCGCAGGGCCTGCATGCGGTTGCGCTCGGCCGCAAGAATGGTGTCGCCCTCGACAATGACGGCACCAATCGGCGCCTCGCCGGCGGCGGCGGCCTCTTCGGCGAGGCTGAGAGCGATATCCATGGGCGCGGTGGCGGACATGGCAATTCCCTAGCCTCTTGTGGGCTCTTGCGCAAACGGGTCGGAAAGCGGTGACGGCTCGCCTATATTGGACGCACAGGAGAATCGCCCTTGCCTATCCGCCAACTGCCCGAAGACCTGATCAACCGCATCGCCGCCGGCGAAGTGGTGGAGCGGCCGGCCAGCGTGGTCAAGGAACTGGTCGAAAACGCCATCGACGCCGGGGCCAGCCGGATCGTGGTGACGACCGGCAATGGCGGCATGGACCTGATCCGCATTACCGATGACGGCCACGGCATGGACGAGGCGGACCTCAAGCTGTCGGTGGAACGGCACGCGACCTCAAAGCTCTCCGCCGACGACCTGGACAATATCCGCACGCTGGGCTTTCGCGGGGAAGCGCTGGCCTCGATCGGCTCGGTGGCCCGCCTGTCAGTTGCCTCGCGGCCGAAAGGCGCCGAAAGCGGGCTGGTGCTGGTGGTCGACAATGGCCGGCGCAAAGGCCCGATGCCGCAGGCGATGAACCGGGGCACCGTCATCGAGGTTAAAGACCTCTTTGCGCAGGTGCCGGCCCGGCGCAAATTCCTCAAAAGCGCGCGGGCCGAGACGGCGGCCATCACCGACGTGGTCAAGCGCCTGGCCATGGCCAATCCCGAAATCCACTTCGTTCTCGACGGCACCGACCGGACGGCGAGCAACTGGCCAGCGGTTTCCGGCGAGGGTGCGCTGGCGGCGCGGCTGGGCCAGGTGATGGGCGCCGACTTCATCGACAATGCCGTGGTGCTGGCGACGGCCCGCCACGGCGTGGTGGTGGCCGGAATGGCGGGCCTGCCGACCTATACGCGGGCCAATTCGCTCAGCCAGTTCTATTTCGTCAATGGCCGCTCGGTGAAGGACAAGGTGCTGGTGGGCGCGGTGCGCGCGGCCTATGCCGACTATGTGTTTCGCGACCGGTTTCCGGTGGTTTCGCTCTATATCGCCATCGATCCGGCGGAGGTGGATGTCAATGTTCACCCCGCCAAGGCGGAACTGCGCTTTCGCGACCAGGGGGCGGTGCGCGGCGCAGTGATCCGCGCCATCGGCCAGGCCCTGGCGGCGGCGGGGTTCAAGGCCTCCACCAGCGTGGCCGAGGATATTCTGGGCGCTTTTTCGGCGCCGGAGGGGGCCGCATCCCCTGCCCCGGTTGCTGCCGGCATTGCGGAAGACCTCCAGCCCCATGGCTGGGGCAGCACCCAGCGGGCGCCGCTCAACTTTGACCGGGAGCCGGGCCGGTTTGCCGGCTTCACCGAGCCCAGCGCCCGGGTGGAAGCCACGGCAGAGCCGAACGGGGTTGCGGACTATCCGCTGGGCACGGCGCGGGCGCAGATGTTCGACAATTACATCATTGCGCAGAACGAAGGCGGCCTGCTGCTGGTGGACCAGCACGCGGCCCATGAGCGGCTGGTCTATGAGCGCTTCAAGGCGCAGATGGCGGCAGGACCGGTTGCCAGCCAGGCGCAGCTCATTCCGGTGATCATCGAGATGCCGGAGGAAGATTGCGGGCGGCTGGAGGAGGCAGCGGCGGAGCTTGAAAGGTTCGGGCTCTATCTCGACCGATTCGGCCCACGCGCCATTGCCGTGCGGGAGACCCCTGCCCTGCTCGGCAATACCGATATTTCGGGGCTCGTCCATGACCTGGCGGATGGCCTGGCCGAGTGGGATAGCACGGCGGCGCTGAGTGGGCGCATGGAGGCCATTATCGGGCGCATGGCCTGTCATGGCTCGGTGCGCTCGGGGCGGCGGCTGCGGGTCGACGAGATGAATGCGCTCTTGCGCGACATGGAAGCGACGCCCCATTCGGGCCAGTGCATTCACGGGCGGCCGACCTATGTCGAGCTCAAGAAGGGCGATATCGAGCGGTTGTTCGGGCGGAGCCGGTGAGGCGTCGTGGCGCTCTTCCCTTCTCCCCTTGAGGGAGAAGGTGCCCGAAGGGCGGATGAGGGGGTCTTCTTCTTGGTCGAGGATGTGCGTCTTAACAAGCAGACCCCTCACCCGTCTCGCGCTTTGCGCGATCCACCCTCTCCCACAAGGGGAGAGGGGAAGAAAGGCACTCAACGCATGACTTCAGGCATTCACCACGTCACGCTGATCACCAATGAGGTGCAGGCCAATGTGGATTTTTATACCGGCTTCCTGGGCCTCAAGCTCGTCAAGCGCACGGGGGGCTATGAGGATGCGCGGCAGTTGCATCTGTTCTATGGCGATCGCGCGGCGACGCCGGGATCGCTGATCACCTTCCTTGTCTGGCAGGGCGGATCGTCGGGCGGGGCCGGCGCGGGGCAGGTCAGCGAGGTGGCGCTGGCCGTCGCGCCGGGCTCGATCGGCTTCTGGATCGAACGGGCGCTGCGCATGGGGGTGCGCAGCGATGGCACATCGCAGGAATTCGGCGAGACGGTGCTGCGGCTGCGCGACCCGGATGGGGTGGTGATCAAGCTGGTGAGCACGGACCTGCCGGTATTGGACATGCCCGAGGGCGATATTCCCGCGCTTCACCGGATCCGGCGGATTTTCGGGGTGACGCTACTGACCGAAGTGCAGGAGGAAACCACCGATTTCCTCACCCGCCATTTCGGCTTTCGCAAGGGCCCGGCGGAGGGGCCCATCCAGCGGCTGCTGTCCGACATCGGCGATGTGCTGGATGTGCGCGACGCGGCGGGCTTCTGGCCAGGGGCGCCGGGGGGTGGCACGGTGGACCATGTGGCTCTGCGCGCCGTGGACGCGGCAGAGGTCGAGCGGGTGGAAAGTGCGCTGCGGCAGCGCAATTCGAGCCTCACCACTCTGCACGACCGCAACTATTTCACCTCGCTCTATGTGCGGGAGCCGGGCGGGGTTTTGCTCGAAATGGCCAGCGATGGGCCCGGCTTTGCCAAGGACGAAACGCTGGAAACGCTGGGCATGACCCTGTTCATGCCGCCGGACACGGCTGACCCCGAGGCGATGAAGGTCATGCTGCCGCAATTCGGACTGCCCGGGGAAGAGCGGGTGGTTTATCGCGATCTCATCTACAAGCACCGCTTCCACACGCCTGACCAACCCGATGGCGCGACTATGGTCTTGCTGCATGGCACGGGCGGCAATGAGATGGACCTGATGCCGCTTGCGCATCGCGCGGCGCCGCATGCCACTCTGCTGGGCCTGCGCGGACGCAGCACGGAAAGCGGCGTGCAGCGCTGGTTCCGGGGCTTTGGGCCGGGGATTTTCGACCAGAAGGATGTGCGCTTCGAGGCCGGAGCGCTGGAGGCGTTTTTCGCGGAAGCGCGCACCGCCTATGGGCTCAAGCCCGAGGCGACGGTGGCGCTGGGCTATTCCAATGGCGCCAACTTTCTGGCGGCGGCGATGCTTTTGCATCCGGCGCTGGTTCGCCGCGCCGTGCTGCTGCGGCCGGTCATGGTGCTGGACCCCGTGCCGGAGGCGGACCTCCATGGGATTTCAGTGCTGATCGCGCTGGGTGAAAGCGATGCCTATCGCAGTGAAGGCGAACGGCTGGCGGGAATTCTGGCGGATGCGGGGGCGAATGTCCGTGTCGAGACGCTGGAGGCAGGGCATGGCCTGGGCGACGGCGATCCGGCCGCCATCGCCCAGTGGCTCGATGAGAGCACTTCGCGTGCCGGCTGAACAAGACCGCGTGCCTTAGCGCCTTCGTTGGTCAGGCCGCCCCAGCCATTCGGCACAGCCTTATGGCCTTGCGGCCTCAAATCGCTCCACTGGAGCGATTTGAGGCCGCAAGCCAACATAGCGCGATCGCGGGCGGATCAGGCGGCCATTGGCGACCTGCTCGTGCGCATGGGCGAGCCAGCCGCCGACGCGGCCGGCGGCAAATACGCCGGTAAAGGCATCGCGCGGGAAACCCAGCGCTTCAAGCAACAAGGCGGTGAAATATTCCACATTGGTGTCGAGCACCCGATCCGGCTTGGCGGCGCGGAGGGCAACGAGCGCGTCCCTCTCGATGGCTTCGGCCAGGGCCAGGCGATCTGCGTCCATGCCACCGGCTTCGCCCAGACGATTGAGCGCGCCCTTAAGTGCATCGGCGCGCGGATCGCGGACGCGATAGATGCGATGGCCAAAGCCCATGAGCCGTTCGCCGCGATCCAGTTCAGCCGTGATCCAGGTGGCGGCATTGGCCGGGGTGGCAATGGCATCGAGCATGTCGAGCACCGGACCGGGCGCACCGCCATGCAGCGGCCCCTTGAGGGCGCCGAGGGCCGCTAGAACGGCCGAAGTATAGCCGGCGCGGGTCGAGGCCACGACGCGGGCGGCGAAAGTGGAGGCGTTGAGACCATGATCGGAGACGGTCACGAGATAGGTATCAAGCCCAGAAATCGCCGCCGGGAGCGGTTCGGCGCCGGTCAGCATGAACAGCATGTCGGCCGCCTGCCCGCGCTTGAGATCGGGCGCGATGACGGCCTCGCCGGCCTTGCGGCGGATGAGAGCGGGCACGAAAACGGCGGGTGCGGCGGCGAGCAGCAGCGCCGTATCAGCGCTTTCGCCATCGGTCAGCCGGGCCATCAGTGCACGCAGGCCTTCGGTGATCGAGAGGGCGAGAATGCCGGCATCGATATGGGCAATTTCGGCAAAGGCGCGCTGCCGGGCTGCAGCGAGGCGGCTGCGGATCGCGCCCGCATCCAGACCAATGGCCTCACCGAGCAACAGGGCCAGAATGTCCTCGAAGCTGGTGCGTCCGGCCAGGTCATCCAGGGTACGCCCGCAAATGACCAGACGCCCATTGGCGCCATCGACATCGCTCAGGCGGGTTTCGGCGGCGATCACATCATCGAGACCGGACATATTGCATCTCCTTGCAGTTTGGCCCTAGATTCCGAAGATCAAGATTGACGTCAATCTTGATCGTTTTGATCAATGTGAGGCGCGATGAGCTGGTTGACCGCGGAACAGGCCCTGGCCCGGCTGGGCACCAAGCCGCAGACCCTTTATGCCAATGTCAGCCGCGGCCGCATCACCGCCAGGCCCGACCCTGACGATCCGCGCAAAAGCCTCTACCGGCTTGACGACGTCGAGCGGCTGGCCGGCAGGCAAAAGGGGCGCCGACCTGCCCAGACGGTCGCGGCGGAGTCGATCGCCTGGGGCGAACCGGTGCTGGACACGGCGATTTCCACCATTGTCGATGACCGGCTGCTCTATCGCGGCAGGGATGCTGCCCAACTGGCCGAGACGGGAACGCTGGGGGCGGTGGCGCAATTGCTCTGGGCGTCGGACACGCGGCCGGATTTTGCCAATCGCGCCCGGGCCCGGCAGCCCGGGATCGCGGCCGCCTATCAGGCCATTGCCGAACTGGCGGCAACGGACATGCCATCGGCCGGACGCCAACGGGCCGTGCTGTTGGCTGATGCGGCGCGTGTTGTTGCCTTTCTCGCCGGAGCGATTGCCGCGCCCGGCACCGACCCCGTGCATTTGCGCCTGGCGCGGCAGTGGCAAAGACCCGAGGCGGCCGAGCCGATCCGCATTGCGCTGGTCCTGTTGGCCGAGCACGAACTCAATGCGTCCACCTTTGCTGCGCGGGTGACGGCCTCGACCGGGGCGCCGCTGGCGGCGGCGGTGCTGTCCGGGCTCGCCACCCTCAGCGGGCCGCTGCATGGCAATGCCAGCCAGAGCATGGCGGGATTGATCGAGCAGGCGCAGAGGGTGGGCGTCACTGCGGCGATCACCGCGCAGGTGCGGCAGGGGGCCGCCCTGCCCTGTTTCGGGCACAAGCTCTATGCCGGCGGGGACATGCGCGCGAGCACGCTGATGGCGGGCTTCGCGGTGCCGGCGCTGTTTGGGGACATAGCGGAGGTTGGGGAACGGCTAACAGGCGAAAAACCCAATGTCGATTTTGCGCTATCGGCGCTGGTGATGGCGTTCGATTTGCCGGCCGATGCGCCGCTGCAAATCTTTGCGCTGGCACGCAGCGTCGGCTGGATCGCCCATGCACTGGAACAGGTAGAGATGGGCACGCTGATCAGGCCGCGGGCCCGGTATGTCGGGGTGTGAGGGGCGAAGGCCGGGGCGTTGCGAGGCGGCGGTGCCGGGCTTAGGGACTGGAACGCCGAGCGCGCAATCACCCCCTCCGAGCTTCGCTAAGGCCCTTTGGGCCAAGCTACGCTTGCTTGCCATTCGAGCGCAGCTCTCATGGCCTTTTCCGCTAAGATCGCTCCACCGGAGCGATCTTGCCTTCGGCCGCTTCAAAGCCCCTTTCAGGGGGAGGTGAAGAGAGATTTAGTCACGAGGTCTGCACCCCTCACCCTGGCGCTCTCACCATAGTCGGGAGGTGGGGCCGGTGCAAAACTACCCAAACACGCTGGCGCCCTTGTCGGCGACGCCGACGAGGCTGCGGAAGCCGGCGAAGAGTTCACGGCCCATGCCGAAGTGCTGGGGACGCAGGTCTTCGCTGGCGGGGGTGCGGGAGAAGAATTCGCGTTCGTCGCCGAGGAAGGTGAGCGTGCCTTCATTGGCATCGAGCCGGATCATGTCGCCGTCGCGGATCTTGCTGATCGGGCCGCCATCGACTGCCTCGGGGGTCATGTGGATGGCAGCCGGCACCTTGCCGGAGGCGCCGGACATGCGGCCATCGGTGAGCAGCGCCACCTTGAAGCCGCGATCCTGCATCACGCCCAGGGCCGGGGTGAGCTTGTGCAATTCGGGCATGCCAAGCGCCTTGGGGCCGGAGAACCGGACCACGGCGATCATGTCGCCGGTCAATTCGCCCGCCTTGAAGGCGGCCTGCAGACCTTCCTGGCCGTGAAAGACGCGGGCCGGCGCCTCGACCACGCGGTGCTCGGGCTTGACCGCCGACACCTTGATGACCGAACGGCCGAGATTGCCCTTGAGCAGCTTGAGGCCGCCCGTGGGCTGGAACGGGGTCTTGGTGCCCGTAAGAACTTTGGGCAGCGCGCTTTCGTCCGGGGACGGCTCGAAGGAGAGTTTGTCCTCGATGAGCTTGGCTTCCACGGTGTAGTTGGACAGCCCATCGCCCCACACCGTCTTGACGTCCTCATGCAGGTGACCGCTTTCCAGCAGTTCCTTGATGAGAAAGCCCATGCCGCCGGCGGCGTGGAAGTGGTTCACATCGGCCACGCCATTGGGATAGACGCGGGCCAGGAGCGGGGTGGCGTCGCTGAGATCGCTCATGTCGTCCCAAGTGACCTGGAGCCCGGCTGCCGCGGCCATGGCGATCAGATGCATGGTGTGATTGGTGGAGCCGCCGGTGGCGTGCAGGCCCACGAGACCATTGACGATGGCCTTTTCGTCGATGACGTGACCAATGGGCGTATAATTGTTGCCCAGGCTGGTGAGCGACAGCGCGCGCCTTGTGGCTTCGCGGGTCAGGGCGTCGCGCAGGGGCGTGCCCGGATTGACGAAGCTGGCGCCCGGCAGGTGCAGGCCCATGATTTCCATGAGCATCTGGTTGGAATTGGCGGTGCCGTAGAAGGTGCAGGTGCCGGCGGAGTGGTAGGACTTGCTCTCGGCTTCGAGCAGTTCGGCGCGGCCGACCTTGCCCTCCATATAGAGCTGGCGGACCTTGGACTTTTCGTCATTGGGCAGGCCCGAAGGCATGGGGCCGGCCGGCACGAACACCGCCGGGAGGTGACCGAAGGTCAAGGCGCCGATGACGAGACCCGGCACGATCTTGTCGCAGATGCCGAGATAGACCGCGGCATCGAACATGTTGTGGCTGAGGGAAATGGCGGTGGCCATGGCGATGACATCGCGGCTGAACAGCGACAGGTCCATGCCCGGCTGACCCTGGGTGACACCATCGCACATGGCGGGCACGCCCCCGGCCACCTGAGCAGTGGCGCCGATCTCGCGGGCCGCTTCCTTGATGATATCGGGGTAGAATTGATAGGGCTGATGAGCGCTCAGCATGTCGTTGTACGAAGTCACAATACCCAGGTTGAGGGTCTTGTTTCCGGCCAGGGCCGCCTTTTCGGAGGGGGAACAGGCGGCAAAGCCATGGGCGAGATTGCCGCAGGAGAGCGCGGCACGATAAACGCCCTGTTCCCTCGCGGCATCGAGACGGTTGAGATAGTCGCGACGGGTATCGCGGCTACGCGCGGCGATACGGTCGGTCACGTCCTGGATGGCCTGGCGGACAGTCATGCTTAGTCTCCATAGCTCGCAAGGGCGCGCCAAAGGGGGGCCGCTGGCGCGGATTCAGCCCTGCCTGTGACACCGGCATTCCGGGGACGGCCAGAGCGATCGATTGGGGATCGCTCCAGGAGCCCTCAGGGACACCAGTAAACTGATAGCGGCGCGCCGGAGCGCAGCACGGCCCGAATGGGCATGTCTTCGACCGGGCCATCGCCCAGCGCCTTGTCCAGCACCTCGGCCTTTTCGGCGCCTTCGATGTGAAGGTAGAGACCATCGGTCTCAAGCAGGCGCGGCAGGGTAAAGGTGATGCGCGGCTCACCAGCGCCGGGCGCGCGAATGGCCAGGGTCGGGCCCTCGGCAGTCAGCGCGGCATCGAGCGTGTCGCCGCCGGGAAAAAAGGATGCGGTATGGCCATCATTGCCCATGCCGAGAATGACGGCGGCGAAGGGTTTGGGCAGTTCGGCCATGAGGGCATTGGTCTTGGCGATATGGGTGGCATCGGGCTCGTCGCCGCCGGAATAGAGCGGAAAGAAGCGGGCCGTGGCCGCAGGGCCCTGCAGCATCTTCTCGTTGACCAGCAGAGCGTTGGAGCGGTCGGACGTTTCATCGACCCAGCGTTCGTCCACCAGCGTCACGACAGCCCTGGACCAGTCTATATCCTTGGTCTTGCCCAGCGCCTGGAAGAACTTTCCGGGGGTCGAACCGCCGCTGACGGCGATGGCAGCGCTGCCGCGCGCGGCAATGGCATTGCGGATGCGATCGGCAACGGACTCGGCGAGTTCCCTGGCCAGGGTCGGCTTGTCGGCGAAGCTGCGGCGATCGATGGTCATTGGGCTTGGCTTTCAGTCCAGAGAGTGTGGGAGCAACCCCCACCTAACCTCCCCCTTGGAAGGGGGAGGAACAGATCGTGCTGGCCTCACGAATGGGGCCCTTCATACCAGGTGCGGCCGTCGCGTTCGATGAGGGCCACGGCGCCGCTCGGGCCCCAGGTGCCGGCAGTGTAGGTCTGCGGCGGCTCGGCGGCGCGATCCCAGGCTTCGCGGATCGGATCGACCCAGTTCCAGGCGGCTTCCAATTCGTCGCGGCGCATGAACAGGGTCTGGCTGCCGCGAATGACGTCCATGAGCAGGCGCTCATAGGCCTCGGGGGTGCGTTCGGCGAAGGTTTCGGCGAAGGAGAGGTTGAGCGGCACTTCCCGCAGGCGCATGCCGCCGGGACCGGGATCCTTGATCATCAGCATCATCTTGACGCCCTCGTCGGGCTGCAGGCGGATGATGAGCTTATTGGGCTTTGGCGCGCCTTCGGCGTGATCGAAGATCGAATGCGGAATGGGCTTGAACTGGATGCAGATTTCCGAGACGCGCTCGGCCATGCGCTTGCCGGTGCGCAGATAGAAGGGCACGCCGGCCCAGCGCCAGTTTTCGATCTCGGCCTTGAGCGCCACGAATGTCTCGGTACGGCTGCCCTTCTTTTCCTCGGGCAACTCATCCTGATAGGAGGCCACCGAGGCGGTTTCGGACTTCACGCCGCGATATTGGCCGCGCACAGTTTTCGTGGCGACTTCGCCATTGGAAATGGGCCGGAGGGCACGCAGCACCTTGAGCTTTTCATCGCGCAGGGCATTGGCATCGTCATTGGCTGGCGGCTCCATGGCCACAAGGCAGAGCAGCTGCAGCATGTGGTTCTGGATCATGTCGCGCAGGGCGCCAGATTCGTCGTAATAGCCGCGCGTGCCGGCGCCGACGCTTTCGGCCACGGTCAGTTGCACGTGATCGATATGAGCCGAATTCCAGACCGGCTCGAACAGCGTATTGGCAAAGCGCAGGGCCAGCAGGTTCTGGACGGTTTCTTTGCCGAGATAATGATCGATGCGATAGACCTGATCTTCCTTGAAGATCTTGGCCACGCCGTCATTGATCTCCTGGCTGGAGGCCAGATCGTGACCCAGCGGCTTCTCGATGACCACACGGGCATCGCGCCGATAGACCTTGGTCTTGGACAATTGCTCGGCAATGGGCTCGAACAGATCAGGCGCCACGGCCAGATAGAAGGCACGCACGACCTTTGGATCGTCGCGCAGGGCCTTCTTGAGGTCGCCCCAGCCGGCTTCGTCGGAGACGTCGTTGACGACATAGGAAAAGATCGAGATGAAGCGCTTGATGGCGGCGGCGTCCTGATAGGGCGCCTCGACAAACTGGGCGATGGCGTCGCTGGCCAGTTTCTGGAAATCGGCGTCGCTGAGCTTGGAGCGGGACACCCCGATGATGCGGCTGGATTCGTCGAACTGGCCATCGAGGAAGCGATGGAACAGCGCCGGAATGAGCTTGCGCTTGGTCAGGTCACCGGTTGCGCCAAACACCACATAGTCGAATGGCTGAACGGGAATGATGCGGCTGGACAATGGGCAGGTCCTTAGTTTGACGTCGCGTGCTGGCGGGCGAGGATGATCGCCCCGTGCAGCGGTTCGTATTTCGGCAGGGCGACAAAGTCACCATATTGTTGTTGCAGCACCGGGAAGAGGCGTTGTCCGAGACCGCCGACGATCGCCAGTACCTTGGCGCCGTGGCTTTTGAACCAGGCGACATAGGTGGCGATATAGCCCAACTCGATATCGAGCATCTTGAGGGCGACCGGGTCGTCCTTTTCCAGGTAGTCGAACAAGAGCGGCATGAGTTTGCCGAACTCGCCGGGCGCGCGGCCGATCAGGGCGTCGTCTTCGGCGCCCTCATTGCCGGTCAGGCTCAAACCCAGTTCGGTGGCGAAGGACCAGGTCATGGCGCCCTGATTATTGCCGCCAAGCGCAGCGATGACCGCCCTAGTCAGGGGCGACGCCTCGACCAGCCCATCTTCGGCTTCAACAGCGTAGCGCGCAAGCTCGCGGCCCAGGATGGCGCCGCTCATCTGGTCGCCGATGTGAAAGCCCCAGCCGCCGGCCTGGTAGCGCTTGCCATCGACGATCGACATGGCGGCCGAACCGGTGCCGATGATGGCGACGCCACCTTCTTCGCCACCCAGGGCGCCGGCATGGGCAATGTCGATGTCGTCATAGACTTTGACGCCGGCAAAGGGCCACTTGCGGGCGGCGAAGGCATCACGGGCCGAATCCATGCGGCCGCCGGCCATGCCGAAACAGGCGTAGGTATTGGCGGTTTCGGAATAATCGATGCCGGCTTTTTCGAAAGCGTCGCGGGTCCCGTCCATGATGGCCCGATAGGCGGGGTCGCCACCATCGATCTGCAGATTGGACCGGCCATTGCGAACCTCGGCCAGCGTCTGCAGGTTCTCGTCGGCCAGCCTCACGCGGCAATTGGTGCCGCCGCCATCAACGCCAAGAAAATATCGTGGCACGAAATGCAACTCCGTCTCTGGTATGGGCAAAGCGGGGCGGGCGCCTGCCGGCTGCCAGAATCCCCGGGCGATGCCCTACACTAGGTCTGATTTCGGCGCGGACCATAATGCGAAAGGCGATAAGACGAAAGTAGCATAGGCCAGAAATTGTACGCCGGAAGCGTGCAGAATGCATGGCTCGCGTGATCCGTGCACAAGCCCTCGGCCGCCAGGCGTCTCCCGTGACATTTCAAGCACTTACCCCAAGGGGGCGGCGACAAAGCCGGAAGTTTGGAATGATTGTGAAAATCGTTTGCAAAAACAATGGGTTGTGCCCGACGCCGTGAGCAGGTATGGCCGCTTTGACACCCGGAGACCCGCCATGGAAGCCAGCAAGACTCTCAAGATTGCCCTGGCCAGCCTTGCGGTGGGACTGACGGTGCTGGCGCTTAAGGGTGCAGCCTGGTGGATCACCGGCTCGATTGCGCTTTTCTCCGACGCGCTGGAATCAATCGTCAATGTGGTCACGGCCATCACCACCCTGATCGCGGTGCGCCTGGCGCAGCGGCCGGCCGATGCCAGCCTGCCCTATGGCTACCACAAGGCCGAATATTTCTCGGCGGTCATTGTCGGGGTGATGATCATCGTAGCGGCGCTCTTGATCCTGCGCGAGGCAGCCATGGGCCTCATGGCCCCCGAAATGCCGGAAAATCCTGGCCCCG
This sequence comes from Devosia sp., assembly GCF_025809055.1. Lineage (NCBI taxonomy): Bacteria > Pseudomonadati > Pseudomonadota > Alphaproteobacteria > Hyphomicrobiales > Devosiaceae > Devosia > Devosia sp. Next base: position 3,392,464 of record NZ_CP075529.1, on the reverse strand, counting down.
GCATGGCCATCAGCGTCGGGGCCACGGCGATCAATCTGGTCTGGGCGCGCATCCTGATCCGGCATGGACGGCAGGTGCGCTCGCCCGCCGTCGAGGCGGATGGCAAGCACCTGATGACCGATGTCGTCTCGACCGGTGGGGTTCTGGTCGGGCTTGCCCTGGTTTACCTCACCGGATGGGTGGTGCTCGACGCCGTGCTGGCGGGGCTGGTGGCACTCAACATCCTGTGGTCGGGCTGGGGCGTCATTCGCGACAGCGTTGGCGGGCTCATGGACGTGGCCGTGCCGCCCGAGACGCAAAAGCTGATCCGCGAGACCATTGCCACCAATGCCGATGGCGCCATCGAGGCCCATGACATTCGCACGCGCCAGGCCGGCGCGCTGATTTTCATCGACTTTCACCTGGTGGTGCCGGGCGCCATGAGCGTCGATGCGGCCCACACCATATGCGACGCCATCGAGGCCAAATTGCGCGACGCCGTGGACAAGGCGCAGATCACCATTCACGTGGAGCCGGAAAACAAGGCCAAGCATGCCGGGATCGTGGTATTGTAGCGCCATGAGATCGAGACCGGCCCGAATTATCGCGCATATCACTGCTGTCTGCCTGTTCGCGCTGGCGGCCCTGCCCGTCCAGGCCCAGTTCTGGACCAGCTACACCAATGCCCGCTTCGGCTATGCGCTGGACATTCCGCCCGGCTATGAAGGCCAGGGGGAAAGCGACAATGGCGATGGGCAGCTTTTCTACCTGCCCAACCGGCAGCATGAATTGCGCGTCTGGGGCGGGTGGTCGACCGTCACCGCGGACAATTTCGAGGGCGAAGTCGCCAACCGGTTGTCGCAGGACCTCATTGAAGGCTGGCTATTGTCCTACCAGGCCTCGACGCCGCAATGGGCAACCTGGTCGGCAACCAGGGGACGGTTCATCATGTACCAGCGGATGATCACCCTGTGCGATGGCGACAGCTATGCCGCGTTCCGCGCAGTTTATCCGGCGCAGGACCTGTCGGACATGCACGAGACCATCGAGGGCCTCGTGCGCTCCTTCGTTCCCACCGCCTGCTGACGACCGATCAGCGAAAATCGGGGTGCGGATAGCCGATCGAGACGATGTCGACGCGCACGTCCATGGCATCCAGGATCGGATTGTCCGATGATACTTCGCGATCGCCCATGACCGAGTCGGTGTCCACATCGGCGGGATAGTCCTGCGGCGAAAAGCGCAGCGAGAGAATGCAGTCGCCCGGAAAGTCTGACAGCGCGCCCGATTGCGGGCTGGTCGATCCACCATAGTCCCAGCCGAAGCCGGAAAGGGTGAAGGGTTCGCCATTGATGGCCTCAACCTCGTCCATGCTCTGGCCGACCCGAACGCCACCCGGGCCCGTCATGGAAGGGTTCAGTTCGATGTAACTGGGGCCTTCGCGCTTGTCCTCATCCCACCAGACAAATTCGATCTGCTTGTCCGGATCACCATCGAAGACGCGGGTGGCGAGCATTTCAATGCCTTCCGGGCCGGGCACGGTGCCGGTCCAGACATTGTCGGCGCCGTAGATCTCGATCAGACGCTGTTCCGAACTGTCGATGGCAAAGGCGCCTTCGCAAGCGATTTCGTCTGTGGGAGCGGGCTTGAACTTTTCCTTGGCCAGGGCCGGGGCGGATACCGGCAGCGCGAGGGCCAGAGCTAGAAGAGACAGGCGGGCATACATGGCGGGTTCTCCTCGATGCGGAATTATTCTGTCGCAGGCTTTGTCGCCCTGCAATTGGCGACTCGCGATATGAACACAGCCTGAAAGGAGACCATGAGCCATGAAGCCCATCACCTTTAGCCGCGAGGAAACCAAGGCCATTGTCGGCGAGATCCAGGACTATTTCCGCGAGGAACTCGACCAATCCATCGGCGCCATACCCGCCGAGATGCTGATGGGATTTTTCGCCGAGAAAATGGGGGCCTATTTCTACAATCGCGGGCTCTATGACGCGCAGACCCTGGTGCGCAAGAAAATCGACGATGTCAGCGACGAGATCTTCTCGCTCGAACAGCCCACCAAGCACCTGCGTTGATGCGGTTGTTATTGCGCAATCCCACTATTTTGCCGCCATGGGAGTGATACAAGGCACGGCCGGACTGCGTTCCGGTTTGAGCAGGAGCAAGCCTTGGGCCTCAACGTCCCTACCCTCGCCCCGATCGGGCTTTTGATCGCCTCCAACATATTCATGACTTTTGCCTGGTACTGGCACCTGAAATTCCACGGCGCGGCGCTGTGGATGGTGGTGCTGATCAGCTGGGGCATAGCCTTTTTCGAGTATTGGCTGGCCATTCCGGCCAATCGCATCGGCTATCAGGTCTATTCAGCGGCAGAGCTGAAGACGATCCAGGAGGTGATTTCGCTCAGCGCCTTTGCGCTGTTCGCCGTGTTCTACCTGGGAGAAAAGCTCACCTGGAACCACGGCATCGGCTTTGCCCTGATCGGGCTGGGCGCCTTCTTCATCTTCAAGGGGCCGCTGAAGTAGCGACCCCATAGAGCAAGGCCAAGCTAGCCGAGGCACTCCAGAAGGCCGTTGGCGAGGCCATGCAGCAGGTTGGAATAGAGCTCGGGGCCTTCGGTCAGCGCCGCGCCTTCCGGATCGAGCGTGCCGGCCTTGGCCTCGGTGCCTTCGATGATGGTATTGACGATGGCCGGCTGGAAATTGGGTTCGGCAAAGACGCAGGTGGCGCCCAATTCGGAAACCTTGGCCCGCAATTCGTCGATGCGGGCAGCGCCGGGCATGGCTTCGGGCGACACGGTGATCGAACCGGCGACCTCGAGACCAAAGCGGTTCTCGAAATACTGGTAGGCATCGTGGAAGACGATGAAGGGCTTGCCGGCGATCGGTGCCAGCGTTTCGCGCAGATCCTCGGTCAAAGCATCCAGCCGCACCTGTTCGGCCTCGGCATTCGCCTGGTAAGTCGACGCATTTTCCGGATCGGCCTCGGACAGGACGGTGGCAATCTGGGTGACCATCAGTTTGGCATTTTCCGGATCGAGCCAGAAATGCATGTCGCCCTCGCCCTCATGGTGATGGTCGTGATCGGCGTGATCACCATGATCGTGGCCATGATCGTGGCCGTCTTCGCCCTCGTGCATATGGGGCTCAAAGGCGCCGCCCTCGCGGACGGGCAGCAATTCGATGCCGGGAGAATCGGCCAGTTCCACCACTTCGGCATTGATGGGCAGGGTTTCGAGCGCATCGGCCAGGAACAGTTCCATGCCATGGCCGGTCCAGAACACGATGTCGGCCGCCTCAAGGGTAGCGGCGTCGGACGGGCGGAGCGAATAGCTGTGTGGGGAGGCTGCACCCTTGACGATAAGACCAGGCGCGCCGACATCGCCCATCACCGCGGCCACCAGCGCGTGCACCGGCTTTGTCGAGGCGACGACGCTAGGCGCGGCCATGGCGGTGCCGGTGAGCAGCAGCGTCGACAGGGCGGCGAGGGACAGGGTGAATTTCTGCATCGAGTGGCCTCTTGGCAAAGGGAGATCGGCAAGCGATATGTTATGTTATTACGCTTGCGGCGGTGTTATGCTATAACGTATTGATAGCCGTCAAGCCGGCTTTTCACTTTCTGCGACCGAACCCGACCAGGCCCATGAACGCCATCCCGCCCCGCGACGTCCTGATCACCCTCAACAAGGCCGGAGTGCGCCGCAATGGCCGCACGCTGGTGGAAGGGGTGGACCTGACCATTGCCCGTGGGGAGATCGTGACCCTGATCGGGCCCAATGGGTCGGGGAAATCGACGACGGCCAAGATGGCCACCGGGGTGCTCCGCCCGACCATGGGCAGCGTCGAACGCAAGCCGGGGCTGACCATTGGCTATGTGCCGCAAAAGCTGAGCGTCGACTGGACCCTGCCGCTGACGGTGGAACGGCTGATGACGTTGACCGGACGATATTCGCCCGACGAGATTTCAGCGGCGTTGGAAGCGGTGGGTGCGGCGCACCTGCGCCGGGCGGCGGTGCAGGAATTGTCCGGGGGTGAGTTTCAGCGGGTGCTGTTCGCGCGCGCCATGATCCGCAAGCCCGACCTCCTGGTGCTCGACGAGCCGGTGCAAGGGGTCGACTATTCGGGCGAGGCGGCGCTTTACGGGCTGGTTCGCCAGATTCGCGACCAGACACAGGCCGGTATCCTGATGATCAGCCATGACCTGCATGTGGTGATGGCGGAAACCGACACTGTGCTCTGCCTCAACGGCCATGTGTGCTGTCGCGGCACGCCGGGCGCCGTCAAGACCAGTCCTGAATATCTCAGCCTGTTCGGGGATCGGGCGGGGGCTTTGGCGATCTATGAGCACCACCATGACCACGAGCACCATGACGATGGCTGCGTGGTGGGCGCCGAACACGGACACGAGCATGCGGGGCACCGGCATGAGCACTGACGGGATTGCATTGTCGGCACCGCCTCCTGACCTTCCCCTGAAGGAGGGGGAGGAACGGATGGCGATGGTGCTTGAGCCTTCACTGCGTCAGCGGAGAAATCGGGAGACCGTGCATGTTCGGTGACTACTTTTCCCGCGCCCTGATTGCCGGTTTGGGACTGGCCGCCGTGACCGGACCGCTGGGCTGTTTCGTGGTCTGGCGGCGCATGGCCTATTTTGGGGACACCATGGCCCATTCGGCGCTATTGGGCGTGGCGCTATCCATTCTGCTCTCGGTCAATATGGTGCTCGGCGTCTTCGCCGTGGCGGCGCTGGTGGCCGGGGCGCTTCTGCTGTTGCAGCGGCAGAATACGCTGTCGACCGATGCTCTGCTCGGCATTCTCAGCCATTCGAGCCTGGCGGTGGGGCTGGTGATCGTCGGCTTCCTGACGCAGGTGCGCTTCGACCTCATGGGATTTCTGTTCGGGGATATCCTGGCGGTGTCGGTCGAAGATATCGCCATCATCTATGGCGGTGGCCTGGGAATTTTGGCCATTCTGGCCTTCAACTGGCGGCCGCTGCTGGCGGCGACAGTCAGCACCGAGCTGGCCGAGGCCGAGGGCCTGCGGCCCGAAGCCAGCCGCATCATCCTGATGCTCCTGATGGCGTCGGTCATTGCCATCGCCATGAAGCTGGTGGGCGTGTTGCTGATCACCTCGCTGCTGATCATTCCCGCCGCCACGGCGCGGCGTCTCAGTGCCACACCCGAGACCATGGCCATTGTCGCAGGCGTTCTGGGCGGGCTATCGGTGGTGGGCGGCCTGTTCGGGTCGCGCACATGGGACACGGCATCGGGCCCATCCATCGTGGTGATGGCACTGGCCCTGTTTCTGATTTCGCTCGCAGTACCGGCAGGCCGGCTTTTCGGGAGGCAACACAATGGCGCATGACCATGGAAGGCCAGCAGACCTGACACGCAATCAGGAACTGGTCCTGGGCGCTCTGACCGGAGCTCCCGCCCCGCTTTCGGCCTATGACCTGCTCGACCGGCTCCGCGGCGACGGATTGCGGGCGCCGCTGCAGATCTACCGCGCGCTCGACAAGCTGGTGGAGCGCGGTCTGGCCCATCGCCTGGAATCGCTCAATGCCTTCGTCGCCTGCGCCGACGAACATTGCCACCGCAAGGGACTGATCGCCTTCGCCATCTGCGAGGGTTGCGGCAAGGTCGATGAGTTTGCCGACGCGGTCATCGAGGACCGGCTGGGCGGCTGGGCACAGCAGACCGGGTTCAAGGTCGAGCGGACCACGATGGAAATCCGCGGCAAGTGCGCGATGTGCCTGGCGGCCTGAAGGGAGAAGAACCCGCCCCGGACTTGTTCCGGGGTGGCGCGAGGCGCCGGATGAGGGGTTCGCACCCGCGTTCTTACCGAGAGGCTTTCACCCCTCACCCCAACCCTCTCCCCTGAGGGGCGAGGGGGCGATGAAGGCGCGGGTTCAGTTCACAGGGTGAAACGCTTTAGCCGAAGGATAAGAACCGGACGGCGGCAGCGCCGTATTCGCGGGTGTCGTCCAGCGCGAAGTCATCCGGGATGATTACGTCCACTGCGGCCGATTCTTCCCAGACAATGGTGGCGCCGGGCGCGATCCAGCCATTGGCGGCCAGTTCGCCCAGGGCCTTTTCGCCCAGGCCCTGGCCATAGGGCGGATCGAGGAAAATCAGATCGAACTGACCGAATGAGCCCGGCTTGCCCAGCGCCGTGGCATCGCGGCGCAGCAGCTTGGTGATGCCGGCGGCGCCGAACGCCTCGATATGGTCACGGATGAGACCTCTCGCCTCGGCGCCCATGTCAACAAAGGTGACATGGGCAGCCCCCCGCGACAGGGCCTCGAGCCCCAACGCGCCGGTGCCGGCAAACAGATCAAGCACACGCTTGCCGGTCAGCACCGGGCCGAGGCGCGAGCCCAGGATGTTGAACATGGATTCGCGGACCCGGTCAGAAGTCGGGCGAATGCTGTCATCCGAGGGCGAGGACAATGGCTTGCCCCGGAATTTGCCGGCAACGATGCGCATGGCCTAGCCGCGCGGCTTGCGCGGACCGGATGGACGGCCGCCGGGGCGGGCACCGCCGGGACGCGGACCACCGGGGCGGGCGGCGCCCGGCTTGCCAGCAAAGGGTTTGCCGCCAGCGGGTTTGCCCCCGAAGGACTTGCCGGCGGGGCGGCCCCCCTGCGGGCGGTCACCAAAATCCTTCTTGGGCCGGTCGCCGAAACCGCCACGGGCGGGCTTGTCACCAAAACTGCGCTTGGGGCGATCCTCGAAGCGGCCTTCGGGACGTGGCCCGCGGGCCGGACGGTCACCAAAGGACTTGCCGCCGGGACGCCCACCCTGGGGCCGATCGCCAAAATCCTTCTTGGGCCGGTCGCCAAAACCGCCACGGGCAGGCTTGTCACCAAAGCTGCGCTTGGGGCGATCTTCGAAGCGGCCTTCGGGACGCGGCCCGCGGGCCGGACGGTCACCGAAATCGCGCTTCGGCCTATCGGAGAAATCGCGCTTGGGGCGGTCACCGAAACCACCACGCGCGGGCTTGTCGCCGTCACGACGGGGCGGGCGATCGCCAAAGTCCTTGCGGCCGGCCGGACGTTCGTCGCGATCCGAACGCGGTGCGCGGGCTGCCGGCTTGCCGAACGAGCGGGCCGGCTGGTCGTCGCGGTCTGGACGCTGGCGGCCCGGCCCCTTGGGCTCATAGGCCTCGGGCGCGCGACCATCATCATCGGCAAAGTGCACACGGCGGGTGCGGACCGGACGTCCCTCCTCGGCATCGCCGAAGCGGCCGCGCGGGCCGGCGTCACGGCCAGCCGGGCGGGCGCCCCGTTCACCGCGCGGCGGATTGGGACGGGCATGGTCGCGGTCGCGCGGGGAACGCACACGATAGGTTTCGTCGCGCGGCGCCTGCGGCAGGTCGGGCATTTCGCTTTCGAAATCGACACCCGCCGACTCGGCGAGCTTCTTGCCGAGCTGATCGCGCAGCATGCGCGACTTGACCACTTCCACCCCACCCTCGGCCAGATCGCCGAGCTGGAACGGGCCATAGGACACGCGGATCAGCCGGTTGACCTCGAGCCCGAGCGAGCCGAGCACATTCTTGACCTCGCGGTTCTTGCCCTCGCGCAGGCCCAGGAGCAGCCAGACATTTGAGCCCTGCTCGCGCTCGAGCGTGGCGGTGATCGGCCCATACTGGACACCATCGACGGAAATGCCGTTCTTGAGGGCATCGAGCTGGGCCTGGGTGACCTGTCCGAAAGCGCGCACGCGATAGCGGCGCAGCCAGCCGGTCGAGGGCAGTTCGAGCACACGCTTGAGCCCGCCATCATTGGTGAGCAGCAGCAGGCCCTCGGTGTTGATGTCGAGGCGTCCGACGGTCAGGACGCGCGGCAAGCCCTTCTTGTCCAGTTCCTCGAAAATGGTGGGACGCCCCTCGGGATCCTTCTCGGTGACCACGAGGCCCGCTGGCTTGTGATAAAGCCAGACACGGGTGCCCTGGCGGGCGGCAAGCGGCAGGCCATCGACCTCGATCTTGTCACGGCTGGTGACGTTGAAGGCGGGGGTAAGCACCTTCTTGCCGTTGACGGCCACACGGCCATCGGCAATCCAGCCCTCGGCATCGCGACGGGAGCAGAGCCCGGCACGGGCAATGACCTTGGCCAGGCGGTCGGCGATTTCGGGCTGTTTGGGAGTGTCGCTCATGAGCGGACTTTCTGACATGCGGGACCCAAATGCCATGGCAGCGACATGGCGGGCGGCGCGGTTGAAAAAACTGCAAACGGCCGGGAAAACCCGGCCGCCTGAATAGTGTGAGCAGTCCGAAACGCCTAGAGCTGGGTTTCGGCCTCGGTCAGGGCCCCGTCACGCGAGGCACTGGACGCGCCGGTCATGGCCGGCGTCGAGAGTGCGCGGCGCACTTCTTCGGGGCAACGTGAATCGCGCAGCGAGACCAGTTCGCCCGATGCGGCGCGGCAGACCAGCTGCGCATCGCCGACGCGGGTGAAATATTCATCCGGCGGCAGATAGAGCGGGCGGCTGGCATTGGACGTGGTCACGGCCATATTGGCATTCTGCATCCGGGCGGTCAGCTGGCGCGCTTCGGCTTCGGTCAGCGGACGGCCGGAGAGCGAGCGCAGGTCGACGACACGCGCATTGCGCAGCCGGGCGATGTCGGCCTCGGACAGATTGGTCGTGTCGATGCGCACGGTATTGCTGTCGGCAGGCAGTTGCGCCGCGGCCGTCTGCGTGGTGGGCGCAGGCAGATTGTTGGTGCTCTTGGGCAGGACCAGCGGCGCGCGCGCGCTGGTCAGGTCTTCCTTGGGCGTCTCGCCCGGAATAAGACCGATGCCGCGCGCCGTGGTGTTCATCACTTCGCGTTCAAACGTGCCGAAATCCGTCATGGCATTGGTGCCTTCGACGGTGGTGCAGGCACCCAGCGAGATCACTGCGAGCAGTCCGAGGGCGGCAAGACCCAGCCGGGATGTGGCCGAATGAGCAGCAACCTGCCCGGTCAATCCAATACGCATGCAAATTTCCCTAAAGGTTCGGCCGCGCTTATAGCGCATTCCCCGCATTAAGACCAGATTCTGGCAGGACGGTGGTCACGAGCGCCGAACCGGCTTCTTGCGGCCCACGCCAAGCAGGTCCAGCGCCAGCAGCACAACGCCCAGGGTGATGGCCACATCGGCGAGGTTGAAAATGTAGAACGACCAGCTTCCCCAGTGGAAATGGAAGAAGTCGGCGACCGCGCCATAGATCAGCCGATCGAGCGCATTGGAAAGCGCTCCGCCAACGCACAGGGCCAGGCCGAGCCGGATCAGCATTTCCTCGGCACGCCACCACCAGATCGACAGCGCAATGATCGCCACGACCATGATGGCGCCCAGCGCCCAGACCGGCAGCCCATCGAGCAGGCCATAAGAAATACCGGTATTCCAGACCAGCACGTAATCGAAGAAACCGGCGACAGGCAGGACTTCGCCACCGCGCCAGCCGGTCATGACCAGGGGGTGATAGGCGGAAAACACCTCGACGCAGGCAGCCTGGCCGATGGCATAGCATTCGGCGGCGATGTGATAGCCCTTCTGCGCCCTGTCCACGCCAAAGGCGATGATCGCCGCCATGAGGGAAGCGAGAATGGTGGGATTGCGCAGGGTGTGGGTATTCATGGCCTACTCCGTCTTTCCTTCTCCCACTCCGGGAGAAGGTGGCGCGCGGCGCCGGATGAGGGGCTCTGACCCCCAAGAAAATCGCTCCTGTGGAGCGATATTGGGCGAAGAGGCCATGAGAGCTTCGCTCGAATGGCTTGGGGTAGCAGGACACCCCTCACCCGCCCTTCGGGCACCCTCTCCCGCAAGGGGAGAGGGGGAAGGCACCAAGCCTGGGCGCTACAGCCCCGCCGCAGCGCGTTCGCGCAGGGCCTGGGCGTCGCGCGGGCTGACATCGGGATAGTCCGGATCCGAGCCGACTTCGGGCAGGACTTTCCAGGACCGCGCGCAACGCTGGCCTTCGGCCAGGCCGGGCACCACCGAAACGCCGGGCACGTCGTCGAGCCTAAAGGCCTCGCCGGGGCCCTCGTTCTGCTTGATCGAGATCGCCGAGGTGATGGCGATTTCGGCCAGGTCCTGTCCTTCGAGCGCCACGATGTAGCGGGCATCGGCAACGAACACCTTCGGCGCGGCCTCGAGGGACGAGCCGATGCGCTTTTCGCGGCGTTCGATTTCGAGCGCCCCGGTGACCACGCGGCGCACCGCACGGATCAGCTGCCACTTGGCGGCCAGATCGGTGTCGATCCAGTCAGCCGGAATCTCGGGGAAGAGACGCAGGTGAACGGACGAGCCCGCTTCCGGATGCCGCTCAAGCCAGCATTCTTCCATGGTAAAGACCAGGATGGGTGCCAGCCAGGCGGTGAGGGCATTGAACAGGTGATCGAGCACGGTCAGCGCCGAGCGGCGCTTGATCGAGGAGATCGGATCGCAATAGAGCGTGTCCTTGCGGATGTCGAAATAGAAGGCGCTGAGCTCGATATTCATGAAGTTCGAGAGCAGGGTCACGACCTTGCGGTAGTCGTATTCCTTGTAGGCAGCGCGGACGCCGGAATCGAGCTGGGCCAGCCGGTGCAGTATCAGCCGTTCGAGCTCGGGCATGTCCTTGGGATCGACGACGTCCCCGGCCTGGAAATGCGCCAGGTTGCCGAGCAGCCAGCGCAGGGTGTTGCGCAGCTTGCGATAGCTGTCGACCGTGGTCTGGATGATTTCCTTGCCCAGGCGCAGGTCTTCCGAATAGTCGGAAGAGGCAACCCACAGGCGCAGGATATCGGCGCCGAACTGCTTGATGATCTCCTGCGGGGCCACGACATTGCCCAGCGATTTACTCATCTTGCGGCCTTCGCCATCCATGGTGAAACCATGGGTCAGGACGCTGTCATAGGGCGCATGGCCATTGGTGGCGCAGCTTTCCAAGAGGCTCGAATGGAACCAGCCGCGGTGCTGGTCCGAGCCTTCGAGATACATCGAAGCCGGGAACTTGAGGTGCGGCCACTTCTGCTTGTTGCGCAGCACGAAAGAGTGGGTCGAGCCCGAGTCAAACCAGACGTCGAGCACGTCGGTGACCATCTCGTAGTCCTCGACCCTGTGTTCGGTACCCAGGAAGCGCTCGGCGGCACCGGGCTTGTACCAGGCGTCGGCACCCTCTTCCTCAAAGCTCTGCCCGATGCGGTGATTGACCGCCTCGTCCTTGAGGATCTCGTTCGTCTGCTTGTTGACGAAAACCGTGATCGGCACGCCCCAGGCGCGCTGACGGCTCAGCACCCAATCGGGACGGTCGGCGATCATGGCGCGCAGTCGGTTCTGCCCCGCGGCGGGGTAGAATTTTGTGGCGTCGATGGCGTTTAGGGCGCGGGTGCGCAGGGTGTCGGGAAGAGACCCCTCATCCGCCCTTCGGGCACCTTCTCCCACAAGGGGAGAAGGGGAAGAGCCGATAGGCTTGTCCATATAGACGAACCATTGCGGCGTGTTGCGGAAGATCACCGGCTTCTTGGAGCGCCAGGAGTGGGGGTACTGGTGCTTGACGCGGCCGCGGGCGATGATGTTGCCGTGCTCGGCCAATGCCGTGATTACGCGGCTATTGGCATCGCCTTTCTTGCCGTTGTCGTCGATGACGCGGGCGCCATCGAAGCCGGGGGCGTCCTTGGTGTAGAAGCCGCCATCATCGACGGCATAGGGGATGGCGGGGTCGATGCCGCGTTCCTGCAGGAGGCGGGTCGATTCCATCCAGATGCCGAAGTCATCAAGACCATGGCCCGGCGCGGTGTGGACGAAGCCGGTACCGGCATCGTCGGTGACGTGCTCGCCATCGAGCAGTGGCACATCGAAATTGTAGCCGCCGGCGAGACCGCGCAGGGGGTGCGATAGTTGCACTCGCGCAAGGGTGTCCGCGGGTACCCCCCGAACACGTTCATAGGCTTGAACCTTGGCTTTCGCGAAAACTTCGCTTGCGAGCTTGTCTGCGAGAACATAGCTCTCGCCAACCGTTGCCCAATTGCCTTCCGGGGCATCGGTTACCTTGTAGAGGCCGTACGCGATCCGATTTGAAAAGCTGACGGCCCGGTTGGCCGGGATGGTCCAGGGTGTGGTCGTCCAGATAACAACCGAGTTGCCGTCGCCGTCGGGAAGCACCTCGTCGCCCAACCGGACCGGGAACTTCACCCAGATGGTGTCGCTTTCGTAGTCGGCATATTCGATCTCGGCTTCGGCGAGCGCGGTGCGTTCCACGACCGACCACATGACCGGCTTAGAGCCGCGATAGAGCTGGCCGCTCATCGAGACTTTCATCAATTCGCGGGCGATCTGGGCTTCGGCGTCGAAGCTCATGGTGAGATAGGGATTGTCCCATTCGCCCAGGATGCCGAGGCGCTTGAATTCTTCGCGCTGGACATCGACCCATTGCTCGGCAAATGCGCGGCATTCCTGGCGGAATTCGACCACCGGAACCTCGTTCTTGTCCTTGCCCTTGGCGCGGTACTGCTCCTCGATCTTCCATTCGATGGGCAGGCCGTGACAATCCCAGCCCGGCACATAGGCCGAGTTGTAGCCCAGCATCTGCATGGACCGGGACACGAGGTCCTTGAGCGTCTTGTTGAGTGCGTGGCCGATATGGATGTTGCCATTGGCATAGGGCGGGCCATCATGCAGGGTGAAGAGCGGGCGATCCTTGGCCTGCTCGCGCTGCATGGCGTAAATGTCCATGTCTTCCCAACGCTTGAGCCAGTCAGGCTCGCGCTGCGGCAAGCCGGCGCGCATGGGGAAATTGGTTTCCGGCAGGAACAGCGTGGCCGAATAGTCTTTCTCGGTCGCGCCAGGAGCGGTGTCGTTCATGGATCGGCAATCGGTTTGGAAGAAGTCGGCCGCCTTTTAGCAAGGCGAAGCGCATGGGGCAAAGGTGAATTTGTGGGAGGCTGCCTTCCCTTCTCCCCTTGAGGGAGAAGGTGCCCCGAAGGGGCGGATGAGGGGTCGAGCCATCTACAGGCATGGAAGCATGGGATGGGCCGGAACCCCTCACCCTCGAAAATCCGCTGGACGCAGATTTTCTCTCCCTCTCCCTCAAGGGGAGAGGGGAAGGCCCAGTGTCAGCCCACAAACCCCAACCGCACATCGAGTTCGCTAATCGGCTTGCACGCGGCGATCAGGGCGCGGGCCTTGTTGGAATCCCGATCCATGGCGGCGATGAGTTCGTCGAGGCCGTTGAACACTTCCTGGCCGCGGATGTGGCCGATCAGCGCCACATGCAGGGTCTGGCCGTAGATGTCCTCATCGAAATCGAACAGGTGCGTCTCAAAGGGCGGGCGCTGATTGTCGAACATCGGCTTGCCATAGGCCGCGACCCCGTCGAGAAGCCGTTCGCCCAGCCGCGCCCGCACGGCGTAAACGCCCTGGGCCAGCTGAAAACCGGTTGGGGTCATGGTGTTGGCTGTGGGGTAGCCGAGTTCCCTGCCCCGCTGATCGCCCTTGACCACGCAGCCTTCGAAGAACCAGTGATAGCCCAGAAGCCGGTTGGCGGCAGCGACTGCGCCTTCCGACAGAGCTGCGCGGATGCGCGAGGACGAAATGGGCTCGTCCCCCTCATCCATCAGGTTGAGGGTTTCGACCGCAAAGCCAAGACGGTCGCCTTCGCCCTTGAGAAACAGGGGCGTGCCGCGCCGCTGGCGGCCAAAGTGAAAATCGGCGCCGGTGATCACCCCGCGCACCGCCAATTGGTCCATCAGGATGGTCTGGACGAAGTCTTCGGCTTCGGTCTGGGAAAAATCGCGGTCGAAATTGAGGATGATGACGCCATCGAGGCCCATGGCTTCGGCCAGCTTGGCCTTGGCGTCTCCCTGGGTCAGGCGGAACATGAAGGGCGCCGGGGCAAAGACGTCGCGCGGATGCGGCTCGAAGGTCAGCATGAGGGCGGGCACGCCGGCCGCCTGGGCCCGGGCGCGCAGGGCGGCGATGATCGACTGGTGGCCGCGATGCAGGCCATCGAAATTGCCGATGGCAACAAAGGCGCCGCGCAGGTTTGCTGGCAGATCGGCGAGGCTGGAGAGGCGGATGAAGGTCAAGGGCGGACACCTGGGGACTGATCGAAAGACCCCCTCCCCAGCGTCGCTACGGCCAAACGGCCTAGCTGCGCTACCCTCCCCTCAAGGGGGAGGGTGGGATGGAGCCGAAACGTCGGCGCAAAGCTTACCACGACAGACGCGGCAGATAGCCGGCGACGCGGGCGCGGCTGGGGGCGATGAGATCGGCAATGGCCTGCGGATCGGGCTTGCCGAAAGCGTCGAGTTCGGCGGCGTGGATGGAGCCGGTGATGAACAGCAGATCGATGCCGAACTGTGCGGCACCGGCCGCATCGGTGCGGACGCTGTCGCCGATGGCGAGAACGCGGGACTTGTCGAGCCCCTTGCCGGCGGCTTTCTCGGCGAGGCCGAATGCCTGCTCGTAGATCGGCGGATAGGGTTTTCCGGCCATGTGGACCATGCCGCCCATGGCCGAATAGAGATCGCCCAGCGCCCCGCCGCAATAGATGATCTTGTCGCCATGCTCGACCACACGATCGGGATTGGCACAGATCATGGGCAGCTTGCGGCTAAGCCAGAATTTGGCGCGCTCGCGATACATTTCGGGCGTGTCGTCATCGGTGTCTAGATCGGTGACGACAACGACTTCGGCCTCTTCGGGCCCGGTGCGGCGCAGGTTAAGCCCCTCGTAAAGGGCATCGTCCTCGGTGGGCGGGCCGACGTGATGGATGGCCTTGCCGCGATATTTCTCGATCATGGCGCGGGTGGCGTCGCCGGAGGAGACAATGGCGTCATAGGCGTCGCGCGGCACGCCCAGCCGGTCCAGCATGGCAACAATTGGCGCCGAGGGGCGCGGCGCATTGGTGATGAGCACTGCCCGGCCACCGGCCTGACGGAAGGAGCGGAGGGCTTCGACGGCTTCGGGGAAGGCGGCGACACCATTGTGAATGACACCCCAGACATCGCTCAGGACCGCATCGTAGCGGCCGGAGAGGTCGGACAATCCCGAAATGGCCGGCAGGGGCGATGTCATGGCTATGCCTTTGGTGCGGTGAAACGGATGCTGGCCCTATGTGGCACTTTGGGCGGGGGGATCAAGGGAAAACCGCAATGGACCCCGGCGCTACAAGCTTTCGGCACGGCGAGCGGGCTGAGCGCCGACGCTGCGCTGGCTGTCGAAACTGAGATCGGGCCGGACAGGCCCGGGCGGCGCGAGATAATCGCCCTGCACCAGGGTTATGTCGCTGTCGAGCAGTTCGACGATCTGCCGCTCGCCGGCAATATTGGTGACGATCAGCTGGATCTCGAAGCGCTTGAGATAGCCGGAAATATCGGAGACGTGGAAATCTGTATAGGTTTCGGGCGTTTCGATGAAGCGGGCGCCGTCGACGCGCAGCGAGCGCACGCCCGAGGCCGCCAGATCGGCCATGTCGGCCCGCAGCGAACGCATCGCGGCAATGGAAAACCCGGCGCCCTTGCGGGCAATGCCGGCCGCGACCGACTTCTGGCGCGGCGACATGGCGGACCAGTCGCTTTCGGTGACGAGAAACACCAGGCCCGGCGCCACGCTGCGATTGGCATCAAGCACGGCCAGCAGTTGCTCGGCGGCGTCTTCGTCGTCGAGGCTGGCTCCGGACAGTGGCAGATAGAGCGTGACCGGCTGGCCGCCGGTGCGCGAGCGGCGGGCGATGGCAATGGCCTCGACCAGTGCCGCCGCCTCGATACGCACCACAAGATCGCCACCCTTGCGGCGCGGCATGAAATCGACTGCGCCGGCCAGTTCGCCATCTTCGAGCATCAGGCGCGGCACCAGTTCATAGGCCACCGGCCGCCTTTGCGGCAGCCGCACGATGGGCTGGATGTGAAAGACCAGGCGATTTTCCTCGAGCGCCTGGCGCAGCATTTCGAGCGGAATGGCGGGCCCGGGTTCTTCGGCCGGCGCCGCCGGCGGCGGGCGCAGGGCGGTCGGCTCGACGGCGCGCGGCACGGACATGGCGGCCGGGGCAGCACTGTTGCGGGCCGCCTTGTCTTCCATTTCGGCCACGGCCTCCGCGACCTGACGAATGACCGTACCCAGAACGGAAATATCGGCCTCCACGGTCTCGAGGCGCTGGCCGGGATTGAGATCGGTCAGAGCGTTGATGCGCTGGCCGAGCACGGCGCCGGCCTGGGCATCGGTGGCCAATAGGCGCGACAGATCCTGAATGGCCTTTTCCAGGCGATTCTCGGCGCGCTGGCGCAGCACGCGCTCCATGAAGATGACGCCGATGGCAGAAAAGACCAGGCCAACCAGAATCGCCGTTGCCGGGGTGAAAGCCAGGCCGAAATAGGCCAGCGCACCGAAACCGGCACCCGCTAGTGCGATGAAAAGATAGACCAGTGCCTGCACAGGCTCTTCCGCAACATTTCCTGACGGCCGGGACTCGGCGCAATTTTATTAACATTAGAGACCCGCGGGCAAAAGGCGTGAGGCGCCGATGTCCCAGCCTATTTGAGCCGGACCGCCGGGTGCTGTTCCATGCGGGCACTGGGCCAGACCATGCAATCTGCAGCGGCGGGAACGGAAAATTTACCCTAATCGCCAACAATCGGACCAACGAGAACAAGTGCCTGAAAAGGGATAGATCGCCCATGACGTCAGCCACGATCGGCGATGCCACATTGAGCGGCCAGGTGCTGTTGATCGACAGCGATCTGGACGGCGCGCGCCATCTTGGAGCCGCTCTGGCAGAGGCGATGCTGGTCGCTCCGGTGCTCAGTGTTGCCGATTGCGGCCGTGCGGCGGGTGACCTGTTGCGCAAGGCCCGTCCCGACGTGGTTCTGGCCGATCTTGGTTCGATAGGCGACCTGGGCGCCACGCCTGAAGACGCGGTTGCCCGGCTGGTGCGGATATCTGAAGGCGCGCTGATCATTGTCATGGCCGATGGGGCCTCGGTCAGCTCCACGCTGGCCGCCATGCGCGCCGGAGCCCACGACTATGTCGCCAAGCCGGTCAACGGCCCGGCCCTGGCCAACCGCATCGGCGAACTGGCCCAGCGTCACGGACGCCCCAGATGCCTGGGCGCGGAGGCGGGACAGGCTTCGCACATTGCCGATTATGCCGGCTTTGTCGGTGCATCCAGCGCCATGCAGTTTCTCTACGAGCAGATCGGGCGCGTCGCCTCGTCCTCGGCACCGGTGTTCATCACCGGCGAGAGCGGCACGGGCAAGGATGTCTGCGCCGAAGCGCTGCACGCCAAGGGCCCGCGGGCCGATCGGCGGTTCGTCGCCATCAATTGCGCCGCCATACCGCGCGACCTGATGGAAAGCGAATTGTTCGGCGTGGCGCGCGGCGCCTTTACCGGCGCGACCGAAGACCGCAAGGGCGCGGCCGAACTGGCCGATGGCGGCACGCTGTTTCTCGACGAGATCGGGGAAATGGACCTGTCGCTGCAGTCCAAGCTACTCCGCTTCCTGCAGACGGGCACGATTTCACGCGTCGGCGAGACGGCGGTGCGCAAGGTGGATGTGCGGGTCATCTGCGCGACCAATCGCAATCCGATGCAGATGATTGCCCAGCGCCAGTTCCGCGAAGACCTGTTCTATCGCCTGCACGTGCTGCCCATCCATCTGCCGCCATTGCGGCAGCGGCCGAGCGACATCATGGTCCTGGCCCGGCATTTCCTCGATTGCTATTCGCTCGAGGAGCGCAAGCGGTTTGCCGGTTTTGCCGCGGACGCTGCCCAGCACCTGACCGCAGCCGACTGGCCGGGCAATGTGCGGCAATTGCAGAACCTGGTGCGGCGCCTCGTCGTCATGTTCGATGGCGGAGAAATCTCGGCAGCGATGCTGGGAGCCGCCGATATCGAGGCACAGGTGGCGGCGCCGATTGCGGTGGAAACCGTTCGCCCCGAAACCCGCAGGCTGGTGCTGCCGATGTGGCAGCAGGAGCAGCGGATCATCGAAGATGCTGTCGCTGCCTTTGGGGGCAACATATCTCTCGCCGCGGCAGCGCTCGAAATCAGCCCCTCCACCATCTATCGCAAGCGCCAGAGCTGGTCCGAAATGGCGGCGACTGGCTAGATAGGCGGAAGCGACACTAGACGTCCCGCATCGAAGCCTGCTGTCATTCCTTGTCACGGCACCTGCGTCAGGTGGCGTGGATAGGGAGCAACATCATGACTACGGGGCACGTTTTCATCGGAACCAGCCTGGACGGCTTCATCGCGCGGCAGAACCACGGCATCGGCTGGTTGACTGAATTTCCCACGCACGGCGAGGATCACGGGTTCAATGCCCATATGGAACGGGTCGATGCCGTGGTGATGGGGCGCGGAACCTATGAAGCCATCAAGGACATGCGCCCCTGGTACTACTCCAAGCCCGTCGTGGTGTTGAGTCATTCGCTGAGGCCCACCGATATTCCGGCAGAAATCTCGGACCGGGTGGAGGTGCTGGCGGCAACGCCAGAGCAGGCCATGGCGAACTTTGCCGAGCGGGGCTGGCGGGCCGTCTATGTCGATGGTGGTTCGGTTATCCAGTCGTTCCTGCGCGCCGGCCTGATCGATGATCTTGTGATCAGCCGGATACCCGTATTGATCGGCACCGGCATACCGCTGTTCGGGGCGCTGGATCATGACCTCGTGCTTGAACACGTGAGAACGCAACCCTTTCCATCCGGGCTTGTGCAGTCGTTCTATCGCGTCAGGCGCTAGGGCGTATTGGCCTCGCGGGCCTTGGCGCGGTCGAGGCCGAGCCAGCGTTCGCGCAGGATCACCGCGATGCCCGAGGCGACGATGATGACGCTGCCGACGAGCATGGATGCGGTGGGGATGTCGGCAAAGATAACGAAGCCGATGGCGATGGTCAGGATCAGCGACACATATTCGAACGGCGCGATCACGGACATGTCCGCATAGCGGTAGCATGAGGTGAGGAACAGTTGTCCGATGCCGCCAAAAAAGCCGGCACCGATCAGCAGCGCCGCCTGTTCGGGCGTCGGCATGACCCAACCGAAGGGAATGGTCAGAAGGCTCAGCACGCTGGCGCTGATGAAGAAATAGGTGACGATGGCCTCGGTGCGCTCGGTCTGCACCAGGGTGCGCACCTGCAACATGGCAAAGGCAGACAGCAGCGCACCGGTGATCCCGGCAATGGCGCCGAGCGCTTGTCCGTCGCCCATGCCGTCCGGGTCCGTGAACAGGGTCAGGCGGGGCCAGAGCACGATCAGCACGCCAACCAGCCCGATGATGACCGTGGTCCAGCGGAAGACCTGGACCCGTTCATGCAGCAGCACGGCCGACAATACGACAATGAGCAGGGGAGCCGCGTATTGGAGCACTGTCGCTTCGGGCAGTGGCAGCCGGCTCAGCGCAAAAAATCCCAGGCTCATGGCGCCGACGCCGATCAGGCCCCGCACCACGTGGCCCACCGGCCGCTTTGTGGCAAAGGCATGGGCCAGATGGCCGCGCCAGGCGAGATAGGCCAACACCGGCAGCAGCGCAAAGAACGAGCGGAAGAACACCATCTGCCCGGAGGGCACGGTCTGGGTGGCCTTGAGCATGGTGGCCATGACCACGAAGCAGCAAACTGACGCGACCTTGAGGGCGATGCCGCGCAGCGGACCTGTGAAACCGGGCGATACGGGCGCGGGTTCAGGCTCGGCGGCGGGCGCGGTCACGGCAATCCTATCGGGGCTTACTTGCCCGCGGCTTCCAGCTTTTCCTTGGCGATGCGCGCAGTGGCGAAAGCCTTGTGCTCCTCGCCCACGGCGCTACCGGTCTTGACGACTTTGCCGTCCGCATCCTGAATTTCCCAATGCCAGTTTGCATTGGCGCCGACTCCGCCGGTCCGGCGTAGCTTGATCTGGAAAGAAGATTGTTCGCTCATGCTTGCCTTATGGCCCAGTCTTGCGGCGGGGGGAAGTGGGAATACGCTCTGAACGAGCGTCAGACTTCCGTCACCTCGACGCGGATGCGATCGCCACCAAAGGTCAGCATGTCGCGAATGGGTGCGTAGGCACCCTCGGCATAGGGATAGTACCATGCCTCGTCGCTGCCATCGGCTGTGAGGGTCTTGACGGTGTAGAAGTGAGCGGTGCCGGGTCCGGCATCCTCGCGCGTCGTGTCGGAGGCTTCGAGAATCTGCGGATGCACATCCTCGAGCGGCAAGAACACCTGGGGAGCGGCCGAACCGTTCAGGCGCATGGCGCGCGTGGAACTGGCAATTTCGGCGTCGTCAAAAAAGATGTGCACGCGGCCGGAAACGGGGACGATTGCGGTTTTCGTGTCCTGGCGGTCGGTCATTTGCGATCTCCTGGCCCGAGATATCCGGGTCGGAAACACAACGTTCCGGCACGCGATTGGGTTCACCCGGCCCGGCGCAATCAGGGCTGAAAGCTCGTCGCCTCAAACACCTGGATATTGCGCAACTCCGGATAGCCATTGCGGGTGATGTCGAGCGTTTCGAGATGGGTCACGGCGTCGAACTGGCGTCCGATCCGCTCGGCCGCCCGCTCGATATTGCCGGTCTGGACCACGACAATTGCATCCCATCCCGCATGGGTGGCCGGATCGAAATTGTAGTGCAGGTTGCGCGGGTCCGAGCCGAAGCAGGCCAGCGGCACACGCCCGCCGACCTGGGTGTCGATATAGCCGCAATCGATCCAGTTCATGCCGGCGACGAACTGGTTTTCGCCGGTGAAGACGCCGGCCTCGACCAAGGCCGCGCCGACTTCGGTCCAGGGCAGTTGCGAATAAGTGGGGTCTTCCCAATCGCCGGGAAAGACCTGGCGGGCCCAGCCGGTGGCGCAATGGCTGACCAGAGGTGCGAGGATCACCAGCGTGACGGCGGCACTGCCCCAGAGCCAGGCCTTGATCGCCCGTCCATTGCGATTGGCGGCCCAGGCCCCCATGAGCATGAAGAGCATGATGTAGCCCGGCGCCTGCCAGTGAAAGTGGAACTGCGTATCGGACCAGAGGGCGACGATGGTGAAGAACAGGATCGGCGGCCAGGCAATATAGGCAAAGAGCACTGCCACTCCCGGCGCGACCCCGGCAATGGCCGAGCGCTCGAGGCCCGCGAACAGGGCCCTGACGCCAATATAGAGCGCCGGTATGGCCAGCCACGGCACCATATAGACCAATTGGCCGATGATCATGCGGATGAGGCCGCCCCAGCGCAGATCGGATTCGGCGAGCGCCCGCCCGCCCTGGAAGCCGAAAGAGGCCCATTGGTTCTGGGCATTCCAGATGATGACCGGCGAAAAGATCGCCAGCGCGATCACCAGCGCCAGCCAGGGAGCCTTGTGCAGCAGCCAATG
Organism: Devosia sp.; assembly: GCF_025809055.1. NCBI lineage: Bacteria > Pseudomonadati > Pseudomonadota > Alphaproteobacteria > Hyphomicrobiales > Devosiaceae > Devosia > Devosia sp. The sequence continues at coordinate 3,371,167 of NZ_CP075529.1, read as the reverse complement.
GCGCTGGGCCGGATCGACGAGAATGTAGAGCCCGGTGCCCAAGACGAGGAACAGGGCGTGGTATTTCGACAGAAAGGTGAGACCAAGGAACAACCCGGCCAGGCCCCAATAGAAATAGGGGCGCTCGCGACCGGCCCCGAAAAAGATTTCGATCAGCACCCGGACCGTCGCCAGCCAGAAGAGCAGCATGGGCGCATCGGGCTGCGCCCAGGACCCGATGGAGAGCGAAAACAGCACGCAGGCGTTGACGATCAGCGCGGCATAGAAACCGGCCAGGGGCGAATGCAGCCGCCGCATGATGTCGAAGACCAGCCAGGTCGAGCCGGCGAACATCAGGAGGAATGGCAGGCGCACCAGAAGGATGGCGTCCGATCCGGTTGCCGTCACGATACCCCAGATCATCCACAGGAAGAGCGGTGGCTGGTCATAGTAGCTGAGATGGAACTGGCGCGCCGAGGCCAGGTAATAGGCTTCGCCCGTGCCCCAGCCCACGGCCCAGGCGCCAATGGTGCGCAACACCAGGGTGACGATAATGAGCGCCAGCGTCGCCTGAACGGGTGTCAGCGGGCCAATGCGCCGGGTCTCGCTCATGTTTGGCTCCTCAGCGCCAGGTGAAGATGCGGGTCACGGCATAGTTGAACACCGCGCTCATGACCGCCCCGGCTATGCCGGCAAAGACGAAATTGGCCATTTCGGCAGTGAACAGGAGGCTCGCGACCGAGATATTGGCGAAGGTGCCGAAACTGCACACCGCGTAAAAACTCAACAGGCCCGTGAAGAAGCGCCGCCCGGTCAGGCGCTTGTCGGCATAGGTCAGTTCGTTGTTGAGCACGAAATTGGTGGTCATGGCGACCATGGTGGCGATGAACTGACTGACGGCAAAGCCAATGCCAAATACTTCAAAGGCGAGGCTGAGCACCGCAAGGTGCACGAAGACACCCGAAACGCCCACAAGGCCGAACAGGAGAAAACTTGTCGGCACGAGGCCACGCGTCAACTGCGAGACGATGAGCCCCAGGAACTGGGCGACGATCAGCGGGCTCATCTTGCTTTCGCCCGCATGGCGGGGGCGGAAACTGTAGGGCACTTCAGCAATGGTGAGACGGCCGCCACGGCGGCGCCCGGCAGTGGCCACCAGGTCGAGCAGTATCTTGAAGCCTTCCTGGGAGAGGTGCGGCGCCACTTCCATCACGAGCGCGCGGCGCAGAAGGAAAAAGCCGCTCATGGGATCGGCCAGCGCCTTGCCGGTCAGGATACCGGAAAGGCGGGTGGCCAGGCGCGACCCGGCCTGCCGTCCGGCCGACAGGCCTTCCTCGGACCGGCCCTCGCCGACATAGCGAGAGCCGACTGCAATATCGGCCCCCTCTTCCACCCGCGCCAGCAGTTGCGGCAGGATGGATTCGTCATGCTGGAGGTCGCCGTCGATCACCGCGACGAATTCTGCGGCGGACAGGGCCATGCCCTCGATACACGCCGACGACAGGCCACGCCGCCCGATACGGTGAATACAGCGCACATTGGGGCGGGTGCGGGCGGCCTGTTTGACGGCTTCGGCCGTGCCGTCGGGGCTGTTGTCGTCGACGAAGATAACCTCGAACGCTATTCCCGCCAGGGCCAGGTCGAGCTTTTCGAGCAGCGGCAGGACGTTGTCGCGCTCCTTGTAAGTCGGCACGACAACCGAGAGCCTTGGCGGGCGCCACTGCGGTTCAGCGGGCATGGAGGCGGGGCTGGTCATGGCGCTGAAAGGTCCGGATTGGAATTGGGCGTGCAGCGCCCAATAGCAAGCCTCGACCGGGGACGAAAGAATTTTCGGGAGGCGCGCCTTGACTCCCCGCCCGGGCCATCCCTATATCCCGGCAGCTTGTTAGCACTCACGAATGGCGAGTGCTAACAGGTCCTGAAATTTGCATTAGCAATGATGCCAAGAGGAGCAAGTCATGGGCTTCCGTCCCCTGCATGACCGAGTGGTCGTCCGTCGCGTCGACAGTGAAGAAAAGACCAAGGGCGGGATCATCATCCCCGATACCGCCAAGGAAAAGCCCTCCGAGGGTGTGATCGTTTCCGTGGGCCCCGGCGCCCGCGACGAAAACGGCAAGATCAATGCGCTGGACGTCAAGGCCGGCGATCGCGTGCTCTTCGGCAAGTGGAGCGGCACCGAGGTCAAGCTCAACGGCGAAGACCTGATCATCATGAAGGAAAGCGACATCATGGGCGTGATCGAGGCCTAATCGGCTCTCTCACCGCCTTTTTTGTCGTTCCCCATCAACCGACATTTTTCAAGGAGCCATAAATGGCCGCCAAGGAAGTCAAATTCTCCACCGACGCCCGCGAAAAGATGCTGCGCGGCGTCAACATCCTCGCCAATGCGGTGAAGGTCACCCTCGGCCCCAAGGGTCGTAACGTCGTTATCGAAAAGTCGTTCGGTGCCCCGCGCATCACCAAGGACGGCGTCTCGGTCGCCAAGGAAATCGAACTGGAAGACAAGTTCGAGAACCTGGGTGCGCAGCTGCTGCGTTCGGTCGCGTCCAAGACCAACGATGTTGCCGGTGACGGCACGACCACCGCAACCGTTCTCGGCCAGGCGATTGTCGTCGAAGGCGTCAAGGCTGTGGCCGCCGGCTTCAACCCGATGGATCTCAAGCGCGGTATCGACCTGGCTGTCGCCGACGTCGTGGAAAGCCTCAAGGGCTCTGCCAAGAAGATCACCTCGTCTTCCGAAGTTGCCCAGGTCGGCACCATTTCGGCCAATGGCGAATCGTCCATCGGTGACATGATCGCCGAGGCGATGCAGAAGGTCGGCAACGAGGGTGTCATCACCGTCGAGGAAGCCAAGACCGCCGAGACCGAACTCGATGTCGTCGAAGGCATGCAGTTCGACCGCGGCTACCTCTCGCCCTACTTCGTGACCAATGCCGAAAAGATGACGGCACAGCTCGAAGACCCCTACATCCTGCTGCACGAAAAGAAGCTTTCCAACCTGCAGGCCATCCTGCCGATCCTGGAAGCCGTTGTTCAGTCCCAGCGTCCGCTGCTGATCATCGCCGAGGACGTTGATGGCGAGGCTCTGCCGACCCTGGTCGTCAACCGTCTGCGCGCCGGCCTCAAGGTCGCTGCCGTCAAGGCTCCGGGCTTCGGTGACCGCCGCAAGGCCATGCTCGAAGACATCGCCGTCCTCACCGGCGGCCAGGTGATCTCCGAAGACCTCGGCATCAAGCTCGAAAACGTGACCCTGGACATGCTCGGCACCGCCAAGCGCGTCGAGATCACCAAGGAAAACACCACCATCGTCGATGGTGCCGGCACCCAGGACGAGATCCAGGCCCGCGTTGGCCAGATCAAGGCCCAGATCGAGGAAACCACCTCGGACTACGACCGCGAAAAGCTGCAGGAACGTCTGGCCAAGCTCGCCGGCGGTGTTGCCGTGATCCGCGTCGGCGGTTCCACGGAAGTGGAAGTCAAGGAGCGTAAGGACCGCGTCGATGACGCGCTCAACGCGACCCGCGCCGCTGTCGAAGAAGGCATCGTTCCGGGCGGTGGCGTTGCCCTGCTCCGCGCTTCGGCTGCCATCAAGGCCAAGGGCGCCAATGCCGACCAGGAAGCCGGTATCGCCATCGTGCGCCGCGCCCTGCAGTCGCCGGTCCGTTGCATTGCCAACAATGCCGGTGCCGAAGGCTCCGTGGTTGTCGACAAGATCCTCGAGAACTCGGCTGCGTCCTACGGCTACAATGCCGCGACCGGCGAATATGGTGACCTTGTTGCCCTGGGCGTTATCGACCCGGTCAAGGTTGTCCGTACCGCTCTCGAAGACGCCGCTTCGGTTGCTTCGCTCCTGGTGACCACCGAGGCCACCATTGTCGAAGCCCCCAAGCCCGACGCTCCGGCAATGCCGGCTGGCGGCGGTATGGGCGGCATGGGCGGCATGGATTTCTAGTTCGCGAAAGCGAACTAGCACTTCCTTCGCTCACGGGCCGTATCGCGATCGGCAAAAATGCCGGTCGCTGGCCCTCCGCGGGGGCGACCGACGGTCGGGCGGCCTTGCCGCATGTCCATCTCGCCCAGCGCACGAGCTTCAAGGATCGTTTCTTCCCAGTCACGATCCTTGTGGAAAGCCCCGGTGGAAACACCGGGGCTTTTTTCGTTGGCGGCGGTTAGGATGCACCAATACCTGCGAGGACAGAAATGCGAACACCCCGGCGCGGCAGCGCAATCGATCAGGCCGAGGCCGTCTTCAAGGCCGCGACCAGCAAGCCCGAGACCAAGCCTGCGGCCAGGACGGCCAATGGGCCACCCGAGGGCAAGGAACTGGTGTCCCTGCGCCTCGACCGTGCGGTGCTCGAGTATTTTCAGGATGACGGCCCTGGCTGGCAGGACCGCATCAATGCCGCGCTGCGCGCCGCTGCCGGGCTGGATGCCTGAACCGGGCAGGACTGGCTACCTTTCCAAAGCATTACGGCAACCTTTCTGCGCCGTTAAATCTCGCGGCCGACCCAGGGCGGCAGGCATATGTTAAGGCCCGGTTAACCCTGCCAACGCCTCTGATCACAAATCCGGGATCATCCGGAGACGTGAGAAGGAACCACGACCATGTCAATGATCGGCGGCGTAGGGGGTTATTCGGCGACTCAATACACGCGGCCCAACTTCCAGCCACCAACACTCGACAGCCTCGACAGCGACAAGAATGGCGCGCTCTCGCTGGACGAGTTGAAAGCCGGCGCGCCCAAGGGCACCTCGGACAGCCAGGCACAGAAGCGGGCAGAAGCCCTGTTCTCGGCCATGGACAGCGATGCCGATGGCAGCGTTTCCAGCGCCGAGAAGGACGCCTTTGACAGCCAGATGGCGGAGCGGGTCGGCTCCATGGCCTTCATGGCGCAGCAGATGCAGGCACCCAGCGCCGCAGATATCTTTGCCCAGACCGATGCCGACCAGGACGGTTCGGTGTCGCTGGAAGAGTTCGGTGCAGAAGCTACCGAGCAAAGCAGCGAAACGCTGCAAAAGCTCTTCGACCTGATCGATGGTGACGGCGACGGCACCATCAGCGAAGCGGAGGGCGTGTCTTTTCTTGAAACGCTGAAGGGCGAAATGGACTCGGCGCGCGGCGCCGGTGGCCCGCCTCCTGGTGGCCCTCCCCCGGGCGGCCCACCGCCTGGAGGTGGCGCTGAAGCCAGCGCCACGGGCGAAAGCGAAGACGACGAGGACGAGAGCACGTCCAGCGTCTCGCTGCTCACCATGGCCCAAGCCGCCTATGGCGCCAGCCAGAGCACCAGCCTCCTCGATCAGCTGGCCTCGATCTTCAACGAAGCCGCGTGACCCCGGTGAGGGCGTTCGCGCCCTCGCCTCCTACGGGAAGAACAGCAACTTTACCGCCATGGCGATGGAGACCACCACCACCAGGGGGCGGATGATGCGGACGCCGTAGCGGATGCCGGTGCGGGCGCCGACATAGCCGCCGATGATCTGCCCGAGGGCCATGACCAGGGCGACGGGCCAGACCACGTGGCCGCCGGGAATGAAGATCACCAGGGCGGCGGAATTGGAAATGAGGTTGAGGGCCTTGGTATTGCCCGTGGCGCGGGTCAGGCCGAAACCGAACAGCGCCACGAAACCGATGGTAAAGAAGGCGCCGGTCCCCGGCCCGAAGATGCCGTCGTAAAACCCGATGGCAAAGCCCAGTACCGGCACGAAGAGGTGAAACGGCAGGCGCGAGGCCCGATCGGCATCGGACAGTTTCGGGGCGAAAAGGAAATAGAGGGCGATGGCGATCAGGGCGATCGGCACGGCGATATTGAGCAGGGTCACATCGATACGGCTGACCACGAAGGCGCCCAGCGCCGAGCCGGCAAAGGTCAGGACAACGGCCGGCACCAGATCCTTCAGCACCACGAAGCCGCGCCGCCAATAGGTGATGACCGCCATGGTGGTACCGACCACCGACTGCATCTTGTTGGTGGCCAGGGCCGAAACCGGAGGCAGGCCGGCCGAAAGCAGCGCCGGAACCGTGATCATGCCACCGCCGCCGGCAATGGCATCGACAAAACCGGCCAGCATGCCGACACCCATGAGGGCGAGTAGAACGAGGGGGTCCATGGAAATTGCCTGCTCAGGATGAAGGGCGCTGTTCGCCGGTCGCATCGCTGATCCGGCGCTCATAAATGGGGATGTTGATGATGGACGACATGAAGCCGCTCATCATCAGTTGAAAGCCGGTGACCAGCGCGGTCATGGCCAGAATGATGGCGCGCAGCGTGGCCGCTGACGTGAGAGGGCCAAAGTCGCGCCGCGCCCATTCCCACAACCCCCAGCCCAGCGCGCCCAGGCCACCCAGCATCAGCAGCAGGGCCACCAGCAGGATACGCTCCAGCGTCAGGCTTTCCAGCAGCCGGTCATAGGTGCTTGAGCGTGGAATGAAGCCATAGCGCGAGGCAAAGCGGCGGCCGATCAGGGCGAAGGCGATGGACTGGGTGCCCATGATGACGCAGAGGGCTGCGACGAGGAATGTGTGCGTGGAAAACACCACGCTGCCGATGCGCAGGGGACCACCCACGAGTGCGGCACCGACGACAAGGCCGAAGATCAGCAGGCCAATTCCGGGATAAAGGAACAGCCAGCGCGGCGAGAACACCAGGAGGAACCGCAGATGCCGCCAGCCATCGCGGAAGGACCGCAGGTGGGGCCGCCGGCTGCGTCCGTCGGGGCTGAGCGTGGTGGGCACTTCGCGCACATCGCACCGCGCCAAAGTGGCCTTGACCACCATTTCGGAGGCAAACTCCATGCCCGTGGTGCGCAGATTGAGCTCGATGATCGCCTGGCGCCGGAACCCGCGCAGGCCGCAATGGAAATCGCGGATTGGCGTGCGAAAGAACAGGCGGCCGACCGCGCTCAGGATCGGGTTGCCGATCAGTCGGTGGTGCCAGGGCATGGCTCCCGGCGCGATGCCGCCCTTGAAGCGATTGCCCATCACCAGATCGGCCCCGGCGCGCAACGCATCGACAAAGGCATCGAGCCGGGAAAAATCATAACTGTCATCGGCATCGCCCATAATGACGAACCGGCCCCGCGCGGCACTGATGCCCGTAGCCAGCGCCGCCCCATAACCGCGCTGGGAGGCTTGGACGACCCTGGCACCCTCGGCGCGGGCAATAGCCGGCGAGCCATCGGTGGAGCCGTTGTCGGCAATGAGGATTTCCCCGGCGATGCCGGTTCGCTCGATAAACGCGCGCGCCTTGCCGATGCAGACGGCCAGGGTCTCTGCCTCATTCAAGCACGGCATCAGAATGGTGAGTTCAAGCTCGTCCGCCACGCAATCCCCCGCGCCAGCAGCAACAGCTTGTGGCGTGAATCGCCCGGGCTGGCAAGCCGACCCGGCTCACGCCGGATCGCCGTCGCCCTTGGGCGCCTCGGCCCCTGCACCATGATCTTCGCCTGAGGCGCTACCGCCATCGACTACTGGTTCGGCGGGCCGCGCCGGCTGGCGCAACCCGGCATAGACGATGGCGCCGACACCGATCAGCACGAGCAGCAGGACAAGGACCAGATCCATCTCAATCTCCCAGGCGAGCGAGGAAGGCGTCGCGCTCGGCCGCCCGCTGACCCTGCCAATCGGCAGTCCGTGAGACGATCAGATTGGCTTCGCTCTTCAGCATCACCCCGTCTTCGAGCACGCGCAAACCATTGGCGGCGAGCGTCGAGCCGGTGGAGGTGATATCGACCACGATATCGGCCACGCCGGCCGCAGGCGCCGCCTCGGTGGCACCCAGGCTCTCGACGATGCGGTACTCGGCAATGCCGGCGCCCGCGAAATGCTGGCGGGTGATGGTGATGTATTTGGTGGCGATGCGCATCCACCGGCCATGGCGGGAGCGGAAATCGGAGGCCACATCGGCCAGATCGTGCATATGCGTGACATCGATCCAGGCTTCGGGCACGGCGACGACAACATCCGCATGGCCGAAATCGAGATTGCGGGCAAAATCCACCGCAGCGGGGCCGGACTCGCTGGTTTCGTGGATCAGGTCACGTCCGGTGACGCCCAGGTCGATATTGCCGCGAATGAGTTCGCGGGCAATTTCGGACGCCGGATAAAAGCGCACGGTGACTTCGGGCACGCCCTCGATGGCTCCGAGATAGGAGCGCGCGCCGCCTGGACGCGTGATGGTCAGGCCCCGCCGGGAAAACCACTCGCGCGTGAGTTCTTCGAGGCGCCCCTTTGAGGGTACTGCGAGCGTAATGGTCATCGAACACCCTCCGCTTCGAGGCGGTCGACCCAGAGCGCACAGCCGGAAGCGGCGATCGGCGCGGTGGCGCCCAGGCGTTCAAGCAACCGGTCGTACTGGCCGCCGGAGACGAGAATGGCGCCGCCCTGCCCCCGCATCTCAAAAACAATGCCGGTATAATAGTCGAGGCGCGGGGAAAAACTGGCGTCAAAACTCACCCTGGCCTCGCCCAACTGGTCGAGATGGCGGCGAATGGCGCGGATGGGGGCGCCCAGCATGAGGCGATTGGTTTCGGCCAAAGCCTCGAGCTGACGGAGCGCAGAAAGCACGTCGCCCTTGATGGCGAGATAATCGCGCAACAGCTTCAGCGTTGCCGGTGGCACATGGGCCGCGTCGAGCGCCTGCTGCTCGGTAAAACGGTCTGCGATCTCCTCGGGCGAGCGACCGTCCGACAGGCTGAGACCGGCCGACACCATGCGGGCGGTGACATCTTCCACGAGATCCGCGTGCGACGGCTGCTCGCTACGGGGCACATCGGGCGCCTGTTCGAGGCGGGTCAGCAACCGCTCCATGGCCTCGGGATGACCGAAGCGGTGGCGAATACGCGGCCGCCAGGCGTCCGGCATGTCGGCCTGGGCCAGCAGGGCCTCGAAGAGACCCACGCCACCCAGGCGCACCTGCGGGGTGACACTGTAGAGCGACAGCGCGGCGCGAGCAAAGGTCAGCACCTGATCGAGCGCGACGTCGCCATCGGGCTGGGCGAGGAGCTCGATGCCGGCCTGGTCGAACTCTGCCGGGCCGGTTTCCCGCTGACGGAAGATCGGCCCAAGATAGGAAAAGGCCGCAGGCTCGCGCGCGCCCTGGGCGATGTAATCGGCGACGATGGGTAGGGTGAAATCCGGGCGCAGGCAGTATTCGGCGCCGGTGGCATCGGTGGTCAGCAGCAGGCGGCGGCCAAATTCCTCGCCGGCCAGATCGAAATAGGGATCGGCCTTGAGCAGGAGTGGCGGCGTCGCCCGGCATCCCCCCTGGGCCTCGACAAGCGCCTCGAGCTGCGCACGGCGATAGGCAGCGTTGGTCATGGCGCGCTATTATCCCCAGTGTCATTCCGGCGCAGGCCGGAATCCATGCACGTGACTATCCGCGAGGCCAGTGTCCAGGACGTATTCCGGACCTGGATCCCGGCCTCCGCCGGGATGACATCGTGTGCATGGACAGCCCGTCTTGTCATTGCTCGCTCAACAGCTTCTGCACCGCCGAAACCAGGTCTTCGCGCCTGATCTCGAACTGGCCCGGGCGGGCGGCTTTCCATTCGGCGTTGTCGGTGATGGCCTGGGCCGCCTGTTTTCCGGCGATCAGGTCTTTCACCTGCAGGATACCCTGCTCGCGCTCCTGGCTGCCCTCGATGATGACGATGGGCGAGTTACGCTTGTCGGCATAGGCGACCTGCTTGCCGAAATTCTTGGTGGAGCCGAGAAACATTTCGGCGCGGATGCCGGCCTGGCGCAACTCGGAGACCATGGCCTGGTAGCGGGCAGTTTCGGCCTTGTCCATGACCAGGACCACGACCGGGCCGGCCGGTTCGGTGGCGCCAAGATTGCCGGTGAGTTTCAGCGCATTGGCAAGCCGCGAGACGCCGATGGAAAAGCCGGTGGCCGGCACCGGTTCGCGGCGGAAGCGGGAGACGAGACCATCATAACGGCCACCGCCACCAACGGAACCGAACACGACGTCCTGGCCCTTTTCGTTCTGCACCTTGAAGGTGAGTTCGATCTCGAAGACCGGGCCGGTGTAATATTCGAGGCCACGGACGACGGAGGGGTCAATTTTGATGCGGTCCGGGCCGTAACCGGCGGCGTCGAAGAGGACCTTCATCTGTCCAAGCGAAGCAGCCGCATCATATATCGCGTCGGTCATCAACAGGTTTGGGTGCCCGACGCCGCTTAAATTGTAGCCGGTGCCTTCTGCAGATCGAGTGACATCAATCTTAAAGTCGAACATGTTCAAGACGCCAGAAACTTGGCTCTCGTTCAGCCCTGCACCCTTCGTAAAGTCCCCGCTCTCATCCTTACGGCCAGCGCCGAGTAGCTGCTTGACCCCGTCCACTCCAAATTTGTCGAGTTTGTCGACCGCGCGCAGCACAGTCAGCTTCTGATCTTCATCCGTGACATCAACTGCGGAGAGAACTCCATCTAGGATTTTGCGATCATTGACGCGGACGACGTATTTGCCCTGCAAGCCCAGCGCATCCATGACGTCGGCCATCATCATGCACATTTCGGCATCGGCTTCTGGGCCGGGGGCGCCAACGGTGTCGGCGTCGAACTGCATGAACTGGCGGAAGCGGCCGGGACCGGGCTTTTCGTTGCGGAAGACATAGCCCTGCCGATAGGAACGGTAGGGTTTTGGCAGGGTCTCGAAATTTTCGGCGAAGTAGCGGGCGAGCGGCGCCGTCAGGTCGTAGCGCAGGCTCATCCATTGCTCGTCATCATCCTGCAGCGAAAACACGCCGGCATTGGGCCGGTCGGTATCGGGCAGGAATTTTCCCAGCGTCTCGGTATATTCGAACAGCGGGGTTTCGACCGGGTCGAAACCATAGCGCTCATAGACTTTCCTGATCTTGTCGATCATGGCGCCAACGGCGGCGATTTCGCCGGGCGTACGGTCTTCGAAGCCGCGCGGCAGGCGCGGGGTGATGAGCTTGGTCTTTTCGGACATTGCTGTACCTAAGGGAAAGTCGGGCCGTTCCTAGACGATTGGCCGGGATGAAACAACATGTGTTGGGCGGCGGCCGGGGGGTGCCCGGCCGCCTTTGTCAATCACGGACCGCTCCGCGAGGGCGGATGCAGCCGATGGGCATGCAGATCGATGCCCGTCCAATGCGGGGCTTCTTCTGCAGGCGGCAGGCCGACATCGTCCCGCAGGTATTCGGGCACGGCCGAGTAGTTTACCGGCCGCTGCGACCACCAGGCGCGGACAGCCGCGCCGATGACGGAGACGAGACCGCGCTGACGCACGGCGTCGGCGATGGAGAATTCGAGTCGCAGCACCACGCTGCGCTCGCTGAGAACGTTGGACGACATTTGGGAATCCGGCAGCACACGCCACCGGCCTCTGTTGAGTACACAAGGGGGAGAAGCCGGATTCCGGGCGCAATGCGGCCGGGGATCAGAACTTCAGGGGTGGAGGTGGGGTGTCCGCGGGTCGCTATGCGACCGAAGACCCATCACAGGACCGAGGTCAGCCTCGGGTGCAATGATGGAGGTTTGGCCCCGAGTGGCGGAACGTCGATGCAATCATGGAACGTCTCCCTCGGTTGGCTTTGCGAACACAGGCCTCTTAGCTCGCAATATCGTGAGCAGCAAGCGCGAACTGTGTCAGCATGTCGCAGCCATCGAGAGTGTTGCATGACGGCAACTACTGCCGCCCAGCCGGCCACCGGCACGAAGCGGATTGTTAACCACGCTGCTTGACCGGCCATTGGTGAGTTGGCGCCACAATGGAGGCCTGTTCAGCTCTGGATCATCACCCATGACCACGAAACCGGCGTCCCGCCTTCTGGCCATTCTTGCCGCGCTGCCCCTGTTGATACTGGCGCCGCGGAGTCAGGCCGAAACCTTTGCGCCGGGGTGGCGCTTTGCACCGCCGCCCGGCGTCACGGTCAGCTCCGGGCAGCCGCGCCATGGACTGGCCCTGCAGGCCAATGCGCAGGTGCATCCGGTCTATCTGCGGCAGATCGTGTCCTATCCCACCAGTGAGCGCAGTGGCACCGTCGTGGTCGATACGCGCGCCCATTTCCTCTATTTCGTGCTCGGCGATGGCCGCGCCCTGCGCTACGGCATCGGCGTTGCGCGCAGCGGCTTTGAATGGGCCGGCACCCATCGCGTGACTCGCAAGGCCGAGTGGCCAAGTTGGACGCCGCCCGCCGAAATGCGCAAGCGCCAGCCCGGCCTGCCGGTGCGCATGGAGGGCGGCCCAAGCAACCCGCTGGGCGCCCGCGCGCTCTATCTGGGATCGACGCTCTATCGCATCCACGGCACCAATGAACCCTGGTCCATCGGCCAGAATGTCTCTTCGGGCTGCATCCGCATGACCAACGATGATGTGATCGATCTCTACGCCAGGGTGCAAATAAACAGCAAAGTGGTGGTCCTTTAATAAGGATTTTTACCGAGACTGGTGCCGCGTCCGACCAAGGGGCGCGGCAGGAAGCGTCGCATGAACGGATTTTCCAGGCTCGTCGGCCGATTTTTCAGAGATGAAAGCGGCGTCTTCGCCGTGCTCTTCGGGGTCATGGCCATTGTTCTCATCGCGCTCGGGGGCGCGGTGGTTGACTATGTGTGGCTGGAACAGACCAAATCGCGCGCTCAGGTGGCGCTGGACGCCGCGGCGCTGGCCCTGCAACCGCAGATCTTTGAAGATGACTATGACGAAGAGGATGTGCGCCTCCAGGCCGAGGCCATCATGCTTGAGCGCATCGGCGATAACCGGATCGACGCCGGCATCGACCAGGTTGTGACGTCGGTCGAAGACGGCTCACTCTATTTCCGCGCCAGCTTCACCATGCCAACGATTTTCGTGTCGCTGGTCGGCGTGCCCCAGCTCAGTGCAGCGATCGAATCGGAAGCCACGCGCAAGAAGCTGGCGCTGGAAGTGGTCATGGTGCTCGACAATTCGGGTTCGATGCAGAACGAGAGCCGCATGACCAATCTGGTCGCTGCGGCCAAGTGCGCGACCAATATCCTGATGTACACCGATGTGGTGGATTCCGGGAACACCTGTACAGCCGCGCCGGGGGCCGCACTGGTCGAGAATGTACGCGTCTCGATCGTTCCATTCACCATGTACGTCAACATCGGCCCGGAAAATGCCAATCAGTCCTGGATCGATCGGTTGGGGCAGTCGGCGATTGCGAACGACAATTTTGACGATGATGACGACGAGAACACGCCATTCAACGCGCCAGTGGACAGGCTCGCTCTCTACGATCAAATTGACAATGATAGTTGGCGCGGCTGCGTCGAAGCCCGCCCGCATATCAAGTCCGGCTCCCGTCCTCAAGAATATCTGGACACAGACGACACGCCAGCGACTGCCGGCCAGCCGAACACGTTTTTTGTGCCGCTGTTTGCTCCGGACCTTCCCGAGACCATGGTGGGCCTCTCGTATTACAGCAATTACAACAACTATGTAACGGACTCGCCTGCCCGTTGCGATCGTCCGCCCCAGGGAAACACTACGTGTATGCAGCAGCAGTACCGCACGGGCTGCAATTCAAGTAACTCAAATTGCTCAGGCCAATATACGGAAATTTTCCCCATTGGACCGGAGAACTTTTCCAGCGATGCGATCTACTCCGGAGGTCGCTACGGCGCACACTCGGACGGCTGCACTTGCCGGAACTGGAGCAACTACTCTTCCTGGTCCCAATTTAGTGGCTCAGGCAACAACAGAACATTTCGACGGGAGCGCTCCTGTGTAGGCGGCGGCTATGTACCGACGAACCTTACGGCCCGCGAGTATCAAGAACGCTTGTGCAAATATACGGGCGAGTTCACACACAATACCGGCCAGAAGGGTCCGAATGCGGACTGCCCGACGCAACCGGTTCTGCCTCTGTCGGCAGATCCCGATGACGTGCTGGACGCCATCGACAACATGGTGGCGCTCGGAGGCACGAACATTCACGAGGGGACAGCCTGGGGGTTCCGGGTGCTATCGCCTACGGCACCATTCGAGGAAGGCAGCGAATATGACGAGGCCACCTCCAAAGTCATGATCGTCATGACCGATGGTGAGAATACCGCCTACCGCACCGGGAACATGAACGGCACGTACTATTATTCCGCCTATGGCTATCCCTACAATTCGCGCAACACCAACTCCAACTCATCGAGCGGTGGCAACATAGAGCGGCTGGGCAACATCAGCAGCAATCAGGGCAGTACGGCCTCGAGCAATGCCCAAATCGTTGCGGACATGAATACACGGACCCTGCAGACCTGCGCCAACGCCAAGGCGGAAGGCATAACGCTCTATACAATCGGGTTGGCCACCAACACCGTGACTCAGAGCACCGAAGAAGTGGTTCGGAGCATGCTGACCACATGTGCCTCCACTGCCGACCGGGCTCGGTTCCCCAATGCCGCCAGCGATCTCAAGGCAACTTTTGCTGCCATCGCCAACGATCTGTCGGCGCTGCGTCTGGCTCGGTAGGGGGAGTGGTACCGCCTCTCCGGATTGAACGGAGGACCTCTAGATCCACAATCTAGCGCTCTAACCAACTGAGCTAAGGCGGCATGTTCGTCTGGGGACGGCAAAGCCCGGTCCCGAAAACGGGCGGAACATAGGTCGAGATGGCCGGATTGACAAGCATGGATTTCACACCTGTGGACAGGGCCCGGCCTGACCACAATTTCGACCCTTAACACTGCGCGGGATGAGGGATGGAGCTTAACCATTCCGGCCGAAGAATGGCCCAAGCGCCGCGCTCAGGCTGGATTCGGTCCGGCCTGCACGATATTGAAGAACACTTAATGAACCTGACGCGTTTGTTTCGAAATGGCACAGTCCGGACGATCAAGCGAAAAGGCAGTCGATGAATGAACTGTGGTCCACCCTGCCGAATGCGCCGCGCGTGCTGCAGCACGCCGACGACGCACGTCCGGCCTGGCTGTGGTCGCAGGATGGCCAGCGCCTGATCTGGCAGAACGACGCCGCGGGCCTGTTCATGGCCAAAAACAAGAAGCACGGATTGAAGCTGGCGCCGCCCGCCATCCCGATCAAGGGCCAGGTGGCGCGCATTATCCGGCTCGGCTCCTCCGGCCGCAGCAGCCTCGCCCGCATTCAGTTTCTGGCCGGCGAAAAGCCGGTTTCGGCCACCTGTGCCACGACGCCGCTCAAATGGAGCGGCGACGAGCCGGTGCTGCTGATTGTCGGCGTTGACGCGATCGGCGAGGACATTCTGCTGGTGGCCCGCCAGGCGCGCACGGATGGGCCCGAAGACACGGAGCCTGCGGTGCACAGTGCGGCGGTGGACACCACCCCGACCGCCACCGAGACCTTCGAAGGTGCTGCGGAGCCGGTTTCGCACGCCGCAGATGCCGATGACAGCTATCAGCGGGAGCTCGAAAGCTGGCAGGCGCCGGATGCCGAACAGGCCTATGAAACCGCCGCCGAGCCGGCCCCGTTCATTGCGGACGCAGAAGCAACCGATACCGCAGAGAGCTGGCAGGACGCGCTGTCGGACGACCAGCCCGGCACGGGTGAGCCAGCAGAGCCCGAACAGGCGGAATTGCCATCGGACAGCACGGACGGGGCGCAGGACGACGGCGGCGCCGACACGGAAGCAGGGCGGCTGAGCGCATTGTTCGACCGGCTGGCGGCAGACGATGCCCTGTTCACCCCGCTCAGTGCCGAGGACGACCCGCTGGACCCGGCGGACGCTACGCCTGCCGTCGACAACCCATCCGCGCCTGACGATGACGTCGGTTATCAGACGGCGGACCAGGGACTGGAGCCATGGGTGTCCGGGGAAACACCCGACGCCGTTTCCGGTGCCGCGCCGGAAGCCGATGATGCCGAAGCGCCTGCGACGCTCTACAAGATTATCGGCCGTGGCTTTACGCCGACTGCGCGCGACGAGGCGCCTGCGGATGAAGTGGCTGACGCGGGTGTGCATATGCCCGAACCGCCCGAAACGGAGCCAGCGGCCGGCCTGGTTGATGGCGGGACGGGCCGTCTTGAGGCGGAACAGCCCGACTCTGAGGCGGTGGAGCGCGTCTCGCGCTACAATTTCGATGAGTTGTCGCGCATCCTGACCGATCGCGTCGGGGATCGCAGCCCGCCACCGGCGGTGACGGCACCGGCTCCCGCGAGCACCCCGCAAGGCACGGGGGCGCTGATCAATCTGGGCGGGGAAACGCTGGTCCTCAACCGGCTGCCTCTGGGTATCCTGGTGTTCCGTGACCAGCAGATCCTGTTTGCCAACCGCTCGATCACCGAGATGATCGGCTATGACTCGGCCGATGCCTTGCGGCAGGCCGGGCTGGCGGCGGTGTTTCCGGTCGTCGGCCCCGAGGGCCAGGAGGCCGGACCGGTCAATCATCTGGTGCAGCGCGATGGCACCCTGATCCCGGTCACGGCGCGCCTGCAGTCAGTGTCGTGGCAGGGCCGCCCTGCCCTGCTGCTGTCGGCCAGCGCCACCGAGGTGCGGACCGGGCATGAAGACGCAGTACGGGCCTTTGCGGGCAGCTTTGCCGAAATCTGTGGCGATGGCTTTATCGAAACCAGCCGGTCCGGCATGGTCAGCGCGGCCAATGCCGAGGCCAGCACCTTGTTGGCGGCTGGCCGCCCCCTGGTCGGCCGCACCCTGATTTCGCTGGTGGGAGAGGATGATGGCGTGGCCCTGCGCGCCTTCCTCGAGCGGCCGGCGCGGTTTGCCGAGAGCGAACGGCCGGTGCTGACGCTGCGGGCCGGTGACGGGCGATCCGATATCCTGCTCTTCGCTCTTGGGCAGGCGGGCATTCTTTCCGGCTACTTCGGCTTTGTGCGCCGCCGCCAATCGGCCCTGGCGCAGATCGCGACGGGCGGTGATGTCGATCCGGCGCTGCTGGCGCGGATCGGTCGCGGCATTCGCCGGCCATTGAGCAGCATTCTGGGCTTTGCCGAGGTTATCGGCACGACGAGCCTCGCGTCGCCCGACCAGGACAAGCTCAAGGGATATTCCGACGACATTGCGCGCGCCGGCCAGGATATATCCGCACTGGTTGGGGAACTCGAAGAATATGCCCGCCTGCGCGAGGGCCGCTATCTGGCGCAGCGCGCGAGACTCGACCTCAGCGGGCTTCTGGAAAGCTGCGTCATCCGCATCCGCGCGCAGGCCAATGCCGCACGGGTGATCGTGCGCAATGCCATATCGGAGACCCTGCCGAGAGTGACAGCCGACGAGGCATCGCTGACGCAGGCGGTGTTGAACCTTCTGGCCAGCGCCATCGACCAGACGCCCGAGGGCAGTTCGGTCATCATTTCGGCGCAGCGCCTCGACGACGGGGCCATTGCCATTCATGTCCGGGACAGCTCGGCCCATGCGGTGGACATGGGCGAGCGCTTCGTGGTGTTCCGGGACGGGGTCGACACCAAGGGCAAGGTGCTGGCACCGGTGCGCTCGAGCGTCGGCCTGGCGCTGACGCGCTCGCTGCTTGCGGTCAACACCGTGTCGCTTTCGGTTGATCCGGCGGGTGCCGAAGGTCTGTTGTTCTCGCTGCGCATTCCCGCAGATCTGGTCGATGCGACCCCGCCCTCACCGCGGGAGTGAGATTTTTCTTCGCACGCTAGCGCACTGAAAGCACACGGAAAACGCCCGCTGGTTTTGAATCATTCCAACCTATAAGCGTTTGTTTTTGTTTGCTTTATTGACATTACCGGATGAGCACTCCAATACCGCTTCGTCAACGGGCCCTTGACCCCCGAATGCAACAGGAGATGCAGATGACCAAGACCGCCACGATGTTCGGCGCCCTTCTCGCCACCACCATGATGTCGGCCATGCCCGCTTTCGCCCAGAGCGGCGAAGTCAATATCTACAGCTATCGCGAACAGAGCCTGTTGCAGCCGCTGCTGGACGAATTCACCGCCGAGACCGGCATCACCGCCAATGTGCTCTATGCCGGTGACGGCCTGCTCGACCGCGTTGCCGCCGAGGGCGAACTGTCGCCCGCCGACGTGGTGCTGACCGTCGATATCGGCAATCTGGTGGGCGCCGAGGAACAGGGCCTGACCCAGCCGATCACCTCAGCCGGCCTGACCGAGCGCGTGCCTGCCGCCTTCCGCGATGACGATGGCAACTGGACGGCCCTGTCGCTGCGCAGCCGCGTGTTCTACGTCTCCAAGGACCGGGTCGATGCCACGGCCCTCACCTATGAAGACCTGGCCTCTGACGAATGGAAGGGCCGTATCTGCACCCGTCCGGGCGAGCACCCCTACAATATCGGCCTCATCGCCCACTACATCGCCGTCAATGGCGAGGAAAAGGCCCGCGAATGGCTGACCAAGGTGCGCGACAACCTGGCCTTCGCCCCCAATGGCAATGACCGTGGGCAGGTCAAGAACATCCTGGAAGGCTCGTGCGACCTGGCCATCGTCAACACCTACTACATGGGTGCGATGCTCAACAACGATGCCGAGCCGGAGCAGAAGGACTGGGCCAATGCCGCGCGCATCATCTATCCCGATGCCGAAGGCGCAGGCACCCAGGTCAACGTAGCCGGCGCCTTCATCGCCAAGCACGCTCCCAATGCCGAAAACGCCAATGCCCTGATCGAATACCTGCTGTCGGACTCGGCCCAGTCGATCTATGCCGACACCAACTACGAGTTCCCGGTCGTGCCGGGCGCGCCGATCAATGAGCTGGTGCTGAGCTGGGGTGAACTCAAGGCCTCCGAAGTTCCGCTGACCGAAGTGGCCGCGCATCGCGCCGAAGCTGCGGCGCTGGTCGACGAACTCAAGTTCAACGAAGGTCCGCAGAACTAAGCGGGGACGGAGGCCGGCATAGCCGCGAGCGCCAGCCAGACACAGACCTCCAGGACCGGCAGCGGGCGACCGCTGCCGGTCCTGCCGCTTGTGCTGGTCCTGGTCATGGGGCTGCCGATCCTGTGGCTGAGCATTGCCGCCTTGTCCGGTCTGGGCAGCAGCAATGGGCTAGGCGCGGCCATGTTGCCGACGGCCCTGCGCGAAACCGGGCTGCTGATGCTTTCGGTCGGCGTGCTGACCGGCATTGCGGGCCTCGTGGCGGCCTGGCTCGTGACCCATTTCGAGTTCCCGCTGCGGCGGCTGTTCGACTGGGCGCTGATCCTGCCGCTGGCGGTTCCAACCTATCTCGCCGCCTATGCCTATGTCGAAGTTTTGGGCTTTACCGGCCCGTTCCAGACCGCGCTGCGGGGGCTGACGGGAGCCCAGAATATCCGCGACTACTGGTTCCCCGATATCCGCAGCAATTGGGGAGCAACGCTGGTGCTGTCGGCGGTGCTCTACCCCTATGTCTATGTCGCCTGCCGGGCATTCTTCCTCATGCAGTCGACCAGCCTCAGCATCGCCGCCCGCACGCTGGGCGCGACCGGGGCCCGCACTTTCTTTGCCGTGGTCCTGCCCACAGCCCGCCCTGCGCTCGTCGTGGGCATGTCGCTGGCCATGATGGAGGTCGTCAACGACCTGGGCGCAGTGCAGTATT
Source organism: Devosia sp. (assembly GCF_025809055.1). Taxonomy (NCBI): domain Bacteria; kingdom Pseudomonadati; phylum Pseudomonadota; class Alphaproteobacteria; order Hyphomicrobiales; family Devosiaceae; genus Devosia; species Devosia sp. Next base: position 3,351,727 of record NZ_CP075529.1, on the reverse strand, counting down.
TCGGCGTCAACGCCATTACCGCCGTCATCTATTCCACCTGGATCAATCGCGGTGACCTGGGTGGGGCCGCACAGCTGGCGGTGACGGTCGTACTGGTCATTGCGTTCCTCATCCTTGCCGAGCAGAGGGCGCGGCGGGATCGGATGTTTTCGGCCCATCGCGACAGCCGCGTGCCGCCGCCCCGCGCGGTTCTGTCCGGCTTTGGCGCCTGGTGCGCGGCCGGGTTCTGCACCCTGTTGCTGGTGGCCGGGTTTGGACTGCCGGCAGGCGAGATGCTCTATCTCACCATACGGCTCGTTCACCCCGACGTGGTGGCACTGACCTTTAGGGCGCTGGTCCCGACGGTTACCCTGGCCCTGTCCGGCGCCCTGGCCACGGTCATCATCGGCCTATGGGTCGCGCGCATGGGTGAGCGCAGCGACCGGGCCACACGCGGCCTGATCCGCATTTCCACACTGGGTTACGCGATCCCGGGCACCGTGCTGGCCCTGGGCCTGTTGCAGCCGCTGGGACAGGCCGATCTCTGGATCAATCGCGGCACCATGGCGGTGTTCGACTGGCGGCCGGGCCTGATCCTGTCGGGATCCATGGTTGCCCTCGTCTATGTCTATGCCATCCGCTTTCTGGCCGTGAGCCACTCGACGCTGGACGCGGCGATGAAAAAGCGTGGCGCGGCCATGCTCGATGCCGGACGGGTTCTGGGCGCCGGGCGCTGGCGGCTGCTGCTGCGGGTCGACCTGCCGACGCTGGCACCGGCGCTGCTCTCGGCCGGAATGCTGGTCTTTGTCGAGATCGTCAAGGAATTGCCGGCGACGCTGCTGCTGCGCCCGTTGGGCGTCGAGACCCTGGCCACTCTGATTTATTCGCGCGCCAGTGTGGGCCTGTTCACCCAGGCGGCGCTGCCGGCATTGTGCATCGTGCTGGTGGGCACAATCCCGGTGATATTGGCCACCTGGGCCGCCGACCGCCGGAAAGTATGATTGCCGCAGGTGCGCTTCGGCCCGATCTTGCCTATAGATAGACCTTAGGTGCTCACCCGATCTGGAGGATATTCGATGACGCTGTTCAAGTCCCTCGCCCTTGCCGCTGCAAGCGTGATGCTGGCGGGAACGGCCGCCTTGGCGCAGCCCACCGAAATCCGCATCGGCGTGGCGCTGGAACCGCCCAGCCTCGATCCGACCGCGGGCGCTGCCGAAGCCATCGATATCGTGGTCTATCAAAACGTCTTTGAAGGCCTGGTCCGCATCGACCAGACCGGCGCCGTGCAGCCCGGCCTGGCCGCAAGCTGGACCATCAGCGAAGACAGCCTCACCTACCAGTTCGCATTGCAGGACGGCGTGACCTTCCATGACGGCACCGCCTTCGACGCCGAAGACGTCAAGTTCACCTTCGACCGGCTTTTGGCCGAAGACAGCGTCAATGCGCAGAAGGCGCTCTACGAGCCCATCAGCGCCGTGACGGTGATCGACTCCATGACGGTGGAATTCACGCTGAGCCGGCCGGACGGCATGTTCCTGTTCAACATGGGTCGGGGCGACGCAGTGATCGTGGCGCCGGAAACCGCCGCCAATAACAGCGCCGAACCCATTGGCACCGGCCCCTTCGCCTTTGTGCAATGGGACAGGGGCAGCCGCGTGGTGCTGGAGCAATATGGTCCCTATTGGGGTGACCTGCCGGCGCTGACGCGCGCGAGTTTCCTGTTCATTTCCGACACCGCCACCCTGACCAATGCGCTCCTGGCCGGCGATGTCGACGGCACCAACAATTTCGCGCCCGAAGCGCTGGCGGTGTTCGAGGGCAATCCGCAGTTCAAGGTTCTGGTCGGCTCTACCGAAGGCGAAACGATTCTCGCGACCAATAATCGCAAGGCGCCCTTCGATGACCTCAAGGTGCGCCAGGCCATTGCCCATGCGCTCAACCGCCAGGACATCATCGACGGCGCAACCTATGGCTATGGCGTGCCGATCGGCAGCCACTTTGCCCCGCACCACCCGTATTATCTCGATCTGACGGGCACCTATGCCTATGACCCCGATGCCGCGCGGGCCCTGCTGGCGGAGGCCGGGCTCGCCGATGGTTTCGCTGCGACACTGAAGCTGCCGCCCGTGGCCTATGCGCGGCTGTCCGGCCAGATCGTTGCCAGCCAACTTGCCGAGGTTGGCATCAGGGTCGAACTGATCAATGTGGAATGGGCCCAATGGCTCGAAGATGTCTTGACGAACAAGGACTTCGACCTGACGATCGTCAGCCATGTCGAGCCGTTCGACATTGGTATCTATGCCAATCCTGACTACTATTTCGGCTATGACAATGCCGAAGTTCAGAGCTTGAACGAGACGCTCAATGCCACGACCGACGAGGCCGAACGCAAGCGCCTGGCGCAGGAATTCCAGACCATCATCGCCCAGGATGCGGTCAACGGCTATCTGTTCGAGCTGGCCCAGACAGGTGTCTGGAATGCCAAGCTCGAGGGCATGTGGCAGAACGCGCCCGTCGAGGGGCTGGTGCTGCGCGACATCCACTGGATGGAGTAAGGGCCGCGTGGGCCCGGCGGCACCCGGCATGATGGCACCGCCGGTGGCCACGCGGTGACACGATATCTGCTTGGCCGGCTACTCGGTTTCGCCGCGACGCTGTTTTTCGCGGCGCTGGTGATTTTCGTCCTGCTCGACCTGCTGCCGGGCGATCCGGCGCGGTTTATCCTGGGGATCAATGCCAGCGATGCCGCCGTTGCGGCGCTCCGCACCCAGATGGGCCTCGATGCGCCGGCGCATGAACGGTTCTTCGCCTGGCTTTTCGGCATGATGGGCGGCGACTTCGGTGTGTCGCAGACCCAGCGGGTGGCCGTCTCTACCCTGATGCTGGAACGCCTGAGCGTGACGCTGCCGCTGGCTGTCATCGCCATGATCGTATCCGTCGTGGTGGGCCTGCCCATTGGTATCCTGGCGGCCCGGCGCCGTGGCAAGGCGACCGACACCGTGCTCATGGTTCTGGCGCAGATCGGCGTGGCGATCCCCAATTTCTGGTTTGGGATGCTTTTGACCCTGGTCTTTGCGGTGAGCCTCAAATGGCTGCCGACGGGCGGATTCGTACCCTGGCATGAGGATCCGGGCGCCGCATTGCGCGGCCTCGTGCTCCCCGGCCTCGCGCTGGCGCTGCCGCAGGCCTCCATCCTGGCGCGGGTCATGCGCACCGCCCTCGTGGACGTGACGGGGCAGGATTTCATCCGCACTGCACGGGCCAAGGGGCTGACACTGGGTGAGGCGGTGTGGCGGCATGGATTACGCAATGCCATGCTGCCGGTGCTGACCATTCTCGGCCTGCAATTTGCCTATCTCATTGCTGGCACCATCATCGTCGAGAACGTCTTTTACCTGCCTGGCATCGGCCGGCTGATCTTTACCGCGATTTCCGAGCGCGACCTTGTGCTGGTGCGCAGCGCGACGATCATCCTGGTCCTGGTGGTGAGCGCCACCATGCTCCTGACCGACCTGGCCTATGCGCTGGTCGATCCCCGCCTGCGGGGGCGCTCGGCATGAGCATTCGGCAGCTCCTCCGGCATCCGAGCCTCGCGACTGGGCTGGTCATCAGCCTGGTCTTCCTGCTGCTCGCAATCGTGTCGCTGTGGTGGAGCCCCTACCCCATCGAGCAGATTGTCATTGGTCGGCGCTTTCAGGGGCCGAGCGCGGCCCACTGGCTGGGCACGGACCATCTGGGCAGGGACATGCTGTCCCTGGCCATGAGCGGCACCCTGACCAGCCTGATCGTCGCGGCCACGGCTGTCGGCATCGGCATGGGTGTCGGCGTGCCCATGGGGCTGGCGGCGGCCGCCTGGGGCGGGGCGGTGGAGTGGGTGGTGCTGCGCATCTCCGATGTCACCTTCGCCTTCCCGGCCGTGGTCGTCGCCATTTTGATCGCGGCGCTGCTCGGTCCGGGCGAAATCAACGCCATTGTCGCCATCGGCGTGTTCAATATCCCCGTCTTTGCCCGAGTGGCGCGTGGCGGCGCCCTGGCGATCGGCACCCAGGATTACGTGGCGGCAGCGCGGGTGGCCGGGCTGGGCAATACGGCGATTGCCGCACGGCACCTGTTGCCCAATATCATGAGCCTGATCATCGTGCAGGGGACGATCCAACTGTCACTGGGCATTCTCGCCGAAGCAGGTCTCTCCTATATCGGGCTGGGCACCCAGCCCCCAGCCACCAGCCTCGGCCTCATGCTGCGCGACGTGCAGAGCCTGTTTCTGATTCATCCCTGGCTCAGCGTGGTGCCGGGCCTCACCATCGTGATCATGGTGATCGGGCTCAATATCGCCGGCGACGGATTGCGCGATGCCCTCGACCCCAGGCTCAAGCGGGAGGGGTTGAACCATGGCGCTGGTTGAGATCGACGGCTTCAACATCGGTTTTGACGGCCGGGACGTGCTGCAGGATCTGACGTTGCGCATCGAGCGGGGCGACCGGTTCGGGCTGATCGGGGAGAGCGGCTCCGGCAAATCGCTGACGGCCCTCGCCATCAGCGGATTGCTGCCGGAGACCGCCGATGCGCGCGGCACGATCCGCTTTGACGGCACGCCCCTGCCCCGCGACGAACGCACCATGGCCCGGATGCGCGGCAAGCGGGTCGGCATGGTGTTTCAGGAACCGATGACGGCGCTCAATCCGCTGATGCTGGTCGCCGACCAGATCGAGGAGGCGATCCGCCTGGCGGAAACCACCGCCGCGCCGCAACTGGTGGTGCCGGACCTGTTGCGGGAAGTGGGCCTGGAGCCGAACCATGGCGCCCGCTATCCGCACCAGCTTTCGGGCGGGCAGCGGCAGCGCGCCATGATCGCCATGGCGCTGGCCAGCGAGCCCGAACTGATGATTGCCGACGAGCCGACTTCGGCGCTGGACGTCATCACCCAGCGCAAGGTGCTCGACCTGATCGGGGAAGTCTGCAACCGCCGCAACATGACCCTGTTGTTCATAAGCCACGATATCAGAGCCGTCGCAGCTTTGTGCACCCATGTCGGGGTGATGCGGGCCGGCCGCCTGGTCGAGACCGGGGAGGCATCGCGGGTATTCCGAAAGCCACAATCGCCCTATACGGCAGAACTGGTCCGCGCCGCCCGTGGGCAGCCGCCAGCGGGCGCGCGCAGGGCCATCGGGGGCCCACTCCTCGAGGTCGAGGGCATTTCCCGCGACTATCGGCAAGGCGGCTTCTGGTTCTGGGGCGAAGGCCTGTTGCGGGCTGTCGACAGGGTCGACCTGACCCTGCACCAAGGCGAATGCGTCGCGCTTGTGGGTCCATCGGGTTGCGGCAAGACCACGCTGGCCCGGATGATCGTGGGCCTCGACAGCGCCAGCGAAGGCCAGATGCGTCTGGACGGCACACGCTATCGCGGAAAGGACCTGCCGGGCCGGTTGCGCGCCAATATGTCTCTGGTGTTCCAGGATCCGTTCAGCAGCTTCGATCCGCGCATGACCATCGCCGACTCGTTCGCCGAACCGCTGCACCTGCTCGGCCCGATGGCGGCTGCCGAACGCGAGGCACGGCTGGTCGAAGCCATCACCTCAGTCGGGCTCGACGCCGCCATGCTCGCACGCTATCCACACGCCTTCTCGGGCGGGCAGCGGCAACGCCTGGCCATTGCCCGGGCCATGGTGACACGACCCCGGCTGGTGGTGCTGGACGAGCCGGTTTCGGCGCTGGACGTGTCCGTGCGCACCGATGTGCTGACCCTGCTGGCGCGGCTGCAGGACGAGCATGGGCTCACCTATCTGGTGATCACCCACGATCTCGACATGGTCTCGACCATTGCCGACCGGGTGCTGGTCATGGAAGCGGGGCGCATCGTCGAACAGGGTACGCCCGATGCCCTCTTCGCCCGGCCGCAGCACAAGCTGACGAAAGCGCTGATGGCCGCACGCCTGCCTGACGTGGCGTAATCAAGAGCGCCGGTGCGCGGCCTGATAGAGCAGCATGGTGGCGATGGCCAGATTGCGCGGCACCTGCTGCCGCTCGGCATCGAACGCGGCCCAATCGGCTTCGCTGGCGCTGTCATCGGGGCCAAAGCCCGGCTGGGCCATCAGCAATGCGGTCGCAAGGCGCGTCGCTGCCTCACCCAACACATCCTGGAATGGATGCCGCAGCAGCTCGTCCCAAAGCGCGAAGCGCAATTGCATGGCCTGCTCGAACCCGGCGAGCCACTGGGGCCAATCGATTTCGCCGGTCTGGTCGTCGACATCATAGAGCGGGGCGTATCGGCCGGCCGCCAGTTCAGCCTCGATCTCGGCAAATCGCGCCGCGACGGCCCGGTCGAGCTCGGCATCACCGGCATCGACCAGCCAGCCCGGCCACCATTCGCGCCGGGAAATGGGATCGGGACTGGCCAGGACGCCGGCCAGATAGCCGTCGAGAGCCGAAAGGGATTCGGCGCCACCCACCGCCTGGGTGAGTAGATATTCCAGCCGCTGCAGGCTTTCGGGCAGGTCAGTGCTCGCCTGGGTCATGTGGGCTCCGGGATGGTTCACATCCCGGATACACCGATCAGCGCGTGTTGTGGAGCAGTCCCTGGAACGATCGATAGCTGGCCTTGGGCGTACGCTTCTGCGTGTCGTAATCGACATGGACCAGGCCGAAACGCTTGTTGTAGCCCTCGGCCCATTCGTAATTGTCGAGCAGCGACCAGGCAAAATAGCCGCGCACATCGGCCCCTTCGGCCTTTGCTGCCAGCACCGCCTTGAGGTGATCGTCGTAATATTTGACGCGGCGCGGATCGTCGTCGCCTTCGGCCTCGGCCATGCCGTTCTCGGTCACGTAGATCGGCAGCTTGGTGTAGTCGCTGGAAACGCGAACCAGCAGGTCCGACAGACCCTTGGGGTAAATCTCCCAACCGATATCGGTCTTTTCGAGCGGCCCCTTGACCTGCTCGACCGGGCGACCGGGCTCACTCGAAGCCTTGTAGAGGCCGCGCGTATAGTAGTTGATCCCGAGCCAGTCGAGCGGCCGGGACACCACCGCCATGTCGTCCTGATAATTGACGGGCAGATAGGGGGCGAGCCACTCGGTCATCTCGGCCGGATACTGGCCCTTGAAAACGCCGCCGAGATACCAGCGGTTGAACAGGGCATCGCCGAAATTGCACGCGGCCTTATCGGCTTCGCTATCGGTGGCCGGCTCGGACTTTTCCAGGTTCAGCACAATGCCCAGATTGTTGACGCCATTGGCGCGCAGCGCGTCTATTGCCGTGCCATGGGCAAAGAGCACGTGGTGCATAGCGCGGGCGGCGGCGCGCAGGTCGCGATAGCCGGGCGCATGGATGCCGAGGAAATGGCTGAGGAAGGCTACGCACCAGGGCTCGTTGATGGTGGCCGTGGCATGGAGCCGGCTGCCGAACTTGTCGGCGATCAGCGCCGCATAATCGGCGAACCAGCCGGCGATATCGCGGTTCATCCAGCCGCCCCGATCCTGCAGGGTCGAGGGCAGGTCCCAATGATAGAGCGTGGCATAGGGCTTGATGCCGCGTTCGAGCATGCCATCGATCAGGCGGTCGTAGAAGTCGACGCCTTCCTGGTTGACGGCGCCGGTGCCCTCGGGAATGAGGCGCGGCCAGGCGAATGAGAAGCGATAGGCGTCGAACCCGCCTTCGCCGATCAGGTCGAGATCCTGCGGCCAGAGGTCGTAGTGATTGCAGGCGTTGAGCCCGGTATCGCCATTGTGCACATTGCCGGGCGTGGACGAGAAGGTGTCCCAGATCGAAGAGCCGCGACCATGGCCTTGCCCACCCTCGATCTGATAGGCGGCCGTAGCGACGCCAAAGGTGAAGTCCGGCCCGAAATCGCGACGCTCAAATGAAAACATGGTCCCTCCAGACGGGCTTTGCACCCTTGTGGGCAAGCGGAATACCATCTGGGCGGGAAGCGATGCAATCGATTTCCGCAATCGATTTAAATGGCGAAAGCACGTGGCCCGAACCGGGTCGTCACGGCACGCTGGAAATCAGCCGCCGGGCGATGAGGCGATAGGCCTGCGCCTCCGCGCCCTCGGGCATAGCAGCGACCGGGGGCACACCGGCGTCGGAATTTTCGCGAATGGACATGACCAGCGGGATGGCGCCCAGGAATGGAATGTCCAGCCGGCCGGCGGCCCTTTCGGCGCCGCCGCTGCCGAAAATATCGTAGCGGTTGCCGGTATCGGGGGCGATGAAATAGCTCATGTTTTCGACGAGGCCGAGGACCGGCACAGACATGCGGCGCAGCATATCCACCGCCTTCTGGGCATCGATGAGCGCCAGGTCCTGCGGCGTCGAGACGATGACCACGCCTTCGACAATGGTTTGCTGAAACAATGCGATGTGGATGTCACCCGTGCCCGGCGGCAGGTCGATCACCAGCGCGTCGAGATCGCCCCATGCGGTTTCGCGCAACAATTGGCGCAGGGCCGAGGTCGCCATGGGGCCGCGCCAGACCACCGCCTGGCCGGGCACAAGCATGGAGCCGATCGAGATGACCTTCAGCCCGAACGCCTCATGCGGGGTGAAAATGCCGTCGTCCCGCATGGCGGGCCGGCCTTCGAGGCCCAGCAGTTTTGGCACCGAAGGCCCGTAGAGATCGGCATCGAGAATACCGACCTTGAGGCCTTCGCTGGCCAGCGACAGCGCGAGATTGACCGAAGTGGTGGACTTGCCGACCCCGCCCTTGCCGGACCCCACCGCGATGATGCGCTTGATGCCCGGAACGCGGGTCTTGCCCGGCGGCGTTGCCTTGCCGTGGCTGAACTTGGGCGTGTTGGTTTTCTCGGCGGTCAGCGAGACCATGACCTTGCGCGCACCACCAAGGCGTTCCGCCACCGCTTTTGCGGCGTCGCGGGCCGGGCCGAAGGCAGCCTCCATGCCGGGCGCCACCGAAATGGCAAAGGCCACGGCGCCAGGCGTGACGATGATCTCGGAGAGCCCTGCATAACCAGCGAGATCGGCTCCGCCGGGGATTTCGACGTCAACGAGCGCGGCTTTGATCTGCGATGCGAGGTCGGTATCGGCCATGGGTCTTTTCCCTCGTCAGCGGCCGGCCCCTCTCCCCTTGTGGGACAGGGTGGATCGGCCGGAGGCCGAGACGGGTGAGGGGTCTCCCGATTTCACGCAGCGCCCCTCATCCGGCGCTTCGCGCCACCTTCTCCCACAAGGGGAGAAGGAAGAGCATGGACCCTAAAGGATCGACTGGCCAGTGCCGGCCCAATCCTTGAGGAAGCCTTCGATGCCCTTGTCGGTCAGCGGGTGGCTGGCCAGCTTCTTGATCACGTCGGGCGGGATGGTGGCCACATCGGCACCGGCCAGGGCGGCCTGGGTGACGTGGTTGGGCGAGCGGATCGAAGCGGCCAGGATCTGGGTTTCGAACTGGTAGTTGTCGTAGATCTGACGGATGTTCTCGATCAGCTCCATGCCATCGAGATTGATATCGTCGAGGCGGCCGATAAAGGGCGAGATATAGGTCGCGCCGGCCTTGGCGGCGAGCAGGGCCTGATTGGCCGAGAAGCACAGGGTAACGTTGGTCGGAATACCCTTGTCCTTGAAGTACTTGGTGGCCTTGAGGCCATTGAGCGTCAGCGGCAGCTTGATGACGACATTCTTGGCGATCTTGGCCAGGTGCTCGCCTTCGGCGACCATGCCGTCATATTCAAGGCTCGCGACTTCGGCCGAGACCGGATCGGGCGTGATGGCACAGATTTCCTTGATGACTTCCTTGAAGTCACGGCCGGACTTGGCGATCAGCGACGGATTGGTGGTCACGCCGTTGATGAGACCAGCGTCGTTGAGTTCCTTGATGGCGGCGGTGTCTGCAGTGTCGACGAAGAACTTCATCGTTCCCTCCTAGTAACTTGTCGCGTTTCCGAACCGCAAAATCGCGGTGCACATTTGCTGGAAACGCTTTCAGCGGACCGTTTATCCAGATGTAGCCATGGCGGCGCGGGGCCGCAAGGCGTGCGATCAGCGAACGGCGCTCAAAAACGCTTCCGCCAGATCGCCGACGCGATCTTCGGGAATACCGGCGACATTGATGCGGCTATCCCCGGTCATATAGACCCCGTTTGCGGCTTTGAGATGTTCGACCGCATCATTGCTGAGACCGAGCAGGGAAAACATGCCCCGGTGATCGGCCACAAAGTCAAAATCGGTGGAATTGGACCGCTCGCGAATGGCCTCCGACAACTTTTTACGCAATGAAATCATACGGTTACGCATGATTCCAAGCTCCTCTTCCCACTCGGCGCGCAAGCTCGCGTCCTCGAGGATGGTGCGGATGATCTCCGCGCCATGGTCGGGGGGCTGGGAATAGGCGCCGCGAATGATGTTGAGCAGCTGCGAATTGGTGACTTCGGCTTCCTCGGCGGTGCGGGCGACCAGGATGGCGGCGCCGACACGTTCGCGATAAAGGCCGAAATTCTTCGAGCCCGAGAATGCTATCAGAGCTTCGGGGACCGAGGATAGAATCTTGCGGGTGCCATAGGCATCGGCCTCGATGCCATCGCCGAAACCGAGATAGGCCAGATCGATGAAGGGCAGCGCGCCGGTGCGGGCGAGGCTCCTGGCGACCTGATCCCACTGCGCATCGCTGAGGTTCGCACCCGTCGGATTGTGGCAGCAGCCGTGCAGAAGCACGACATCACCGGCGCCCAATTGATCAAGCGCTGCAAGCATTTGCTCGAATTTTACACCCCGGGTCTCCGGGTCGAAATAGGGATAGGTCGCGACCTTGAGGCCCGCGCCAATCGCGATCGGATTGTGGTTTGCCCAGGTCGGATCGGAGACATGGACGGTCGCACCGGGCCGGGCCCGGTTGATGAGCTGCATCAGCACCCAGAGCGAACCGGTGCCGCCCGGGGCCTGGGCGATGCGCACGCGGGCGCGGTCGACACTATCGGCCAACACCAGGTCGAGCACAGCGGCGCCATAGCCCTTGTTGCCGGCGATGCCGAGATAAGTCTTTGTTTTTTCGTTCGAAAGTATGCGCTCTTCGGCCTTGCGGACCGAGGACATCACCGGGGTGACGCCTTTCTCGTCCTTATAGACACCGACACCGAGGTCGATCTTGGTGGGGCGGGAGTCGGCAGCATATTCCCCCATGAGCGCCAGAATCTTGTCGCCAGGGGCCTTGGTCAGGTTTTCGAACATTGTCGGAGGTCCGGTGGGAAGGCGCCGTCTTTATAGGACGGCAGGGGATTTTTGCAATTGGAAGTACGACCTCGGCAGCCGGTTCATGTCATCGCAGCGAAGGCCGGGAGACAAGGTGACATCTCAGGATGGACCCCGGCCTTCGCCGGGGTGACATCGAGAGAGGTTGGCTACCGTTTCATGCCCGATTTTTCCAGTTCTGCGGTCAATTGCGGAATGATTTCAAAAAGATCGCCGATCAGCGCCACGTCGGCGATCTTGACGATGGGCGCTTCGGCGTCGGTGTTGATGGCGATGATTTTCTTGGCGCCCTGGATGCCGGCGAGGTGCTGAAGGGCGCCGGAAATGCCGATGGCGATGTAAAGATCGGGGGCGATGATCTTGCCGGTCTGGCCGACCTGCCAGTCATTGGGTGCGTAGCCGGCATCGACGGCGGCGCGGGTGGCACCCACGGCGGCGCCGAGAGTTTTGCCAAGCTTTTCAATCAGTTGGAAGCCTTCGGCGGAGCCGACCGAAACACCACCGCCGACAACGATCTGGGCCGTTGAGAGATCGGGCACATCGCTCTCGGTGCGGTGTGCGGCAACCAGACGGGCGGCGGATTGCACCGTGTTTTCAATGACTTCGAGTGGCGCCGCGTTGCCGGAGGCGGCGGGCCGGAAGGCGGAAGCGCGGAAGGTGAGGACATGCCGGGCCTGGCTGTCGGTGACGGTTTCGAGCGCGTTTCCGGCGTAAATGGGCCTCGTAAACCGATTTTCTCCCTCGATGGTGACAATGTCAGTCACCGGCTGGATGTCGAGCCTGGCGGCGAGCCGCGGCATCACATCCTTGCCCAGGGTGGATGCGCTCGAGACCACATAGGGGTAACGGACTGCCAACTCTGACAGTAACGCAACCAGGGAATCCGCTAGCAGACTGTTAGCGCTGACCAGCACTTTTGTGACACCGGAAATGGCGGCGGCCGTTTCGGCGGCCGCGGCGGGACCGGGCACGAGAAGATCAACAGGACCAAGCTGGCTGGCGGCATTGACGATGCGGGCCGTGGCGGGCGAGAGCACGCCGTTATCGATATCGGCGAGAACCAGGACGCTCATCAGATCGCCTCCATCGCGTTGACATCGGTGACGATGATCGCGGCAAGTTCGGCGGCAGAGCCAACCGTGGAGCCTGCCACACGTTCGGGCGGCGGGGATACTTTTTCAACCCGGAGGCGCGGGGTGAGGTCGACACCGAATTCGGCGGCGGGGCGCACGGCAAGCGGCTTGGAGCGCGCCTTCATCACCATGGGCAGCGCGGCATTGCGCGGGGTGTTGAGACGCAGATCGGCAGTGGCGATAGCCGGAAGCGGCAGGGCAATGGTCTCGCGGCCGGAATCGACCTCGCGGGTGACTTCGAGTTCCGTGCCGGACAGCTTGATCTCCGAGGCGAAGGTGGCCTGGGGCCGTTCGGTGAGCGCGGCCAGCATCTGGCCGACATGGTTGCTGTCGTCATCGACAGCCTGCTTGCCGAGCAGGACCAGATCAGGCTGTTCTTCCGCAACGACCTTGGCCAGCAGTTTGGCGATGGCGAGCGTTTCGAGCGCCGCGTCGGTTTCGATCAGAATGCCGCGATGGGCGCCCATGGCCAGGGCGGTGAGGATGACATCGTTGCTGGCCTTGGGGCCGATGGACACGATGACGATCTCGTCGGCCTGCCCGGCCTCGGCCAGTTGCACCGCAGCCTCGACGGCGTGCTTGCAGAACGGGTTCATCGACATGCGCACGCCATTGGTCTCGACGCCCGAGCCATCGGGCCGGACCCGGATACGGACATTGTGATCGACCACGCGCTTGATCGCGACGAGGATTTTCATGAGCAGCTCCGTCAGGTTGGCGCTTCAATGGCAAAAAGGCCGGGAACGGGCAAGGCGCGGGAGGGGAATATCGGTTCGATGGCAGGCGAATTGTTGGAAAGCGGTTTTGAGGGGGGCGGGAATTGGGGGAGCAGAGGTTCCCGCTTTCGCGGGAATGACATCGCGCAAGTCCAGGATGCGATGACCGATCAAGTTGACGCACTGCACGGGCGCACCTTTATCAGGGTCATCCCCGCGAAAGCGGGGACCTCCGTTCATCCCAACTGAAAGCCTAGCCGCTGGCCTACCAAACAGAGGTTCCCGCTTTCGCGGGAATGACATCGAGTGGTTGCGCGCTCCCAGCAAGCACCGGGCGTCAGGTAGGGCAATTTGGCCTGCGGCATGGGGCGGAGTTGACGCGGTGCGTGCGGGCGGAGACACTGCGCGCACTTCCCCTGCTTCGGACAGTTTATGCCTATCCTCAACCGTATTGCCGAGTTTCAGCCCGAAATCGCCGCGTGGCGACGGGACTTTCATGCGCATCCCGAATTGCTGTTCGAGGTGCATCGGACGGCGGGGATCGTGGCGGAGAAGCTGCGGGCTTTTGGCTGTGACGAGGTGATCACCGGGCTGGGGCGCACCGGGGTTGTCGCCATCATCAACGGGCAGCGCAATTCCAGCGGCCGGACCATTGGCCTCAGGGCCGACATGGATGCCCTGCCCGTGACCGAGCAGACGGCAGCCGACTATGCCTCCACCGTGCCCGGCATGATGCATGCCTGCGGCCATGACGGTCATACCGCCATGCTCCTGGGCGCTGCCAAATATCTGGCCGAGACGCGCAATTTCGATGGACGCGTGGCCCTGATCTTCCAGCCGGCCGAAGAGGGCGGTGGCGGCGGCAAGGTGATGATCGAGGACGGCCTGTTCGAGCGCGTCGGCATCGACGAAGTCTATGGAATGCACAACTGGCCGGGCATGCCGGTCGGTGCGTTCGGCATTCGCGCCGGGGGCATCATGGCGGCCACTGACCGCTTCTATATCGACATCGAGGGCCAGGGCGGCCACGCGGCGCGGCCGCAGCAGACGATCGACCCGATCATCGTCGCCGCGCAGATGGTGACGGCGCTGCAGACCATCGTCTCGCGCAATCTCGACCCGCTGGACAGCGCCGTGCTCAGCGTCACCATGATCGAAGCGGGCGAGGCCGACAACGTCATTTCGCGCACCGCCAAGATCACCGGCACCGTGCGCACGCTTGACGGCGCCGTGCAGGATTTCATCGAGGCCAAGCTGGGCGAGTTCGTGCCCAGCTTTGCCCAGAGTTTTGGCGCCGAAGCCAGCGTGCGTTATTCGCGGGGTTATCCGGTGACGGTCAATTCCGAGCGCCAGACCGCCTTTGCCGCCGAGGTAGCCCGGGAAATCGTCGGAGGCGAGCGGGTCGACGCCGATGTCGCACCCTCGATGGGGGGCGAGGATTTTTCCTTCATGCTCAACGAGCGGCCCGGCGCCTATATTTTCCTCGGCAATGGCGACTCCACCGAGCTTCATACCGACACCTATGACTTCAACGACGAAGCCATTCCGGTGGGCGCCAGCTATTGGGTACGTCTGGTGGAACGGGCGCTGCCGGCGGGGTAGCGTGTATCTTTAGGGGAGAAAGCCCCTCCCGAGCTCCGCTAAGCCTGCGGCTAAGCTGCGTTTGCCCTCCCCTCAAGGGGAGGCTGAACGGGCGCCGTAGATGTTGATGGTGTCGATCAACCTTTTGCGCCGGAGGGACTTGGGGTAAGGCATCTGGGTGATGCCCAGCCTGACGACGCTCTTCCCCGTTCTGCTCACTCTTGCCATTTCCGCGCTCGGCGGGGGGCTCGCCATGCTGATCGGGTTGCCGGCAGGCTGGCTGATGGGCGGGGCGCTGGCCGTGACCGTGGCGGCCATGGCGGGGGCGCCGGTGGCCATGCCGAACGGGCTGCGCAACGTCGTCTTCGTGTTGATCGGCATGTCGATGGGCGCCAGCGTGGCGCCGGACAGCCTCAACCTGCTCGGCACCTGGCCGATCAGCCTGGCGGCGCTGGCCATTGAACTGGTGATCATCGTGGCGGCGACCGGCTGGATGCTGACGCGGTTCTTCAAACTCGATCCGGGCACCGCCTATCTCAGCTCGTTTCCCGGGCACCTGTCCTTCGTCATGGGCATTGCGGCGACCGGGGTCGGCAATTCGCGGCAGATCGTCATCATCCAGGTCATTCGCATCCTGATGCTGACCATAGCCGTGCCCATCGGCGCCACGGTGCTGCCCATCGAGCATTTTACGCCCGCCGGCGCCGGACAGGCGATTTTGAGCCCGCTTCAACTGGTGCTGCTGGCCCTGGGATGCGTTGCCCTGGGCCTTGTCTTCGAGCGGTTGAAAATCCCCGCTGGTCTGGTTCTGGGCGCCATGGCGGCAGCGACCGGGGCGAAGCTGGGCGGGCTCTATACCGAGGCCATGCCGCCCGAACTGGTGACAGTGACTTTCATTGCCACCGGGGCGCTGATCGGTTCACGGTTTCTGGGCATCACGCGACGGGAGTTCGCGGCGGCGGCGACCGGCGGCCTGATCGCCACGGCGATGACGCTGGGCATCGTGACACTGATGGCGCTGGGGGTGGCGCAACTGGTCGACATGCCTTTCGGCCAGATCTGGCTGGGCCTGTCTCCCGGGGCGCTCGAAGGCATGGGCGCATTGGGGATTGCGCTGGGCTACGATACGGCGTTCATTGCTGCCCATCACGTGATCCGCCTGTTGATGCTCAGCTTTGCCATACCGGCCGTGGTGGTGCTGATCCGCTGGCGCGAGAAACGGTCGCAGGAGCGCCACAAAGGTGACGCATGAGGGGGCAAACGGAGTTCGCGCCATGCACAGATTAGTTCTCGCCTCGGCCCTGGTTTTCCTGGCTTCGGTTCCGGCCATGGCCGGCCCCTTGTGCCTCGGACGCGGCGGCGCGCATATCTCGTTCGGCATCAGTATCGGGGAGTTTTCCGAAAGCGAGCGGAACGAATTCTACCTGATGCGGCTCAAGCAGCGCGGCGTCGACGCCACCGATGTGCGGACCTGGGGCGAATGCCTGCAGGTCTTCGTGCGCAAGCCGGGTGGCGGCGAGGAAATGCAGTATTTCGACCCGAGCACATTGGAGCGGGTGCAATAGCCGCAGCCCAACATGGACGGTTCCTTACCGCCATTTTCCAAAAATTCATAAGCCTTACAGGGCTTTAACTGGCTGCATCAGCCGCAAGGGCGCATGCTCCTTTCCGTTATCTCCTCCCACGGAAAGGACTTCAAAAATGAAATCGACCCTTATCGCTGCCGCCCTCACCACGCTGGCGCTGGCAGGCGTTTCGATGCCCGCGCAGGCCGCTTCGGCCATGGTGTGCGACGCCAGCTACGACATCGCCGCCAACCAGGACACGCTGATCGCCAAGTTTGCCTCCCAGGGCATCGTGGTTGACCAGGTGGATGACTGGGGCGGGTGCGCCCGCATCACCATCACCGCCGCCGACGGCAGCACGGGCTTTGCCTATTTCAACCCGGAAACCATGCAGCAGCTGGCCGGCGTTTCGGTGTAACGCGCCTCTGCGCCGCGGCCCTCGAAATTGTTTCGCGGCCGCGGCGCAGGCCGGTCATCCTTTATAGACGACCTTGCCCTCGCCCGCCGGCGCGGGCAGCACGGCAAAACCATTGGGGCCGAGCGCCAGGGTATTGCCCGACAATTCGGCGCGGTTGCTGACCGGCTCCAGCGCCAGCTCGACGCCCGAAAGGGTTATCGTGCGCGCTTCGCCCGAGAGGTTGAAAACGCAAATGAGATCCTTGTTGCCGGCGCTGCGGCGGAAGGCCAGGACCGGCTCGGCAACCTTGAAGAAGGCGATATCGCCGGTGACCAGGGCCGGGTGGGATTTCCGCCAGGCCAGGATCTTGCGGTAGTAATTGAGCGTGGACTCCGGATCGTCAGTCTGGCGATCGACGGCCAGCGCCATCTGGGCCGGCTTGACCGGCAGCCAGGGTTTTTCGGTCGAAAAACCGGCATGGGGCAGGCTCGACTGCCAGGGCATGGGCGTGCGGCAGCCATCGCGGCCCTTGTCGGCCGGCCAGAAGCGGATGCCGCGCGGATCGGTCAGTTCCTCATAGAGAATATCGGCTTCCTGCAAGCCCAGCTCTTCGCCCTGATAGAGGCCGGCCGAACCCTTGAGGGTCAGGACCAGCGCAGCAGCCTGGCGCGACAGATCGGCCGGATTGGAGCTGAAGGGAGCCCAGCGTGTCATGTGGCGGATGACGTCGTGGTTGGAAAAGCTCCAGCAGGGCCAGCCGAATTCGTCCTTGGAGAAAAAGGCCTCGACCTTGCTGCGGAAGTGTTCGGCCGAAAATTTCGGGCCGAGGAAGTCGAAGGAATAGCACATGTGCAGCAGTTCGCTGCCGGAGGTGTATTGCTTCATCAGTTCCAGGCCACGCTCGTCGTCGCCCACTTCACCGACGCTGGTGGTGCCGGGATAGGTATCGAGCAGCGCCCGCACGCGGCGGAGCCAGTCGACATTTTCCGGCTGGCTCTTGGAATATTTGTGGCTCTGCATGTCATAGGGATTGATCGCCGGCTGGCCCTTGAGGGATTTCAGCGGCGGATTGGAGCGCAGCCTGGCGTCGTGGAAATAGTAATTGACGGTATCGAGCCGGAAGCCATCGAGGCCGCGATCGAGCCAGAAGCGCATGACATCGAGCACGGCATCCTGCACGGCGGGATTGTGGAAGTTGAGATCGGGCTGCGAGGTGAGGAAGTTGTGGAGGTAATACTGGCGCCGTCCGGTATGCCATTCCCAGGCCGAGCCGCCAAAGACCGACAGCCAATTGTTCGGCGGGGTGCCATCGGGGTGGGCATCGGCCCAGACATACCAGTCGGCCTTGGAATTATCGCGATTGAGGCTGGATTCCTGGAACCAGGGATGTTCATCCGAGGTGTGGCTGACCACCTTGTCCATGATGACCTTGAGGCCCAGCGCATGGGCCTTTTCGATCAGGAGATCGAAATCCTGGAGCGAGCCGAAAAGGCGGTCGACTTCCATATAGTCGGAGACATCATAGCCCATATCGGCCTGTGGCGACTGGGTGATGGGGCTGAGCCAGATGCAGTCCACGCCCAGGCCGGCAATATAGTCGAGGCGATCGATAATGCCCGGCAGGTCGCCGATGCCATCGCCATTGCTGTCCTGAAACGAGCGGGGATAGACCTGATAGATCACTCCGCCGCGCCACCATTCGGTCATCGGTATGCTCCTTGAAGGCCTTGGGGCCGGATTCGCTGCTGACACTATCGGGTAAGTGGGTCGCTGTTAATCGGGGCCGATTGCAGAGGTCCCATGACGGCCTGTCGAAGCCGGTCCGGCCAAATCGTCATGGTGGCATAAGAGGAGAGCTGACATGGCCCATATCCTGCGCGCCGCCGACCGGCCCAAATCGCCGAGCCGCACCATCCGCTTCGAAGGGGTAGCCTATGAGACGCCCATATCGTTCTTTGCCGTGGATAATGATCCCGGACAGGGGCCGAGGCTGCACACCCATCCCTATGCCGAAACCTGGGTGGTGCGCAGCGGACGCGCCGAAGTGGTGATCGGCGAGGAGCGGTTCGAGGTCGGGCCCGGCGATATTGCCGTGGCGCCCGCCCATACGCCGCACAAGTTCACCAATCTGGGTCCGGGGCGGCTCGATATCGTGTGCATCCATGCGGCGGGGCAGATGGTGCAGGTAGATCTGGAATAGGGGCGGCGCTGGGTGCAGCAAACCAGAGGTTCCCGCTTTCGCGGGAATGACATGGTGCGTGGGGGGAGCCCCCCTCACCCGTCTCGGCCTGCGGCCGATCCAGCCCTTCCGGGCCTTGCTCGCTGAAATCGCTCCCCCGGAGCGATTTCCGGGCGCTTGCAAGCCTCTCCCACAAGGGGAGAGGGGTAAGCCGGTGGCCCAACTGGTCTTCCTTCCCCCCTTGTGGGAGAAGAGCTTGCCCCCGGCTCGAACGGGGGTGCCCGAAGGGCGGATGAGGGGCTACACCACGGCCGAAATCAGCGGTTCGCCGGCGAAGTGGCGTTCGAGATTGGCGACCAGAAGCGCGCCCATGGCGTCGCGGGTCTGGTGGGTGGCGCTGCCCTGATGGGGCGAGAGCACGACATTGTCGAGGCCGAGCAGCGCCTCGGGCACCTTTGGTTCCTCGACGAAAACATCGAGCGCGGCGCCGCCCAGGCCGCCTGACACCAACAGGTCGACCATGGCGGCTTCATCGATCAGCGTGCCCCGGGCCACATTGACGATGTGACCCCTGGGACCGAGGGCTTCGAGCACGGCGCGATTGACGATCCCCTCCGTACCCTTGCCGCCGGGCGCGATGACCACCAGCCAGTCGCTGTCGCGGGCCATGTCCTTGAGATCATCGTAGTAGATATAGGGCGTGTTCGGCTGCTGGCGGCGGCCGTGATAGACGACGCGCATCTTCATGGCCTGAAGGCGGGTGGCGATTTCCTTGCCGATGCGGCCAAGGCCAAGAATGCCGACGGTCTTGCCGGTCAGTTCGGAGAAGAGGCCGAAACTGGCATTGGGCCACTTGCCCTGGCGGACGAACTGGTCCGATTGCGGAATTCGCCGCGCCAGCGCGATCATCAGACCAATGGTCAGTTCGGCCACGGCGTCATTGAGCACATCCGGCGTATTGGTGACGCGCACATTGCGCGCCTTGGCAGCGGCAGTGTCGATATTGTCGTAACCGACGCCGAAACTGGCGATGATTTCCAGATTGGGGAGCGCGTCCATGAGGCCGGCCTGGACGCCCGAGCCGGCATGGGCGCGGATACGCGCACCATTGGCGGCCAGCCAGGCGGACTTGTCCGCCTGCTCATGCAGCTTGTGCACGGTATAGCGCGCGGCCAGCGCGGCTTCGCAGGAGGCCAGAAGGGGATGGGTCTGCAAAATTTCGATGGTCATGAAATGGGTTCCCTCTGATGGGCGGAGTCTAGCGGCCGGGTTGCGCCGGGCCAAGGGCAAGAAGCGATTTACCCTAAGACGAGCCGAATTATTGCCCAAGGGGGGCAATGACCCCAAGTCTATGTCCAGCATTTTGGGGGACCAGCCATGTCCAAGACATCTCCGACGCTCAAGCTCGCGGTCCTGATCGACGCGGACAACACCTCGGCCGATATTGCCCGTGGCCTGTTCGAGGAGATCGCTAAAATCGGGGAAGCGAGCGTGCGCCGGATCTATGGGGACGTTTCCAGCCCGCAATCCAGGAAGTGGGTCTCGGTGCTGGCCGAGCACGCCATTATGGCCGTGCACCAGCCGGCTCATACGGTGGGCAAGAACTCGGCTGACATCGCATTGGTCATAGATGCAATGGACCTGATGCACAGCAGTCGTTTCGACGGGTTTTGCCTCGTGTCTTCGGACAGCGATTTCACGCGCCTCTCGTCCCGCATTCGGGAGCAAGGCCTGGATGTTTTCGGCTTCGGTGAGCAGAAGACGCCGCTCAGTTTCCGGCAGGCGTGCAAGCGCTTCATCTATACCGAGCATCTTCGGGCGCCAGCCGTCGAAGGCACCAGGGAAGTGCCCAAGACGCGCCCGCCTACCCAGGCCGTGCCGCTGCTCAAAAAGGCTATTGCCCTGATCGACAGCGATGAAGACTGGGTGAACCTGGGCGAAGTCGGCAGCCGGCTGGCCAAGCTGGCGCCGGACTTCGACTCGCGCAATTACGGCTTTGCCAAACTGAGCGATCTGGTGCGCAACACCAACAGTTTCGATGTCCTGCAGCCACCGACGGGCGGTACGCGCGTGAGGGTGCGCAACACGCAGTCGGTCGCCCGATCAAAACAAGGGAACGGGGGCAAGAAGCCGGCACCGCAGAAGCAGGTCTTGCCGATCGAGGGCTGATTGCGCGCGAATGAGAGCATTTTTGCGCGGGGCTGTGCAAGCCTGAGCTGCACGAAAAAGCGGCAATCGCAGGACATGAGCGTCTGGACGGCGGCGGCCAGATGTGTAGCAATGGCAAGGCGATGGGAAGGCCGTATCAGACAAGCGGAGCATGATGGGCGAGAAAACGCCGTTTGACGAAATGTACAATCCGGATGGGTCCGTCCGCGAACCCTACCGCGCGCTCTCCGAGTGGCTGGATGAACAGCCCGACAAGGCGCTGGCCCTGATGCAGACCGATGCCGAGGCCATTTTCCGCAAGCTGGGCATCACCTTTGCCGTCTATGGCTCGGAGGAAGGCACCGAAAAGGTCATTCCCTTCGATGTCATTCCCCGCATCATCGCCGCCAATGAGTGGCGCAGGCTCTCCAAGGGGATCGAGCAGCGCGTCAAGGCGCTCAATGCCTTCCTCTATGACATCTACCACCGCCAGGAAATCCTCAAGGCCGGGCGGGTGCCGGAAAAACTGATCCTCAACAATGAGGCCTTCTGCCCGCAGATGATGGGGCTCGAACCGGCCCGCGGGGTCTATGCCCATATCATCGGCGTCGACATCGTGCGGGTGGGTCCGGACGAATTCTATGTGCTGGAAGACAATCTGCGCACGCCTTCGGGGGTCAGCTATATGCTGGAAGACCGCGAAGCGATGATGATCCTGGCGCCGGACCTGTTCCAGAAATCCAAGGTTGCGCCGGTCGAAACCTATCCCGAAAACCTGCGCCGGACGCTGGAAAGCGTGGCGCCGGAAAATGTTCGCGGCACGCCCAATATCGCCGTGCTGACACCGGGCATTTATAATTCTGCCTATTTCGAGCACTCATTCCTGGCCGACCAGATGGGCGCGCAATTGTGCGAGGGCCCCGACCTGTTCGTGGATGGCGGCAAGGTCTATATGCGCACGACGACCGGGCCCGAACAGGTGCATGTCATCTATCGCCGCATCGACGACGATTATCTCGATCCGCTGACCTTCCGCCCCGATTCCATGCTGGGCGTGCCGGGCATTTTCGACGCCTATCGCGCCGGCAATGTCACGCTGGTGAATGCGCCGGGCACCGGGATCGCCGACGACAAGGCGGTCTATACCTATGTGCCCGAGATCATCGAGTTTTACCTGGGCGAAAAGGCGCTGCTCAACAACGTGCCGACCTATAACTGCACCGACGAGGACCAGCGCGCCTGGGTGCTGGAAAACATCGCCGACCTCGTGGTCAAGGAAGTGCATGGCTCGGGCGGCTACGGCATGATGGTGGGGCCGACGGCGACCAAGGCGCAGCACGCCGAATTCAAGAAGAAGATCGAGGCGCGGCCGGACAATTACATCGTGCAGCCGACGCTGAACCTAAGCACCTGCCCCACCCATATCAATGGCGACGTGGCGCCGCGCCACGTGGACCTGCGGCCCTATGTGCTGGTGGGCGACGAGGTGCGGATCACCCCGGGCGGCCTGACCCGCGTGGCGCTCAAGAAGGGATCGCTGGTGGTGAACTCGTCGCAGGGCGGCGGGACCAAGGACACCTGGGTGCTGGAAGATTGATGATGGCCAGCACACTGTGTTCGCGGGAACATACCCCCACCCTCACTCCCTCCCCACAAGGGGGAGGGAAGCTTGGTCCGAACTTGCGGAAGCCTGTGGGCACGCTCGGGCATAGCCCCCGTCGCCTCCCTCCCCTCGATGGGGAGGGATCGAGGGTGGGGTGGAGCCCCACGCTCTATTGCAGCGGAGGCAATACGCCATGAAAATGCTCGGGCGCACGGCGCAGAACCTGTTCTGGCTTTCCCGCTATGTCGAGCGGGCCGAAAACATGGCGCGGCTGCTCGAGGTGGGCTACCGCATGTCGCTGACCAGCCGCCGCGAGGGCGGGGCCAGCGAGCATCTGGTGTCGATGATGCAGGCGGCCGAGGTCGACGAGGGCTTTGACGCCAAGCATGACGTGGCCGATGTCGACACCGTCGCCCGCTACATGATGTTCGATCCGGACAATCCGAGTTCAGTCTATTCGTGCCTCGAGGCGGCGCGGACCAATGCCCGCTCGGTGCGCACGGCCATCACCACAGATGTGTGGGAGAGCATGAACGGGGCGTGGCTGGACTATGCCCAGATCAAGCCGCGCGACGTGCGCGGGGCCAAGCTTCTGGGCCTGTTGCAATGGGTCAAGCAGCGCAGCCACGAATTCCGTGGCGCCATGCTCGGCACCAAGCTGCGCGACGACGGGTTCTCGTTCCTGCAGGCGGGCAATTTCGTCGAGCGGGCCGACAACACGGCGCGCATCCTCGACATGAAATATTACGTGCTGCTGCCGCGGGCGACGCTGGTGGGCGGGGATCTCGACATCCAGCAATGGACGCTGATCCTCAGGGCCGCCTCTGCGCACCGGGCCTACCGGCACGTCTATCACGACCGCTACAAGTCGGAGAACATTGCCGATTTCCTCATCCTGCGCAGCGAAATGCCGCGCTCGCTGGCCCATTGCGCCGATTTCGTGAAGCAGAACCTGGACAATCTCGGCAGGCTTTACGGCCGCAAGGCCGACTGCCAGGACGCGGCCGACAGCCTGTTGTCCATGGTGCAGAACACCGATATGGAGGCCATCTTCGGCCACGGGCTGCATGAATTTCTCACCGAGTTCATCGCGCGCAACAACCGGGTGACGGAAGCCCTTTCGGAAAGCTACAACTTCTACTGATATGCGTCTTGCCATCGACCACACGCTGACCCTGTCGCTGCCGCCGGAAACGGCGCAGGCGGTACTGCACCTGCTGCTGACCCCGGGAACCGGACCGGGACAGAACGTGGAAAGCTGGAGCGTGGAAGTCGCCGGGATCGGCAATGCCGGGCGCTTCACCGATGCCTATGGCAATATGGTGCATCTGGTAAACCAGGCGCGTCCGGAGGGCGATATCACGCTGGCAGCGCGCGGCGTGGTGGTGACGAGCGACATCAATGGCGTGCTGGGCAAGCCCGGTCGCGAGCCGGTGCCGGCGCTCTATAAGCGTATCACCGCCCTCACCAAGGCGCCGGTGACCGTCTATGGCAAGTTCCGTACCGCCAAGGAAAGCCGCCTCGACGTCTTGCACGGCTTGATGGCGCGGGTCGGCGAGACGCTGGGCCTGCCCGAAGCGGCAGAGCCGCAAACGCAGATGCAGGCCAATGGCGCCCAGAGCCAGAGCCAGGCAGCGGCTCCGGCCGAGGCGCTGCCGCCACCGGCCGATTATGCGCACCTGTTTGTCGGCGCGGCCAGGGCGCTCGATATTCCCGCCCGTTTCATCACCGGCTACCTGGCGCCGGACAAGCACCATGCCGGCGGACTCCATGCCTGGGCCGAAGCCTATGACGAGGGGCTCGGCTGGATCGGGTTCGACCCTGCCCTGCAGATGTGCCCGACAGACCGGCATGTGCGGCTGGTGGTGGGGCTCGACGGGGAAAGCGCGACGCCCCTACGCACCGTGCCGGTGGGGGAGCTCGTGCAGACGGTGACGGTGAAGGCCGGATAGGGGGCGAAGGTGCCTCAGGCCCGGGTCGTCCTGGGGTCTCAATACCCCCTCCCGAGCGCCTCTAGACCACTTCGCGATAGGACTGAAACGACGGAGCGTTTCCCTTCTCCCCTGAGGGGAGAAGGTGGCGCGAAGCGCCGGATGAGGGGTTCACACTCGTGTTCCTGACGATGGGCATTCACCCCTCACCCCATCCCTCTCCCCTGAGGGGCGAGGGGGCGATGGAGCCGATGGATCGGTTGCTCGTGACAGCGTGGCGCTTCACAAACTCAGCACGAATAGCCAGCCGGAAATGGTCAGGGCGGAGAGTACCGTGCCGATCAGGATGGTGTTGGTCGCCACGCTGACGCCGCGGTCGTAATAGGTGGCGAAGACATAGATGTTGACGCCGGCCGGCATGGCCGAGAGCAGGATGCCGTAGCGGGCGATGTCCATGGGGACATGCAGCACCCAGATCATCAGCGCGTAGGCGATGAAGGGGTGCAGGATCAGCTTGATGAGCGAAGCCACCAGCGCCTGTTTCCAGTTTTCGCTGAGCTTGAACTCGTTGAGGGCGCCGCCGATGCCGAACAGCGCCGCCGGGACCACCGCCTGGCCCATCATCTGGAAGAAGGCCAGCGCCGGTTCGGGCAATTGCAGATTGACCAGCGAGGCCACGATGCCGGCCGTGATGCCCCAGATCAGGGGATTGGAAAAAACCCGCTTGCCGGCCAGCAACAGGGTTTTAGCCAGGGGCTGCCCATCGCGGCGGGTCAGTTCCATGGTCACCATGCCCAGGGTCAACAGGATGGCGCCATGGAGGCCAATGATGGAAAGCGTCACCGGCAAGGCGCCCTCGCCATAGGCGCGCGCCATGACCGGCAGGCCAACCAGGACGGTATTGGTGAAGGTGCCGGCAAAGCCCACCGACACCGCTTCGCCCGGCCGGTTGCCGAAGACCTTGCGGGCAAGGATGATGCCCAGCACAAAGCAGACGAAGGCGCCGAGATAGAAGGGGCCGATGATGGCGATGTTGAAGGCGGCGCGGAAATCGCTGGTGCCGATCGAATAGAACAACAGGCACGGCGTGGCGAAATTGTTGACGAAGGCGATCAGCGACTTGATGCCATCGGCGGGGAACAGCGCGAAACGCACCGCAAGATAGCCCAGGGCGATGAGCGCGAAGATCGGCGCCGTAACGGCAAGGATGGAGAGCATAGGCCGGGAACCTGGGCCACACGTGAACTGTTCCGTTGACCTAGACCTGATGGGCTACGGGGTCAATCGGCGCCAGCGGACTGCACAAGAACGAAATATGGTTGTTACAAAACGAAACCATATGTCGTATAAACGAACCATAATCGAGCATCGAGCGGGGACATATGCTGGACATTTTCGTCATTGGCGGCGGCATCAACGGCGCCAGCATTGCCCGCGATGCCGCGGGGCGCGGCTATTCGGTGGGGCTGGCGGAGATGAACGACCTGGCCTCGGGCACGAGTTCGGCCGCGACCAAGCTGATCCATGGCGGCCTGCGCTATCTCGAACATTATGAATTCCGCCTGGTGCACGAAGCGCTGGCCGAGCGGGAAATCCTGTGGAGCGCGGCGCCCCATATCATCTGGCCGCTGCGGTTCGTGCTGCCGCATCACAAGGGCTTGCGCCCGGCCATGGTGCTGCGGGCGGGCCTGGCCATGTACGACCATATGGGCGGACGGCGCCTCCTGCCGCCGACCAAGACACTGGACCTGACCCGCGATCCGGCCGGGCAGCCATTGAAGCCGGGATACCGGCTGGCATTCGAATATTCGGACTGTTGGGTCGACGATGCGCGGTTCGTGGTGCTCAATGCCCGCGACGCCGCCGACCGGGGTGCGAGCATCCATGTCCGCACCAAGGTTGTTTCCGCGCGCCGCGAGGACGGCGGCTGGCGCATTGCGCTCGACGGCGAGGGCGGCCAGCAGGAGGTGCGGGCGAAACTGCTGGTCAATGCCGGCGGGCCCTGGGTGGACGCGGTGATCAACGGCGTGATGGGCGAACGGGGGCGGCACCATGTGCGGCTGGTCCAGGGCAGCCATATCGTGGTGCGCAAGCTGTTCGACCATGACCGATGCTACTTCTTCCAAAACAGTGACGGCCGGATCTTCTTCGCCATTCCCTATCAGGACGATTTCACCCTGATCGGCACCACCGATCGCGATTATCACGGCGACCCCAAGGATGTGGCGATCACCGAGGAGGAAACCGACTATCTGCTGTCGGCCGCGAGCGAATATTTCGCCCGGCCGGTGACGCGCGATGAGATCGTGTGGACCTATTCGGGTGTGCGGCCGCTGTTCGATGACGGCGCCAGCGCTGCGCAGGAGGCAACGCGGGACTATGTGCTCAAGCAGGACGGGGAAGTGGCCACCGGTGTCGCCATCAATGTATTCGGCGGCAAGCTGACCACGTCGCGCCGCCTGGCCGAGTCGGTGCTGGAAAAAATCGAGGGTGTGCTGGGCAAGAAGGGGGCGGCCTGGACGGCCAAGAGCACCCTGCCCGGCGGCGATTTCGGCGTGAAGAGCTTTGACGCGGAACTGCGCCGGCTGGGCATGGATTACCCCGACATGCCGGCGGGCCTGCTGCGCAGGCTGATGCGGCTTTATGGCACCAGGGCGCGGACTATCCTGGGCGAGCGAGGCAGCGACGAAGACCTCGGCCAGCATTTCGGCGCCAATCTCTATGCCGCCGAAGTTGATTATCTGGTTGCCGAGGAATGGGCTCGGACGGCACAAGACATCTTGTGGCGGCGCACCAAGCTGGGCCTGCGCGTCGGGGCGGAGGATGTTGCGCGGCTGGAGGCGTATTTGGACAGCCGCAAGCAATAGCCCGCCTGCACGAAAGGACATTCCCTCTCCTCGATGGGGAGGGTTAGGGTGTGGTGGGGCCGAACGCCTGGTGCGTGTGACGCCCCCAGCCCTTGATCGCTCCCCACAAGGGGGAGGGAGACGAAAGAGCCGCAGAGCTCGCGAGGAGACACGCATGAGCAAGTTCATTCTGGCCATCGACCAGGGCACGACGTCGAGCCGGGCCATCCTGTTCGACGACAAGCGGGCCATTGCGGGCGTGGGACAGAAGGAATTCACCCAGCATTTTCCGCAGGACGGCTGGGTGGAGCATGACCCGGAGGAAATCTGGGACTCGGTGGTCTGGTCGGTCAGGAAGGCACTCAAGGAGGCCGGCGCCAAAGCGAGTGACGTGGCCGCCATCGGCATTACCAACCAGCGCGAAACGGTGGTCATCTGGGACCGCGCCACGGGAAAACCCATTCACAATGCCATTGTCTGGCAGGACCGGCGGACCGCCGCACTCTGCGCACAGCTCAAGAAGGCGGGCCATGAAAAGCTGGTGACGCGCAAGACCGGATTGCTGCTCGACCCCTATTTCTCCGGCACCAAGGTCAAGTGGCTGCTCGACAAGGTCAAGGGCGCGCGCCGCCGGGCGGAAAAGGGTGAGCTGGCTTTCGGCACCATAGACAGTTTTCTCATCTGGCGGCTGACCGGCGGCACGGTTCACGCCACCGATGCCACCAATGCCGGGCGCACCCTGCTGTTCGATATCGGCAAGAACCAGTGGGACAAGCAGCTCTGCGCCCTCCTCGACGTGCCCATGGCCCTGCTGCCCGAAGTCAGGGATTGCGCCGACGATTTCGGTATGGCCGAAGAGAGCCTGTTCGGTGCCCCGATCCCCATTCTGGGCGTCGCCGGAGACCAGCATGCCGCGACCATCGGCCAGGCCTGTTTTGAGCCGGGCATGCTCAAATCCACCTATGGCACGGGGTGTTTTGCCCTGCTCAATACCGGCGCCGACATGGTGCGCTCCAAGAACCGGCTGCTCACCACCATTGCCTATCGGCTCAACGGGGAGACCACATATGCTCTGGAGGGCTCGATCTT
The DNA here is from genome assembly GCF_025809055.1 of Devosia sp. NCBI lineage: Bacteria > Pseudomonadati > Pseudomonadota > Alphaproteobacteria > Hyphomicrobiales > Devosiaceae > Devosia > Devosia sp. Next base: position 3,323,366 of record NZ_CP075529.1, on the reverse strand, counting down.
CATCGCCGGGGCGGCGGTGCAGTGGATTCGCGACGGGCTGAAACTGGTCAAAGAGGCCAGCGAGACCGGGCCGCTGGCGCTCAAGGCCGATCCCAGCCAGCATGTTTACATGGTGCCGGCCTTTGTGGGCCTCGGCGCGCCCTGGTGGGATGCGGAGGCACGCGGCGCCATTTATGGGCTGACGCGCAATACCGGACCGGCAGAGATCGCCCGGGCGGCGCTGGAGGCGGTATGCTACCAGACGCGCGACCTGCTCAGCGCCATGCAGAAGGACTGGAAGGGCGGCGGTGACACGGTGCTGCGCGTGGATGGCGGCATGGTGGCCTCGGACTGGACCATGCAGTTTCTTGCCGACATTCTCGACGCGCCGGTGGACCGGCCGACAATTCTGGAGACCACTGCGCTGGGCGCGGCCTGGCTGGCCGGGATGAAGGCGGGGCTGTGGCCCAAACAGGCGGGGTTTGCCAAGGCGTGGGCCCGCGACACGCGCTTTGAGCCGGACATGGCGGCCAAGCTGCGCAAGTCCAAGATTGCCGGATGGGACGAGGCCGTGCAGCGGACGTTGACGCGGTAGGGTCGGCGCCGGGGGCCAGGGTGCCGGTTTGCACGCATCGAGAGGGTGATGGAGAAGCTCTGGTGACTGCCTTTTGGTCGAACCAGAGGTTCCCGCTTTCGCGGGAATGACTCGGGGGGCGGGGGCCTGACGTCACCGCCCACGTGGCGCGGGCTAATCGCCTTCGGTGCCGGCGCCGTCTCCGGTCTGGACTTCGGGGCTTGGTTCGTCTTCGACCGGCACGGGCTCGTTGATATTGGGGTTGTCGCGCATGAAGGTGGTGACCCCGGCATCGAGGGCGACGAGGAAATCGCTGATGCGATTGCCGTTGGAGCCGAAATCGTGCGGTGCGTTGATCGAAGCCGAGCGCATGTCGACTTTGGTGCCGCCGGCCACGGGCTCGACCCGCAGAACAGCCTCTTCGCGCCAGCCCGGCAGGGTGAGGATGCGCGCATTGATGCGGCCGGTCTGGCCATAATCGAGCGGCTCGGAGCGCAGGCGCACATCCCAGCCATTGTCGCGCACCTGCCGATCGACCAGCGCAAAGAGCTGGATAACGTCGAGCGGGTAAGTACGGGTGGTCACATTTGGAAACTGCTCGGCCTGTTCGTCGGGCGCAATCAGGCGCGGCGGGGGCATGGCGATGGTGTCTGGCTCAAAGACCAGCGGCAGGTCTCCGCGCTCTACCGTGGCCATGTCGGTGACCGGAGGATAGCGCCAGGCGAGGTAGCCGTACCAGCAGAACGGGGCGAGGCAGATGAGGCCCAGCAAAAGGCCGAGCAGCGCCCTGCCCCAGCCCTGGTCGCCCGTATGCCAGAGGCGCACGAGCGCCACCATGGCACAGAGCACGGAGAGGCCGGCAATGGCAGCGGCAAAGGCGGCAAGAACGAGAAATACCGGCGACTCGACCAGGCCCTGCCGGTGCATGAAGACCGGAATCACCACCAAAGGCAGTGCCAGGCTGCCCAGGCGACGGGCCCAAATGGCCCATTTCGAGGTCTTGATCAGTACACGCACGAAGCTTGCAACTCCGGAATCCTGGCGAACCTTAGAGGCAAGGTCTTTCGCTTGTTTGAACAAAGGAGCATGGGCCGGGATTTTCGCGGGGTCAGATGTCGCACATGGATTGGATGGCGGCCCATTCGGCGGGCGCAAATGGCGGCTCGAGGCCGCTGGGCCGGTTCTGGCCCAGATCGGTCAGGGCCACGCGCCGGTCATTGGTGAGCGGATGGGTGCTGAGCAGCGCCATGGCGCGGGAATAGTCGGTATCCTCGCCCACCCGGCCGATCAGTTCGGCCAGTGCCCAGGGCTCGAAATCAAGACGCTGGGCGACTCCAGCCGCGAACCGGTCGGCCTGCTTTTCGGCCTCGCGCGAGAAGCGGGCATCGATAATGGTGGCGCCAAGGCTGGCGGCGACCGAAATCCCGGTCATGTCACCGAGAATGAACCCCACCAGAGCCCCGGTTCCGGCGGTAGACACCAATTGCTCCATGCCGTGGCGGTGAGCGACGTGACCCAGTTCATGCGCCAGCACACCGGCAAATTCATCCGGGCTTTCCGCTGCATCCAGAAGCGCGGAGAAGAAATAGACATTGCCGCCGGGAACGGCAAAGGCATTGGGAATGTCGGAGCGCACCACGGTAACGCGCGGGGCGAAAGGCGTGCCGGCGCCGGCCATGGCCTCGGCGGCGAAGCGGGCAATGGCCCGGTTGGCGAGGCTATCTGGGTCCGGATCACAGGCCGGCAGGCCCGTCTCCCCGCCGAGGCTGGCTTCCAGCTGGCCCGAAACGGTGGCGCCGATGGCGCTTTCCCAGGCCGGGGGCACCAGTTGCACCAGGCGCGAGGCGATGAGCGGAATGCCGAAGAGATAGGCGGCGATCACCGAGGCCAGTGCCATTGTGGACAAGGCCGCAAGGCGCACCTGGCGGCCACGCTCATGCTGGTGGCGCCGGGCCAGATTGGGAATGGTGGCACGAATGCGGGCGATATCCTCACGCCCGGTGACGACGATGCGGGCCCCGTCGGACTGGCCGGTGATACCCAGCCGCATTTCATTGGCGCGGGAGGGGACGAGGTAGAGGGACTGATCATCGAAGCGGGCCATTTCGGCACCGGTTGGCGCGCTGAGTACAAGCAGGCCGGAACCGCCCTGCCCGATATGGGAGAGCGCGACGGAGTGGACGCTCGAAACGAGGCCATCGTGATAGCGGGCGGGTATGGTCATCAATACCCCCCCACATTAAGCGCATCGGCAAGGCCTTCGCCGGCCAGGGCGCGATCCTCGTCGCGGGCATGGACATTGTCGAGCGTTTCGAGCCCCACCAGCGTCGCGCCGCGCGCCAGGAGCGTCCAGAAGCCGAAGCCGAGAACCACTTCATTGACCAGGGCGAAGGCCCCGAACAGCAACAGGTAGCCGGCGATGATGGCAAGCAGGGCCAGCAGGCTCGACTGCATCGAGCCCATGAGAATGTTGAGATCAAAGCCGCCCCCGGCAAAGGCTTCGCCGGCGACGAGGCCCAGCACGAGGACACCGCCCAGCGCCAGCAGCAGGTAGAGGCAGAAGAGAGCGAGGCCAAAGGCCAGGAACTGGCCGAAGAGGTGGAATGGCGAAACCGAAAGCCGCAGTCGCGCGCCGCCGAGCGTGACTGCCGAAAACAGGCGCGTCATTTCGATGCAGCGATAGAGCGTGACGAGGATCGTGCCGAAGAGGCCGTGTATGGCCAGCCACATGAAGGCTGCGGGATCGGCTTCGAGCGGGCGTTCGTAAAGCTCGTATTCGTTGGCGACGACGGCGGCAGCAATGATGACAATCCCCATGACCAGCCAGACCGGATAATAGGGCAAGGCGAGCTGTTTCCAGGAGCCGGTAAAGCCGAAACTGCGATCGCCATACCAGGTGTGGCGATAGCGGTAAGACCACAAATTGGCGGCCATGAACGGATAGGCGAGGCCAAGCGTCACCACATTGAGCACGGACCACAGGAAGCGGCGTAGGGCATAGGCCCAGGCATTGCCGGCCTGATCGAAGCGAATGCCGCGCCACAGGGTGCGGGAAAGCCGGAAATCGCGCGCCCGGTAGAGCGCATAGCCATGGAGGAACCAGACGAGGACGGCAACGGCGCCATAGCCGATCACGACCGTCGCCCCGGTTTGGGTGGAGAGATAGAAGAACAGGCCATAGACCGGAATGAAGACGGCCAGCGCCATGAGGAAGCCGAGCAGCAATTGCCGGGCCTCGCCGGTATATTCCAGGGCGTCGCCGCCAATGATGGTATTGCCCCACAGGAACCGCCGCTTGGCCGTGGTCAGCCAGAAGCGATTGAGCCCCAGGGTCGGCACCATGAGCGCATAACCGGGCAGCAGCAGCGCCGCGAACTGCCAGCGCGCGCCGGAAAACGTCACCCGATCCTCGACGGAACCAACCTGCTGCATGCCGCCCCCATTGCCCTCGTTTTTAGGGCAGGCCCCGGCGCTTGGGAAGGACTAGGGGTATAGCCGCGTACTCACCCAGGCGTCGGTGGGGCTGGCGCGGGTGAAGCGGACGCGGTCGTGCAGGCGAAATTCGCCGTCCTTCCAGAATTCGATACTGGTGGGCACGATGCGGAAGCCCGACCAATGCGGCGGCCGCGCCATGTCGCCATCCCCGACCATGGCGGTCAATGTCGCGACCTCGTCCATCATCTGCTGGCGGCTGGCCAGTGGCCGGGATTGCCTGGAGGTCGCCGAGGCAATGCGGCTGCCCTTGGCGCGGGAAGCAAAATAGGCGTCGGCTTCGGCCTCGCTGACCCGTTCGAGCGGGCCTCGCATGCGCACCTGGCGGCGCAGGCTCTTCCAGTGCATGACCATGGCCGCCTGGGGATTGGCCAGCAGCTGACGCCCCTTGTCGCTCTCGAAGTTGGTGAAGAAGCAGACGCCCCGTTCGTCGCGGCGATTGAGCAGAACCATGCGGACATCGGGCAGGCCGGTCTCATCGACGCTGGCCAGCGCCATGGCATGGGGATCGTTGGGCTCGGCCGCCTGCGCCAGGGCGAACCATTCCTCGAACACGGCGAAGGGATCGAGCCCGGTGCGGTCGCCATCATCGAAAAGCCGTTCGGTCAGCGTCTGCAGCATGAACAATATTCCTGCGTGTGGTTCCCCCACAAACTGGACAATGCGGGGGTGCGTGGCCATATAGGAACAGAAAATGGGCGTGAGCAACGCCCCACGACCAAGACTGGACCCTAATGCACGATCCTTACACCGTCCTCGGGGTGTCGCGGTCCGCAAGCGAAAAGGACATCAAGTCCGCCTATCGCAAGCTGGCCAAGAAGTACCACCCGGACCAGAACCCTGACGACCCCACGGCGCACGGCAAGTTTGCCGAGGCGACCCATGCCTATGACCTGCTCAACGACGCCGAAAAGCGCGGGCAATTCGACCGCGGCGAAATCGACGCCGAGGGCAATCCGCGTTTTGCCGGTTTCGGCAATGGCGGCTTTGGCGGGGCGAGCCGGGGCGCGCGGCCCGGAGCCGGGGCGGGCGGGTTCTCGGCCGAGGATATCCTCAAGGAATTCATGAGCGGGTTTGGCGGACAACCACGCGGCGGTGCGCGCAGCACTGGCGGGGCCCAATGGGACCCCTTTGCCGGGACCGCGGCAGGTGGCGCCGGGGCCAGCGCGCGCGCGGGCAAGGGCGAGGATATCGTCGTCAATGTCGCGGTATCGCTCGAGGACGCCCACAAGGCCGCCTCGGTGCCGGTGCGGATGCCCAGCGGCAAGGTGCTCAATGTCAAGCTGCCCGACAAGGTGCAGGAAGGCCAGCAGATCCGGCTCAAGGGCCAGGGTTCGCCGGGCCCGTTCGGCGAGCCGGGCGACGCGCTGGTGACGGTGAAGTTCGAGAAATCGAAAAGCTTCCGCCGCGACGGGCAGGATATCCGCACCGACGTGCCGGTGACCCTCTATGAGGCGGTGCTGGGTGCCAAGGTGCGCGTGCCGACACTCGATGGGCCGGTGGAACTGAACCTGCCGCCCGGCGTCGATACGGCCAAGGCGCTGCGCCTCAAGGGCAAGGGCCTCTATGGCGAGGGCGATCTCTACGTCAATGTCCGCGTGGTGTTGCCACCGGGCGGGGATGCCGACCTCGAAGCGCTGGCGCGATTCATGCGCGACCAGAAGCCTTATCCGGTGCGGGACTGATTTTCGGCCGTAGCCTGTGGCTTTCACCCCTCACCCCGGCCCTCTCCCCGGAGGGGCGAGGGGGCCGTTAACATGGTTCGCGGTGAAACACGCTAGGTTCGCGGGGCGGCGGCGCGGCGGAGGCGGTCGTTGATGGCTTCGCCGAGACCGGTTTCGGGAATGGGGGCGACGGCGATCATCGGGGTGTCGGTGGCATCCAGCTCATGCAGCATGGCAAAGAGATTGCGGGCCGCTTCGCGCAGGTCGCCGGTTTCGGACAGGTTGCGCATGTGGCTGTTGTGCGGGGCCGGTGTACCGAAGGCGAGATAGGCTTCGCCCGGCATGGGCGTCGTATCGAGCCGCAGCCGGGCATTGGGCGCATAGTGGCTCAGCAACATGCCGGGAGCGGCGATCTCCGCATCGGCCTCGGCCTGGGCCACATCCATGCTCATGGCAAGGGCGATTTCTTCGCGCGGCACGGCCCCGGCGCGCAGTTGGACGAGCTGCGTGCCATGGATGGCGATGATGGTGGATTCCACCCCTGCCCGGCATGGCCCCCCGTCGAGCACCGGCACGGCGCCGGAAAATCCACGCCGAACCTGCTCGGCCGTGGTGGGTGACAGTTTGCCCGATGGATTGGCCGACGGCGCGGCCAACGGACGACCGGTGGCACGCAGCAGCGCCTGAGCCAGAGGATGATCGGGCACCCGCAGGGCCACGGTATCGAGCCCGGCGGTGGCAATATCGGCAAGGCCATGGCCGGGGCGCAACGGCAGGACGATGCTGAGGGGGCCGGGCCAGAAGCGTTCGGCCAGGCGCCGGGCCAGGTCCGGAACGTCGGCCAATCGTTCGGCCATGGCAAGATCGGCGCAATGGACGATGAGCGGATTGAAGCGCGGACGGCCCTTGGTTTCGTAAATCGACAGCACCGCATCGGGATTGGTGGCGTCTGCCCCCAGCCCGTAAACGGTCTCGGTAGGGAAGGCCACGAGCCTGCCGGCCCGCAGCAGCGTGGCGGCATCGTCGATGGTCATGGCTTGGGGCGCGGTCATGGGCGGTGTTTGACAACAGGCCCGGCCCGCGTCAAGACGGAACGAGGAAGGCGGAGAACTGCCCGTGACGACGCTCCTGGTCAGCCAGACCAATTTTGCCGATCACCAGACGCCGCAGGGTCACCCCGAGCGGGCCGATCGCATCCGGGCGGTCGAGGACGGATTGCGTGGCGGCGATTTTGATCGCCTGCTCCGCCGCAATGCACCTTTTGGCGACATTACCCTGGCCGAACTGGTCCACGATGCCAGCTATATGGCGCGTCTGCGCGACGCCCGGCCCGCCGAGGGCATCGGACAGATCGACGGCGATACCTTTATCTCCGATGGATCGCTGGAAGTAGTGGCCACCGGGCTCGGCGGGGCCCTGGCCGGGCTCGATGCGGTGCTGCTCGGGGAAGCGGACAATGCCTTTTGCGCCATCCGCCCGCCGGGGCACCATGCCGAAGCCGCCACGCCGATGGGCTTTTGCCTGGTCAATACGATTGCGGTGGTGGCGCGCGAGGCCCAGCGCAAATATGGCGCCGAGCGGGTGGCCATCGTCGATTTCGACGTGCATCACGGCAATGGCACGCAGGACATTTTCAAGGACGATCCAAACGTTTTTTATGCCTCGAGCCACCAGATGCCGCTTTATCCCGGTACGGGCGATCCGAGCGAGACCGGGGTCGGCAATATCGTCAACGCCGCCCTGCCCGCTCATAGCGGCGGCGAGGCCATGCGCGCGGCCTATGACGATCTCATCCTGCCGGCGCTGGAGCGCTTTTCGCCCGATCTGCTGCTGATTTCGGCCGGGTTCGACGCCCATCATCGCGACCCGCTGGCGCAATTGGAATGGGTCGACGCCGACTTTGCCTGGGTCACCGGGAAGTTGATGGACGTGGCCGGGCGCTGTTGCGCCAACCGCATTGTGTCCCTGCTCGAAGGTGGCTATGACCTCAGGGGCCTGGCGAGCGGCGCGCGGCACCACGTGGCCAGACTGCTCAACGGCTGAAACACTATTCCGGACGAGGCGACGCATGGCCGAAACTGCACAAGATGACGTGAAATCGCTGAGCTTCGAGGCAGCGCTGGAGCAACTCGAACAGATCGTGCAGAAGCTGGAAAGCGGGCGGGCGCCGCTGGCCGAATCCATCGCCATCTATGAGCGCGGCGAAGCGCTGAAGGCACATTGCGAAATGCTGCTCAAGACGGCGGAAGCCCGGATCGAAAAGATCACGCTGAGCCGCGACGGCAAGGCCACCGGCACCGAACCGCTGGACGCGAACTAGTCCCGATGGCCGCAAGCAAAGCCCTGCGCAATTTTCGCATCGTCCTCTGGGCGCTGGTGGTGGTGGCCGCCATCGGCGCCACCGCGCTCTATGCCTTTCGCCCGCCGCAGCGGCCGCTGGGCGTCACCGGGCAGGAATTTGCCCTGGCCTCGACCCAGGGCGGGACGTTTACGCAGCGCGACCTGGTGGGTAAGCCAAGCCTGATCTTCTTCGGCTTTACCTTCTGCCCCGATGTCTGCCCGACGACGCTGGCCGAAACCACGGCCTGGCGCGCGCAACTGGGGCTGGATGCAGAGGACCTGCGCATCATCTTCGTGACCGTCGACCCGGAGCGCGACACGCTCGAAGCGGTCAAAGCCTATGTCGAGGGGTTTGACCCCAGCATTATCGGGCTGGTCGGCGACACGGCCCAGACCGATGCCGCCAAGGCCGCGTTCGGCGTGTTCTCGGAAAAGTCTGGTGACGTGGACAGCGAGTTCTACCTCGTCGACCATACCGCCCTCACCTTCCTGATCCGAGCCGATGGCACATTCCAGGGCACCATCGCCTATGAAGAGGCCAGCGAGACGGCGTTGGCGAAGGTCAAAAGGCTGGTCGAGGGGTGAGCCGTATCCGGCTGGACCTGATGCTGGAGCAAAAGGGCCTGATGCCGAGCCGCGCCCGGGCCCGCGACGCCATCCTGCGCGGCACGGTGAGCGTCAATGGCATGCCGGCGCGCAAGCCAAACCAGATGGTGAGCGCAGAGGACAGCCTGACACTGGCCGACCCTGCCGCTGGCTATGTCTCGCGGGCGGCGCTGAAGCTTATTGCCGGGCTCGATGCCGGAGCCATCGACGTCGCGGGGCGGGTGTGCCTGGATGTGGGCTCCTCGACCGGTGGCTTTACCCAGGTGCTGCTGGAGCGCGGCGCGGCCAAGGTCTATGCGGTGGATGTCGGGCACGACCAATTGCACCAGAGCCTGCGCCAGAACGAGCGCGTCATCAGCCTCGAGGGCACCAATGCGCGAGACCTCGATCGCGCCATCATTGCCGAAGCGGTCGACCTTCTGGTGTCCGATATCAGCTTCGTGTCGGTCACCAAGGTCTTGAAAGCGCCGCTGGCGCTGTGCGGTCCGGCGGCGGAGGCGGTGGTGCTGTTCAAGCCGCAATTCGAGGTGGGCCGGGACTTTGTCGGCAAGGGCGGTATTGTCAGCGATGCCGACGCCAGCATGCGGGCGCGTGAGGATGTCATCGCCTTCATGGCCGCGGAGGGATTTGCTCTCAGGAAGGCCGTGACCTCGCCTATTGCCGGGGGCGACGGCAATGTCGAAACGGTGCTGGTCTTTGGGCGAGTTGCGAACTCTGGTTTGGCATGACCTGAGCTTGCGGCCAGAATTGTAGTGACTGAGGGGCTTTCACCCCTCACCCCGTCCCTCTCCCCTGAGGGGAGAGGGGGCGATGGAGCCGGCGGGGCGGTGCGATGTGATGGCTCGCGGCTAGTTGACCCAGGCCTGGAATGAACCGCCGGCGATCAGCGCCCAGTAGAGCTTGCCCGAGCTGGTGCGGGCGACAGCCAGGCCAAACTCGGTAAATTTCGGGGACAGCAGCGTATTGCGATGGCCCTGTGAGCCGAGCCAGCCCTCGATGACATGCGGCAGGTTCTGATAGCCCTTGGCGACGTTTTCGCCCACCGCGCCACCATAGCCGGCCGCCGTCACCCGCTCGCGCAGGGTGGTGCCCAGATCGTGGCTCAAGGTGTCCTTTGAGGCCATGAGCCGGGCCTGGGACCGGGCGGCGGCCTCCAGCTGCGGATTATAGGACCAGGCCGGCGCGCCATTGGCCCTGCGCACCGCGTTGATGGCGGTGGCGATCTGTTCGCGGGAGAGATTTTCCGGACGGCCATCGCTGGCGGGGAGCGGCGGAATGGTTGCCGAGCAGGCCGAGAGCAGCGCGGCGGCACCGAGGACGAGGACGGCACGGCGCGAAGGGTGGGACATGGACTAGGCCTGATCGTAAGCGCTGAGGAGATTGGGCAGGCAGGCCAGGAGGGCGGTGATCGGTTGTTCGTCGGCCAGTTCCCAGCAGGCGGCCAGCGCGGCATGAGCGGCCGCCCAGCCCAACATGCGCTTGCGCGGGTAACCGAGCCGCTGGCTCAGGATATCGGCGCGCGCGGCAATGCGCTGCGGATCGGCGGCCATGTTGTTGGCCCGGACCGGATTGATGAAGATATTGGCCAGGTCGTAGCTGGGGTCGCCCAGCAGGCCCTTGGGGTCGATGGCCAGCCAGCCCCGATCGGAACTCAGAACATTGTCATGATGCAGATCGCCATGCAGGGGCACCTGCGCGGTGGGGCGGTCGAAGAGCTTGAGGGCAATGCCGGAGGCGCGCGCATAAAGATCGCGGGCCGTATGCGGCCAGGCGCGCACATCGGTATCGAACAGAGGCTGGAAACGCTCGCGCAAAGGCTGCAGTTCGGGCAATTCGCCCTCGCGGGGCCGATGCAGGCTCGCAATCACCGAGGCCAGGGCGATGGTGCCTTCGTCGTCACGCCCGGCCCGCACCGGATCGCCCAGGGTGCCGCCATCGAGCCATTCCATGAAAATGGTATCGCCGTGCATGTCGAAAACGGTGGCGGCGCCATCACCGCCATACCATTGCAGGAGGCGCGAGCCCCTGCCCTCCTCCTCGGCAACGACCGGCTTGAGGATCTTGAGGGCCGCAAAATTGCGGCCGTTCTGCTCGACCCGGAATATCCAGCTGCGCGGCGTTTCCGCCACCGGCGTGGACTTGGTCAGCGACCAGCGGATGAGGGCGCGGCTGAGCGCCGTTTCGACGGGAGACTGATTCATCATGGCGCCATTAGAGCAGAAGCCGGGAAGCGATTCGACGGTTCTGTGGGGAATGGCGCGAGAAGGTGATGAAACTGTGGTGTTGCACGCGCTTATGGACACCAGATGCCGCCGCGCGACGATCCAGTTTGACGGGACAATTTCCGTCGTCGCGCAACCAGACAGCCGGACATGGACCCCGGCCTTCGCCGGGGTGACATTTGCGGTTGGAACGGCATCCGTTCACTTGATTCGGTAGGCGTCCTTGGCGGCCTGGTAGCTGAGGTGCCGGGCGATTTCCTCGGCGGAACGCCTGCTCAGCCGGTTTTCGCCGACCCACCGGCCGAGGAAACCACAGACCTCGCGCCGCCAGACGTCGTGGCGGGCGGGAATGGAAAGCAGTGCGCGGGTATCGTCGTTGAAGCCGGCGAGATTGTAGAAGCCGGCGGTTTCGACAACCTGGTCGAGATAGCGGCGGATGCCCTGCGGGCTATCGTGGAACCACCAGGGCGGGCCGATGAGCAGGCTCGGCCAGAACCCGGCCATGGGCGCCAGCTCGCGCGCATAATTGGTCTCGTCGAGAGTGAACATGATGAGGCGCAGGTTCGGCTCATTGCCGTAGCGCGCCAACAGCGGCTGCAGGCCATCGACATAATTGACGCGGCTGGGAATATCGGCGCCGAGATCGGCGCCCCGCTCGGCCAGAAGCTGCGGATCGGTATTGCGGCGGGCGCCGGCATGCAACTGCATGACCAGGCCATCCTCGACCGCCAGCATGGCCATTTCGGTCATCATCTGTGCGCGGAACAGATCGGCGTCCTCGGGGCTGTATTGGCCGCCCATCAGCCGGTCCAGCAGGGCCTGCTTTTCGACCGGGGCCAGGTCGGCCGTCTGTGCGGTGGGCACGCCGTGGTCGGTGGCGACGGCGCCGAAACGGCGGAAAAATTCGCGGCGCTTGCGATGGGCATTCATCAGCCCGTCCCAGCGGGTCACGTCCTCGCCCGTCAGATCAGCAAATTCGCGGATGCGGTCGATCCAGCCGGCGCGCTCGGGATTGGTCACGTCATCGGGCCGATAGGTGGTGCGCACGCGCCCCAGATAGCCATCGGCCTCCATGGAATGATGGTGCGGCAGGGCATCGAGGGCAAATTCGGTGGTGGTGATCACCTCGACCTTGAAGCGATCAAGCATGGCGCGCGGCAATAGGTCGGGTGTGCCTAATTTGGCATCGATGGCGTCGTAAATGGCGTCGGCGGTGACCGCCGACAGTTCCTCGGTGATGCCGAAGACGGCATGGAGCGAATGATCTACCCAGGTCTTGGAGGGGGTGCCGGCAAAAAGGTGGTAATTGGCGGCAAAGAGGCGCCAGGCAGCGCGGCCGTCGGTCTCGATTTTTCCGCCATCCTTGCGGGGAATGGCCAGCGCATCGTAGCTGATGCCGCGGCTGCGCAGCATGCGCAGTACGTAGTGGTCCGGCGTCAGGAACAGGGCGGTCGGCGTCGAGAACCGCTCGTTCTGCGCAAACCAGGCCGGATCGGTATGGCCGTGGGGGCTGACGATGGGCAGGTCGCGAACCAGGGGATAGAGCTCGCGCGCGATGGACCGCGCCGGTTCGGATGCGGGGAAAAGACGCTCTGGATGCAGATGGGCTGGCTGGGTCATGGCGGCTTTGTGCCATGTTCCGCGCGCCGATTCAATATCTTCCATACAAGATGAGAATGGATGGCATTTGATGCAAATTAACCGCGTTTACAGGCTGTCATTCGGCTTCTCATTGGGCTGGATTATGCTGGTCTCAGGGTGAGAACAGCTCAGTCAAGGCGGCTGCCCGGACACGAACCATCCGAGAGGATGGAGGCTGTGGAGGTTACCTTGGCACTGCTCGATTTCCGCTTCCCCGACAAGACTGCCGCCAGCCCGCTTGGCGCCAATGCGCATGTAAGGCGGGCCCAGATGATGCTGATCGCGGCGAGCCTGGCCAGCGTCGGGGTCATCGTGGTGGCCGGTACATTCCTTTCGCGCATTCTCTAGAAATTTGGTTCAATCCGGCCCCCCGGCAGTTTTGCTGAGAGGCCAGATGGCTTAGTGTCGGCGCCCGAGGGAGAGCCGATGCGCATTCTGCTGGTAGAAGACAATGAAGACCTGGGCGAGGCGATCGAAAAACGCCTGCGCAGCGCCGGTCATTCGGTGGAATGGGTTCGCGATGGCACCGATGTCATTGCCACCGCCCTTGCCGACACCTTCGACGCGGTGGCGCTCGATCTGATGCTGCCCAACCGGGATGGCATCGGCCTGATCGCCGAACTGCGCAAGCGCAAGTTCAGCGCGCCGATCCTGGTGATCACAGCCCGCTCGGAAATCGACGACAAGGTCAGCCTGCTGGACCTGGGCGCGGACGACTACCTGGTCAAGCCGTTCGACCTGCGTGAACTCGAAGCGCGGTTGCGGGCCCTGCTCCGCCGCACCGGCGGGCAGGCTTCGAGCACGGTTGGGGTGGGCAATCTCGAACTCGACCTGGCCGGCCTCAATGCGGCCGTCAATGGCAAGGCGCTCGAACTGGGCCGGCGCGAATTCCGCCTGCTCGAAATCCTGGTGGTTCAGGCCGGCAAGGTGGTGGCCAAGGAACGGCTGATGAACCAGCTGTTCAATTTCGACGAGAACGTCTCGATCAATGCGCTCGAACTCCACATCAGCCGGCTGCGCAAGAAACTGGAAGCCTCCAATGTCGAAATCGGCACGGTGCGCGGGGTCGGCTATGTGGTGCGCGAGCAAGAGTAGCAGACCGTGACGCCTCCGGCCCGCCCGTCCTTTTCGATCCGCCGCCGCATTTTCGTTCTCGCCATGGCCCTGTTGCTGGCAGCATCGGTGGTGCTGATCGTGTTCATCCGCGACTATGCCGAGCGCGCCGCCGACCGCGCCTTCGACCGCCTGCTGGCCGCTTCGGCCTTGACCATTGCCGGCGCCGTGCAGGTGGAAAACGAGGCGGTGGTGGTCGAAATACCCTTTGCCGCCTTCGCCATGTTTTCTGGGCAGGACCGGGTATTCTATGCCGTCGAAGACCCCGATGCGCGCACCGTGACCGGCTATGAGGACCTGGCGGCGCAGATGCCGGAGACGATTTCCGGCGATCCCAGCTTCACTGACGTCAACTATCGCGGCGAAGTGGTTCGGGTCGCCAGCGTCGGGCGCCTGATCTCGACCCCGAGCGATACCGGTTGGGTCACCATCCATGTCGCCGAGACGCAGAACCAGCGCGAGGCGCTGGCCGGGGAAATCCTCTCGAACGCCGTGCTGCCGGTGGTGGCGCTGACGCTGCTCGCCATTGGCCTCGTCTGGTTCGGCATTTCGCGCATGTTCGCGCCGCTGACGGAGCTGGAACATGATCTGAGGGCCCGGGCCCCGGACGATCTGTCGCCGGTGAGTGTGCCGGTGCCGGCCGAGGTCGATCACCTGGTCGCGGCGCTCAACGGTTTCATGGGGCGGCTGCGCAATGCCATGGAGCGGGTGAGTGGCCTCGTGGCCGAGGCCGCCCATGAGGTGCGCACGCCCCTGGCTTCGATGCGAGCGCAGGCCGAAGTGGCCATGGACGAACAGGACCCCGAGGCCTTGCGGCGACGGGTCGGCCGCATCCATGTGCAGGCGGTGCAGGCCAGCCAATTGGTCAGCCAACTGCTCATGGAAGCCACGATTTCGCACCGGCTCGACAACCAGGAAATCGAGACCACGAGCCTCGGCTCGATCATCGAGGACGTCCGCCAGAGGCTCGACCCCGACCAGGCCAGCCGCGTGCACGTCAGCCTGCCGGCAGGATTTTCGCAGCCTTCCGTGCGCGGCGACCGCGTCGCGCTGCGGGAAATGGTGCGCAACCTCGTCGACAATGCGCTGGTCTATTCGGAGGGTCCGGTGGACATAGAAGGATCGGTGCAAGCAACAAGGCTGGTGATGACCGTGAGCGACAGGGGCCCGGGCATCGAGGCAGCGGAAAAGCCGGTGGTCATGGAACGGTTCAAGCGGGGCCGTCAGAGCAGTGGCACGGCCGGATCGGGGCTGGGCCTCTCCATCGTGGCCCGCGTGGTGAGCGCCCATCGCGGCGAGATGGCGCTGAAAGACCGGCCCGGCGGCGGGCTCAGTGTCGAGGTGGCCCTGCCGCAATTACGGCGCCAGGCGGGCGCGCAACCGGCTGCGCTGGTCACGCTGGCGGCGGCGGCAACGCTCGCCATGTTTGGCATGCCCGGCGATGCCCAGGCGCAGATCGTCACCGATTTTCCGGCGCCACAGGCGGACACCGGCCAGGACCTCACCATTCTGGGCACCACCGATACGCCGCTCTTTGCGCCCTTCATCGCGGCCTTCCAGCGGGTACGACCGGATGTCTCGGTGCATTATGAGGAATGGGACTCGCTGCCGCTCTACCGCGGCTATCTCGAGGGCACGCTGGACGTGGCGCCGGACCTGATGATCAGTTCCGCCTCGGACCTGCAGTTGAAACTGGCCAATGATGGCCATGCCCTCGCCTATGACAGCCCCTACCTGCCCGCCCTGCCCGACTGGGCGCATTGGCGCAACGAGGTCTTCGGCTTCACGTTCGAACCGGCCGTCATCATTTACAATCGCGACCTGGTGGCCGACGATGAGGTGCCGCGCACGCACCTGACGCTGGCGGAGCTGCTGGAAACCCAGACCGAGCGCTTTCGCGGCAAGATTGCCACCTATGACATCGGCCTGTCGGGCGTGGGTTACCTGCTGGCGGCGCAGGACCAGACGATTTCCTCGACCTTCTGGCGGCTTGCGACTGCCTTTGGCCGCGTCAATGCGCAGTTTTCTGGCTCCAGCCCGGCCATTCTCAACGGGGTTGCCGATGGCAGCCTGGCGCTGGGCTTCAACGTCCTGGGATCCTATGCCTTTTCTCGCCAGGCCGAGGGCGCGCCGATCGAGATCGTGGTGCCGGACGATTATGTGCTCGTGCTGACCCGCTCCATGCTGATCCCGCGCGACAGCGGCAGCCCGGACCTGGCCCGGGAATTCGTCGACTTTGCCCTTTCGCCGGCGGGCCAGGCGATCGCCGCGGGGCCGGCGGCGCTGGGTGCGGTGGTGCCGGGAACGGAGGGCGAGTGGACGAGCGAAGCCATTGCCGGACGCGGTCGCGGGGTCATCCAGCCCATTCCGCTGGGTCCGGGCCTGTTGGTGGCGCTCGATACGCTGAGGCGCCAGCGGTTTCTCGACACCTGGCAGGAAATCGTCTCGCCCAAATAGCTGGAAGTCATCGCCATGAAAGTCACCCGATCCGGCGCCTGCGGAAACTCGCCGAAAAACGCCTTTGTCGAGGACTTTGCGGTGGACCTGGCGCGGGGCGCCGATCTGTCCGGCAAGCTGGACACGGGCGCAAGCGCGCCCGACTGGCCATGGCCGGAGGCGGTGGCCGTGACCATCCAAGCCGCCATCAGCCACGGCAAGGTCGGCGCGGCGGAGGGATATGTCGAAGTCGACGGCAAGAGGCTGGGCTTCGTCGTGACGCTCCGGTTCACCAATACCAAGGCACAATGCGTTGCCGAGGCGCGGCTCTACAGCGATGCCTAATCGGCATGAGGGGATGACCGCAGGACAAGTTTCGCGCTGAGCGCATGGCTGGGGTGAGCAATCGGCCCCTACCGCAAGCGCAGCCATGGGCCCATCTAGGTGTCATGGAAGCGAGCCGGGATGTCCCCGGGTTCCAAAAAGAGGATTGTCAGATGAGCACCCCCCGCAAGAACAAGTTCTTTGCGACCCTGGATACCTTTGCCACCGTATTCGGCAGCGCTGCTGCCGTGTCGTCGGCAGTTGATGCAGGCCGGGCGCCCAAGGACAAGCACCTCAAGAACCTGGGTATCGACCCCGTCAGCTTCCGCTCGATCGGCAAGATCTGAGCCGCTGGCTCGCAGACCCATTAGAAGTCTGCTGACGGCAGCACGGCCGCCCCTCCCTCGGCCGCGCGCCTGAAGATGATGCCGACCCGAGAAGCCCGGTTGCCGGATTCCCTCCACGGCAACCGGGCTTTTCCTTATCTGCCAAAAAGGGCCCCGGAGTCGATCTCCGGGGGCCCTTTGTCATTCTGCAGTGCAGCGCGGCGATCAGTCCTCGTCTGAGGCCAACTGGTTCAGAACCTGGCCCTTGCCGCGCATGCGCAGGAACAGCGGCAGGCCGACAGCGATGATGGCGACGATGTAGAGCACGATGGAAATGGGCGAGGACACCAGAATGCCCAGTTCGCCCTGGCTGATCGCCAGTGCCCGGCGCAATTGTTGTTCGGCCATGGGACCAAGGATCAGCCCGACCACGACGGGCGCAATGGGGTAGCCAAAGCGGCGCAGCAGATAGCCCAGGATGCCGAACACAAGAAGCAGGACCAGTTCGAAGGAAATGCGCACCGGGCCGATGCCCATGGACATGGCGCCATTGGCCCCCAGCGTGCCGAGGGTGGCGAAGACGAGGATGCCGGCATAGAGCCAATGCTTGGGGATGGTCAGCAGCTTCACCCAGAGGCCGATGAGCGGCAGGTTGAGCACCAGCAGCATCAGATTGGCAACGAGCAGGCTGGCGATCAGGGCCCAGACCAAAGGCGCATTGTTGGCGAATAGCAGCGGGCCGGGTTGCAGGCCGAATTGCTGGAAGCCGGCAAGCATGATCGCCGCCGTCGCCGTCGTCGGCAGGCCCAGCGTCAGCAGGGGCACCAACGTACCGGCGGCGGACGCGTTATTGGCCGCTTCGGGGCCGGCGACACCTTCGATGGCGCCGTGGCCGAACTCTTCCGGCTTCTTGGAAAAGCTCTTTTCGGCGCTATAGCTGAGGAAGCTGGCCACGTCGGCGCCGCCGGCCGGCATGGCGCCGATGGGGAAGCCGATGAAGGTACCACGCAGCCAGGCGGCCCATGAGCGGCGCCAGTCGTCGATGGTCATCCACACCGAGCCTTTGACCGCCATGACCTGGGCCGCGACCTGTTCACGATCCGAGGCGGTCTTGAGCGTTTCGCCGATGGCGAACAGGGCAACGGCGAGAGTAGTGACCTCGATGCCGTCGAGCAGGTCCATGACCCCGAAGGCCAGGCGCGTCTGCCCGGTCTGCAGGTCGATGCCGATGAGCCCCAGGCCCAGGCCGATGAACAGCGCGGTCAGCCCGCGCAGGGCAGAGTCGCCAAAAGCGGCGGAGACGGTGACAAAGGCCAGCACCATCAGCGCGAAATAATCCCATGGCCCGAAGGACAGGGCGAACTTGACCACGAAAGGCGCGATGAAGGCGAGACCAAGCGTTGCCAGGAGCCCGGCGACGAATGAGCCGATGGCCGCGGTGGCCAAAGCCGGTCCGCCCCTGCCCTTCCGGGCCATCTTGTTGCCCTCGAGCGCGGTGACGATGGAAGCGCTTTCGCCCGGCGTGTTGAGCAGGATGGAGGTGGTCGAGCCGCCATACATGCCGCCATAATAGATGCCGGCAAACATGATCAGCGAGCCGGCCGGATCGAGCTTGTAGGTCACTGGCAGCAGCAGGGCCACGGTCAGCGCCGGGCCGATGCCGGGCAGCACGCCGACCGCAGTGCCCAGGGTCACGCCGATCAGCGCATAGATGAGATTGTGCCATTGCAGGGCGGCAAGCAGGCCCTGGGCCAGGAGTTCGAACGTATTCATCCGCCGAAGCTCCCGGTGGTCAGCAGGTTTTCGAGCGGTCCGGCCGGCAGGGACAATTGCAGCCCCTTGGCGAAGATGAACCAGACGATGAAGGAAAAGACGACGCCGATGGGAATGGTCTGCCAGAGCGGACCGCGACCAAAGCCCCTTGCCGTCAGGGCAAAAAGCACGCCGGTGGCTATGGAAAAGCCGGCCGTGGACAGGAGCAGGATCTGCGCCACGAGGCCGCCGACGATCCAGAAAATGGGCTGGTAGTCATCGCGGCTACGCACGGGAAAGCCATTGCGCAGGGCCGACACAACCGTGCCGATTGCCAAGAGCAGCAGCCCGCTCGCCACGACATAGGGGAAGACCGTGGGGCCGACGCGCTGCTGCACCGGCGGCACGCGCATCTGGCTGGTCTGCCAGAAAATGATGATTGCGAGCCCCGCCAGTATGGCCGCTATGACAAGCGCCGCCCCATCGGGGCGGCGCTCTGGCGTGGAGGAGCCATTTGTCATTGAACGAGGCCGATATCTTTCAGAATGGCCTCGGTAGCGGCCTTGTCGGCATCGAGCTGGGTCGCGAAGGCATCGCCGTCGAGATAGGTATCGACCCAACCACGGCTTTCAAGCGCAGCCTGCCAGGTGGCGGACTCGGCCATGGCCTTGACGTCGGCGGTGATGGCGGCCTTCTGCTCATCGGTGATGCCGGGAGCGGCGGCAACCATGCGCCAGTTCTGCACGGCCACATCGACACCGGCTTCCATCAGGGTCGGGGCGTCGAAGCCCGGCACGCGGGTGTCGGTGGAAACTGCCAGCAGGCGCAGCTCGCCCGCTTCGATCTGGCTGGCAAATTCGCTGACGCCCGACAGGCCAACGGTCACCTGACCGCCGAGGATGGCGGCAAGCGCCTCGCCACCGCCCGAATAGGCGATGTAGTTGACCTGGGTCGGATCGACCCCGACAGCCTTGGCGATCAGGCCGGCAGCAATGTGGTCGACACCACCGGCGGAACCGCCAGCCCAGGCAACAGCGCCCGGATCGGCCTTGAGCTTGGCGACCAGATCGTCAACCGACTGGATGTCGGAGGCGGCCGGCACGACCAGCGCCACCGCTTCACCGGTGAGGCGGGCGATGGGGGTGACGTTGTCGAGGGTCACCGGAGATGCGTTGGTGAGAATGGCGCCTACCATCACATAGCCACCCACGATCAGGGCATTGGCATTGCCATTGTCCTGCGTGGCGAACTGGGCAAGGCCGATCGTGCCACCGGCGCCGGGAACATTGGTCACCTGCACATTGCCGGAAATGCCTTCAGCGGTGAAAGCTTCCTGCATGGTGCGGGCTGTCTGGTCCCAGCCGCCGCCGGGCGATGCCGGAGCCATGATGGTGTAATCCGCAGCAAAGGCGGAAACGGAAAATGCGCCGGAAACCAGCGCGGCGACGAAAAGCTTGTTCATAGTTCCTCCCAGAAACAAGGCGAACGACGTTGCGTCCGTAACAGCAAGCTTAGGCTTGGTTTCTGTCACTGTCCTGTCAGCCGAGGTTAGGCCCGCTTCGACTTTGGTGCAATCGGGCACGCAAAGGCGGTCGGCACTGATCGAAGCTGGAAATGGAGGAAATGAGTGGTGCCCAGAGCCGGAATCGAACCAGCGACACGCGGATTTTCAATCCGCTGCTCTACCAACTGAGCTATCTGGGCATCAGGGCCGGTGCGGTGGGGCCGCGAGCCACGGGCCTTATAGGGGAACGGTTTTTGCCGCGCAAGCGCGAAAACGCCGTGTGGATAAAGAGATGGCCGGGGCGGCGCTCAGGCCTGATCCTCGTCATCGGCGGCGGGTTCGTCGTCCCGGGCGGGGATGACATAGGTGCCCGAGAGCCAGCGGTTGAGATCGATATCGGCGCAGCGCTTCGAGCAGAAGGGCTTGAAGGCCTCGAGGGCAGGCTTGCCGCAGATCGGGCACTTTTTCGGCGGCTCGGCGGCCATCAGACGCCCGACAGGCTCGACTGATTGAGCCAGTTGAAGTGCACGGGATAGTTTTCGCCGGCGAGGAGCTGGGTGGTTTCGAGCAGAGGCAGGCCGACAACGGCAGAATAGGAGCCGACAAGCTTGACCACGAAGGCGCCGGCAATGCCCTGGATGGCGTAGCCACCCGCCTTGTCGCGCCATTCGGCGCTGGCGAGATAGGCCTCCATCTCCTTGTTGGAGAGCCGCTTGAAGCGGATGCGTGTTTCCACCAGGCGGTGGCGCTTGGCCCCGGACGGGGTGATGAGCGTCAGCCCGGTATAGACCCGGTGGGCGCGGCCCGAAAGCATGCGCAGGCAGTCGGTCGCCTCTTCCATGGTCTCGGCCTTGGGCAGCACCCGGCGCCCCACGGCAACCACCGTGTCGGCGGCGAGCACCAGCGCATTGTTGCCGAAACCGGCCGTGCTGGCCTTGTGGCGGGCCGTGATGGCCTTGAGCTCGGAAAGGCGCTGCGCCAGCTTGCGCGGCAGCTCGCCCTTTTCGGGGGTTTCATCGACATCGGCCGGCACCAGATGTTCGGGCTCGATGCCGATCTGGTTCAGCAGCGCAAGGCGGCGCGGCGAAGCGGAGGCCAGGATGAGATCAGGACGGCCGGCCATTCATCGTGCTCCGTAAAAAGGGAACGGCCCTGCGCATGGCTGCGGGCGTTTGTCGCGCAAAACGGTCCAGCGGACCGCTTCGCCAAACCTCACTTGAAGCGATAGGTGATGCGACCCTTGGTCAGGTCATAGGGGGTCATTTCGCACAAGACCTTGTCGCCAGCCAGAACGCGGATGCGGTTCTTGCGCATGCGGCCGGCTGTGTGGGCGATGATCTCATGGTCATTTTCGAGCTTCACGCGGAAGGTCGCGTTGGGAAGCAATTCGGTGACCACGCCCGGAAATTCGAGCACTTCTTCCTTGGCCATACTTTCTCCTGAGAAGGCCCCATGCGCCATTGTTGGCTGGCCGGGGCCGCAAAATCGGGCGGAACCTACTTCAATTCATTGGTTTTGTGAACCACTTGCGATCAAAGGCTCCAAACGCGTCCGCACGCGCTTGCGCAGGCTGTCCCTGAGGTCGCGATAGGCATTGAGAACCACGTCGCGGCTACCCTCGACCAGCGAGGGATCCTCGACCGTCCATTGTTCGAGGGCGCCCATTTCCAGATCCTTCTTGCGCACGGCATCGGGCGCATCCTCGGACAGGGTAATGACGAGATCGAAATGGTTGGCGACCAGTTCGTCCAGGATATGGGGCGTATGCACGCTCATATCAATGCCGACCTCTTCCATGACTTCATGCACGAACTGGTCGGCCTTGCCGCCATTGACGCCCACCGAGCGGGCGATGATCCGGCCGGGAAAGGCCTGGCGGGCCAGCGCGGCGGCAATCGGCGAGCGCACCGAATTCATCGAGCAGACGAACAGCACAGTGGGCAATTCGCTGGTCGCCTCGTCGATGCGGCTGGCATAGGGCTGGACAGCGCAGATGAGGGTGAACAGCCGCCGGGCGGTATTGAGATCGAGGACGATCTTGTTGTCGAGGCGCGTGCGCAGCAGTTCGGCAGCATCGTTGTGCATGCCGCGCCGGGCCATGTCGACGGTTTCGATCTGGAACGGCTGGGCCGAGCGGATGGCTTCGTAATAGGCGTCGCGAATGCGGAAATAATCGCGGATGAGCCGGCGGAACGGGGTCAGCGACAGGTAGTGCGCGGCGATGGGCTGGAAGGTTTCCGGATTGCGCACATCGAGGAGGATGTAATTGCCGATGATGGAAATGTGCAGGGCATAGGGGCCCTCGACGCTGACCCTGGCCGGCTTGAACGTATTGTCCTCGAGCAGGTCATAGATGGCGATGCGCCATTCGTGCACCTCGTCGGGATTGATCGAGGTGATGGTATTGGGATCGAGCGTAACGGTGACCAGCCTGTCTTTGCCGGCAGCCGGTTTGTCCGTTCCCATGGCCAGGCTCACCGGTTGAGCCTGATGGAAATCGAGCGGCCGTGGCCATCGAGCCCTTCGACACCGGCAATGGTCACCGCGGGGTCAGCCAATGCCGCCAGCGATGAGGGCGTGCAGCCCAGAAGCGAGGTGCGCTTCATGAAGTCGAGCACACCCAGGCCCGAGGCGAAGCGGGCCGAGCGGGCCGTCGGCAGCACATGGTTGGAACCGCCCACATAGTCGCCGATGGCTTCGGGCGTGTGATGCCCGAGAAAGATCGCACCGGCATGGCGGATGGCGGGCAGCAGCGCCTGCGGATCGTCGAGCGCCAGTTCCACGTGCTCGGAGGCGATACGATTGGCCAGCCCGGCCGCCTGGTCGAGGTCGGCCACGGTGATCACCGCTCCGAACTCGTCCCAACCCTCGCGGGCAATGGCCTGCTTGGGCAGAAGCGAGAGTTGGCGGTCGACCTCGGCCTCGACAGCATCGGCAAGACGCGGTTCGGTGGTGACGAGGATAGACTGGGCCCCTGCCCCGTGTTCGGCCTGAGCGATAAGATCGGCGGCGATCCAGGCGGGATTGGCCGACTGATCGGCGATTACCAGCACTTCGGACGGCCCGGCGATCATGTCGATGCCAACCTGGCCGAACACCTGCCGCTTGGCGGCGGCCACATAGGCATTGCCGGGTCCGACGACCTTGTCCACGCGCGCAATGCTCGCGGTGCCATAGGCCAGCGCGGCCACGGCCTGGGCCCCGCCGATCCGGTAGATTTCGGTAATGCCGGCAATCTCCGCCGCGGCCAGAATGGCCGGATTGATCTCGCCATTGGGCGTCGGCACGACCATGGCGATGCGCCTGACGCCGGCAACCCGGGCCGGCACGGCATTCATCAGCACCGATGACGGATAGGAGGCCAGCCCGCCCGGCACGTAGATGCCGACGGCATCGACCGCGGTCCAGCGCGAGCCCAGCGTTACCCCAAGGTCATCGGTATAGACGTGATCCTCAGGCTTCTGCTTTTCGTGGTGCGACTTGATGCGGTCATGCGCCGTCTGCAAGGCGCTGCGGATCGCCCCGGGGACGCTGGCAGCGGCAGCGGCAATCTCGGCGCGGTCGAAAGCCAGCGTGTCGGCGGTGACACCGGCGCGGTCAAAGCCATTGGTAAGTTCGGCAACGGCCACGTCGCCCCGGGCGCGCACGTCGGCAATGATGCCGGCAACGGTGTCGCCCACATCCTTGCTGGCTTCACGCTTGCCGCCGAGCAGGTCGGAAAAGCGCTGTTCGAAATCGGGGTCGGTCGTATCGAGGCGAAAAGGCATGGGCGAGTTCAGTCCAGATCGTGGGCCGGCTTGGCCGAAGCGGCCCAGGCCGCGCCGAGGTCGGCAAGCCGGGCTTCGAGATAATCGACAGTGAGCCGGATGGTGCCGCCGCCGGCAAAACGCAGCTCCACAGTACCCGAGGGCGCGTCGGCGAGCTGGAAATTGACTGCAAGCAGAGACAGCACGCCTTCGGGCGCGGCCGGATCGAAGCCGGAAAACGCCACATGGCTCACGCCATCGAAATGCAGCGCGGCCCGCTTGCGCAGGCCCTTGTCGCGCGGGTTGCCGTCCCTGGACCAGTCGAACCGGTTCATCAGCATGGCAAAGCGCCGGTCGGCACGGGCATAACCCATGTCGGCCGTGCGGATCACCGCATCCTGCACATGGGCGGAGACAACTTCGAGGTCTTCGGGATCAAGCGCGATGAGCTTGAGATCGGTCATGGAATGGCCCTTTTGGGGTGGAGGTCACCGTATCTGGTCACGCCCGTCCCGATCTACAAGTTTGCGGCCATGGGGGCAATGCGGACGTGCGAAAGTATCGGCGGCCGTCCCGGCGCGGATCGGGCCACGACCTCTTCCGTCGACAGGCTCAGGATGAGGTCTGCTGACACACTGAGCGCATGGCAGACCTCATGGGGAGCTTGTCGAACCACGAGGTCGTGGCACGACAGGGCTTCTCGGGATCAACCGGCTACGCGTTCAATCTCGGCGCCACAGCGGGAGAGCTTTTCCTCCAGCCGCTCGAAACCGCGATCGAGGTGATAGATGCGGTTGACCACGGTTTCGCCCTTGGCGGCGAGACCGGCAATGACCAGCGAGACCGAGGCCCGCAGATCGGTGGCCATGACCTGGGCTCCCTTGAGCTGGGATTTGCCGCGAATGGTGGCCAATTGCCCATCGACCATGATGTCGGCACCAAAGCGGGCCAGCTCGGCCACATGCATATAGCGGTTCTCGAAAATGGTCTCGCGGATATGGCTGGTGCCCGAGCTCATGGTCATCAGCGCCATGAACTGGGCCTGCAGATCCGTTGGGAAGCCGGGGAACGGATCGGTTTCCACATCGACAGGCTGGATGCCATTGCCGTTGCGGCGCACGCGCAGGCCATTGGCTTCCTGCGAGAGTTCCGTCCCCGTCGAGGCCAGGATATCGAGCGCCGCCTGCAGGTGGTCCGGCCGGGCGCCCTTGAGCAGCACGTCGCCGCCGGTCATGGCCGCAGCCATGGCAAAGGTGCCGGTTTCGATGCGGTCGGGGATCACCTCGACGGTGGCGCCATGCAGGCGCTCGACGCCTTCGATGGTCAGCGTGCGCGTACCGATGCCGGAAATTTTCGCGCCCATGGCAACGAGGCATTCGGCGACATTGGTGATCTCGGGCTCCTGCGCCGCATTCTCGATCACAGTGGTGCCCCGGGCCAGGGTCGCGGCCATGAGGATGGTATGGGTGGCGCCAACGGACACTTTTGGAAAGTTGATATGCGCGCCGATGAGGCCGCCCTTGGGGGCGCGGGCGACAACATAGCCCTCGTCGATGTCGATTTCGGCGCCGAGTGCCTTGAGGCCATGAAGGAAGAGATCGACGGGCCTTGTGCCGATGGCGCAGCCGCCAGGCAGCGAGACCCGGGCTTCATGGCAGCGGGCCAGCAGGGGCCCGATGACCCAGAAGCTGGCGCGCATCTTGGAGACCAGTTCATAGGGCGCGGTGGTGTCCACGATATCGGCGGCGTGGAAGGTCATGCGCTGGCCGACGCCCTCTTCCTCGCCGCGCCGGCGGCCATGCACGGCGATATCGACGCCGTGGTTTTCGAGAATCCGCTCGAGCTGCTTGACGTCGGCCAGGCGCGGTACATTGGTCAGCACCAGCGGCTCTTCGGTCAAAAGGGCGGCGATCATCAGGGGCAAAGCGGCATTCTTGGCGCCGGAGATCGGGATTTCACCACGAAGCTCATTGCCGCCGACAAGACGAATACGATCCATAAAAGGCGTTCCTCAATAGGGGCCCATTGGCCCTTCTACCTGAATTGGGGAGGTAGGCGAGGTCTTCGGTGCCACGTAAGCCAGACCAGCCGCACTCTGCGAAAGGGTGACGACGATAGAATCGCCCGGAAATGGTTTACGGTTTCTTGTCCGTGTCCGTTCCGGGGGCCGTTTCGGCAGCAGAATCGCGCGGAACGGCACGCGACCTCATCTGCTCCTTGCGGCGCTTGAGGTTTTCGCGAAGCTTTGCGGCTAATCTTTGCTCACGCAAAGCTGCCTGTTCCGATTTGCCCATTGCCGTCCGGCCTATCGAGTCGATGGGCGCTTGATAGGCTGTTTTTGGCCTTGCGTCGAGGGAGGCACTATGGCAAAGGAGCCTCCGTTGCCGCGCCGCCCGGGCGCATCGCACCCAATTTGCTGCCGTAGCTCAGTGGTAGAGCACTCCCTTGGTAAGGGAGAGGCCGACAGTTCAATCCTGTCCGGCAGCACCAGTTTTCCCACAGAATGGTTGGCCCGGTTGCGTTGTGCATCGACAAAGCCTTACAGGCTCGTCGACAGCATGGACGCAATCGCCAGTTGCGGCATCCGCATTCTACTGCTTCTATTTCGCAGGTTTTGGGGGTCGTCATGCCGTACATACCTCTGCTTCTACTTTGCATGCTATGCATGTTGACGCCTGCATTGGCGGATGAGCGCATCGGTGCCTTCGTTGTGTCGGATAGCAACCGGTCGGCGATACTCTTGGATGGTGAAATCGGGGTTAGTACGCCCCTTGAATTCCGCAGAGCGCTAGCGATCCGACCAGATGCCAAGGTCATCGTGCTGTCGAGCGACGGCGGATTAGTCGCTAGCGCACTAATCATTGCCGATGACATACATGCGCGAGGCCTAAGCACTGTCGTTCCTTCAGGCGCGCGTTGCTTCTCCGCTTGCTCATTCATTTTCTTTGCTGGAAATGAGCGATTGGCGGAGGGTGAGCTCGGGGTTCATCAGATGTGGTCGGAGGCCCCCGACCCGTCAGGTGTTCAATCAACTGTCTCAGATATTCTTGAAGTGTTGACCCGTTTCGACACCCCCACTGAAGTGTTCACACGGATGTTCAGGACCCCGAGTGAAGACATGTACGTCTTCACCCAGTCAGAACTCGACACGCTCGAAATCAATCGAGTTGGAAAGGGGCTTCGAGGAAAAGCCGAATACGCGGAACTGGTAAATTTGATTGCGCCAACCTCGCCGGAGCCGACACATGCGCAACCGCCCGCTTCGACCACGGAGAGCGGTGCGCTGCGTCTGGCGCTCTATAAGGGCCTGGATTTCTATGGTCAGGATATCGTTTCAGCGCGAGAAGCCGATGTTGTCGCCTGCGCTGCGAGTTGCCTCGGTAACCAGCAATGCCTCGCATTCACTTTCAACGCTAACCCGTCGTTGACACGCGGTCCGAACTGTTTCCTAAAAAGTGGCACGGATCGTCTGGAGGGGTATGCCGACGCCCTATCAGGCGTGTTCCTGCCCCCCAACATGTCCACCGCGCCAACCTACCGTATTGGTGTCATAGACCCGACGACGGATGTGTCGCCTCGCACGGACTATGTCGGCGGGGACCTTTCAACCTCGCCATGGCCCAACGCCAATTCCCCTGGCGAGTGCAGGATGGCCTGTGTCGACAATGACCAGTGTGTGGCCTTCTCGTTCGCCAGCGGTCCCAAACAATGCTGGCTGAAAGGGAGCCTCGGTCAACCCCGGACAGCCACCACCGTCACCAGTGGCGTGAAGCGTTGGATGACCTTTAGTGCTGTAGAGGTGTTGGATTTGTCGGAGTGATTGAGCCGGTGGCCGAATAATCAATGCCGACGTCGTTGATCAACTCCGCGGCAAAGGCATGCTGGATCGCAAGCAAACGTCTTTGCCATTCCAGCTTATAGACGCCAGCGCCATCTTTCTGGACCAACGCTGCTACCGCAAAGCGGTTTGGCAAGTCTTCGGCGACAACCAGTGGCGCCGAGACGGCTATGATGCAGCCAACGATGACAATTAGTTTTGCGCGCATGGCTCACTCCAGGTCGCGCAATAGTCTCATCAGTCAGTTAATTAGCCGTTAAGGTTTACCATCTGTTAGCTTTAGCTCACGCGATGGGATGAGATAAGGCTAACCGGTGATTGGTGTGGGAAATTGTCTCTAAGGACAGCAGTTACGCGAGTTACTTTAGGCTGCAACTTCATATAACTAGGACCATGTTATCTTGACCAGTAGGGGAGAGGCCGACAGTTCAATCCTGTCCGGCAGCACCAGTTTTCCCACAGACGTCACGCAACATGGCTCGCCTGGGAGGCTCGCATATCGTGGTCGATAGCCGGCGCATCCTGTTGCTGTTCCTGTTTCTCGTTCTGACCCTTGCCGCTTTCGTGGCGGCGATCTGCCTCGGCTCGACCCCCATTCCGCTGCAATCTGTGTTCGACGCGCTCATGGGCCGGCCGGCCGGCTCCAATCCGGATATCGACATCATCGTCTCGATCCGCCTGCCGCGCGCCCTAACGGCTGCACTGGCGGGCGCGGCGCTGGGTGTTGCGGGGCTGCAGATGCAGACGCTTTTGCGCAATCCGCTGGCCGATCCCTTCGTTCTCGGCGTGACTTCGGGCGCCAGCCTGGGCGTGGCGCTGGTGGTGCTGGCCTCGGGCAGCGCCATCGGGGCGTTCCTGTCCAGCGGCATGGGCCTGGGCGGAGGCCTCGCCATGGTCGGCGCCGCAACGCTTGGGGGCCTGGCCGTGCTGGTCCCCACCCTGGCCGTGGCCGCGCGGTTGCGCAATGCCGCGACCGTGCTCATCTTCGGCTTGATGATCGGCTATGCCATTTCGGCCTTTGTCACGGTGCTGGTGGCCAGCGCCTCGCCGCTGCAACTTGAGCGCTGGGCGGCCTGGGGATTCGGCTCGTTCAGCGCCGTGACCTGGACGCAATTGCAGATAATGGCGCCGGTCGTCGGCCTGGGCCTTTTGATTGCTCTCTTGTCCATCAAGCCACTCAATGCCCTGCTGCTGGGCGAAACCTATGCACGCTCGATGGGCCTTGCCGCCGGCAGGATGCGTCTCGTGACCATGGCCACGGCGTCGCTGCTGGCGGGCGCGGTGACGGCCTTCTGCGGTCCGATCGGTTTTCTCGGCATTGCCGTGCCGCATATGGCCCGCGCCATGCTTGGCACGTCCGATCATCGCCTCTTGGTGCCGGCCACGATCCTGCTCGGGGCGCAGGTGGCGCTTGTGGCGCAGCTGGTGGCGCTGCTGCCAGGCCAGCTCGGCGTGTTGCCGCTCAATGCCATCACCGCGCTGATCGGCGCGCCCGTCGTTATCCTCGTCATTCTCAGGGCCCGGTCCGGGGTGTTTTCGGGATGACGCCGGCGCTGCAAACCCATGGCCTTGTCGCGGGGTACCGCCATCGGCCGGTGCTGAACTCGCTCGACGTCGCGGTGGCGCCGGGCGAACTCGTCTCGATCCTGGGCGTGAACGGCGCTGGAAAATCCACCCTGCTGCGCACACTGTCCGGCAGCCAGAAGCCGCTGGCCGGGCGGGTCGATCTGGCCGGGCACGACGCGGGGGCCATGTCCGCACACACGCTCGCCCGCCATGTCGGGGTGCTGCTGACAGAGCGGTTGTCATTGGGCACGATGCCCGCGGGAAGCGTGGTCGAGCTGGGGCGCTACCCCCATACCGGCTGGGCCGGCCTGCTCACCGGTGAGGACCGGCGGATCATTGCCGAAGCCATTGGCGCCGTGGGCGCGACGGCGCTCATCGATCGGGATTTTAATGCGCTCTCGGATGGCGAGCGGCAGCGCATTTTGATTGCGCGGGCGCTGGCGCAGAGCACCAATGTGCTTTTGCTCGACGAGCCGGCCGCCTTTCTCGATGTCTCGGCGCGGGTGCAGATGATGGCCATGCTGCGGCAACTGGCCCGCGACAAGGGCGTCGCCGTGGTGTTGTCGAGCCATGATCTGGAACTGTCGCTGCGCCTGTCGGACACGATCTGGCTGCTCGACGGGGCCGGTACGGTTCTGGCCGGAGCACCGGAAGACCTGATCGCCGGCGGACAGATCGAAGCGGTTTTCTCCAGTTCCGCCATTGCCTTTTCGCCCGGCGACAGGGCGTTCCGAATGCGCAATCATGCTCAGAGGCCGGCCGGTGTCAGCGGCGGGCCCGAGGGGCTGGACCTGGTGCGCACCGTGCTTGAGCGGCAGGGTTATGAGATTATCGCCGATGCCGACCGGGCCGAAGTCCAGGTCGAGCTCTCTACATATGGCTGGACCGCGACGCGCGGACCGGATCGCGCCAGGGGCACGAGCTACGGCGATCTGGCGCTGTTTCTGAACAAGGCTGACAAGGCCAAGGGGGTTTAGTGACCGACTTCTACAGTCTTTCCCGTCTTGGGTTTGCCGCCCTCGCCCTCATGGTCGCACCGGCTGCTGCGGCAGAGCCGCAATTCGACGCCGCGGGCTGCGCGGTCGATTATGCGCCCGGCGTGGATTACTTCGCCGACAAGGCTGCGGTGGAACAGGCCGGTAATTTCAGCGTCGCCTATTTCGAAAACTACAAGATCGTGACCGTAGCCGACGCCGATATGGGCGGCACGGCTGAAACGGTCGTTCTGGTGCAATGTGGCACGCCGGCACCGGACCTCGGCCCGGACTATGCCGATGTGCCACGGGTCACCATCCCGGTCCGATCGCTGTTTGCCGGCAGCACGTCGCTCAATCCGGCATTGGTGGCGGTGGATGGGGTGGCGGCTCTCACCGGCGTCGCGCAGCGCGACTATCTTGCGACCCCACAAATCGTGGCCCGCGCCGCTGATGAGGGCGTTGTCGAATATGCGCCGGCGGGAATCACCAATGTCGAGGCGGTCGTGGCGGCGCGGCCGGACGTGGTGATGGTCGCCCAGGCCGGCGAAGCGGAAATGCAGCGGGTCGCACAGACGAGCATCGCGGTCGTCACCTATGCCGACTGGCTGGAAAGCTCGCCCCTTGGCCGGGCCGAGTGGGTCAAGTTCCTCAGCCTGTTCTTCAATGCCGAGGCCAAGGCCAACCAGGCCTTTGCCGAGGTGGCCGACAATTATGCGACTGCCCTCGCCTTGACCGAAGGCATCGGCGCGGACGAGCGCCCTCAGGTGCTGAGTGGCCAGGCATTTGGCGGTATTTTCTACGCTGCCGGTGGCCGCTCGTTCATGGCAGAGCTGATCCGCGACGCCGGTGGCGCCTATGTGTTTGACGACAATGCCAGCACCGGCAGTTTCCAGATTCACGATCTCGAACAACTGGTCGTCCCGGCCCGCCAGGCGGCGTTCTGGGTGCAGGCCTCCATGCAGTATCAGACGCTGGCCGACATCGCCGCCGATGATCCGCGCCTGGCCGCCCTGCCCGCGGCCAAGGCGGGCCAGGTCTGGATGCCGGACGCGCTCAAGGGGCCCAATGGCGGCGTGCAGTTCTATGAACTGGGCAATATGCGGCCGGACCTGGTGCTGATGGACCTCATCTCCATTGTCCATCCCCAGCTCGTACCCGATCACCAGCGCGTCTTTTACCGGTCGATCGCGCGCGATTGAGCCACCGCTTCAAAGCCGGGTTGCAGCCACCATATGGGGTGCGGGTTCCCTTTGCGCATCGCACTCGCTAAAAGGCGCGCAACACTGTCGAGGTCACCATGCCAGCCGCCCCCTCCCCCAGCCGCAAGGCCCTGGAAACACTTGCCCGCCAGCGCATACTCATTCTCGACGGTGCCATGGGTACCCAGATTCAGGGGCTGGGCCTGGGCGAAGATGATTTCATCGGCCACGGCTCCGGCCATGCCTGCCGGCACCATTCCGAGCATCCGCAGAAGGGCAATAACGACCTGCTCATTCTGACCCAGCCCGAAGCCATCGAAGAAATCCACTTCAACTACGCCATGGCCGGGGCCGATATCGTCGAGACCAATACCTTTTCGGCCACCACCATTGCCCAGGCCGACTACGGCATGGAGGCGGCCGTCCATGATCTCAATGTCGAGGGCGCGCGCGTGGTGCGCCGGGCGCTGGACCGGGCCACCGCCATCGATGGCAAGCCGCGGTTCGTCGCCGGGGCCGTGGGCCCGACCAACCGCACCGCCTCGATCAGCCCGGACGTGAACAATCCCGGCTTCCGTGCCGTCAGCTTCGAGGACCTGCGCAAGGCCTATAGCGAGCAGGTCAACGGCCTGATCGAAGGCGGCGCCGATGTCATTCTGGTCGAAACGATTTTCGACACGCTCAATGCCAAGGCGGCGATCTTTGCGTGCATCGAGGCCTTCGAGCGCACCGGCGTGGCGCTGCCGATGATGATTTCAGGCACCATTACCGACGCTTCGGGGCGGACGCTGACCGGCCAGACACCCACCGCATTCTGGCACTCGGTGCGCCATTCGCGGCCCTTTACGGTCGGCCTCAACTGCGCACTCGGCGCCGAGGCCATGCGGCCGCACATGGCCGAAATCGCCTCGGTGGCCGATACGTTTACCTGCGCCTATCCCAATGCCGGCCTGCCCAATGCCTTCGGCCAATATGACGAGGGCCCGGACGACACCGCCGGCCAGCTCGACGAATTTGCGCGCGAGGGCCTGGTCAATGTCGTGGGCGGCTGCTGCGGCACCACGCCCGATCATATCCGCGCCATCGCCGAGACGGTGGCAGCCCACCGCCCGAGGGTTTTCAGTTGAACCGCTATCTGCGCCTGTCCGGCCTCGAGCCCTTTGTCCTCACGCCCGACATTCCCTTCGTCAATATCGGCGAGCGGACAAACGTCACCGGCAGCGCCCGCTTCCGCAAGCTGGTCACCGCGCGCGACTATGCCGCCGCGCTGGCCGTTGCCCGCGACCAGGTAGAAAACGGCGCCCAGATCATCGACATCAACATGGACGAGGGCCTGATCGATTCCCGGGCGGCCATGGTCGAGTTCCTCAACCTCATTGCCTCCGAGCCGGAAATCGCGCGGGTGCCGGTGATGATCGACAGCTCCAAATGGGAGGTGATCGAGGCGGGCCTGCAATGCGTGCAGGGCAAGCCGATCGTCAATTCGATCTCCCTCAAGGAAGGCGAAGAGCAGTTCCGCCACTATGCGGGTCTGTGCATGGCCTATGGGGCCGCCGTTGTGGTCATGGCATTCGACGAGCAGGGCCAGGCCGATACCTATCAGCGCAAGATCGACATCTGCGCCCGCGCCTATGCCATCCTTGTCGACGACATGGGCTTTCCGCCCGAGGACATCATCTTCGACCCCAATGTGTTCGCCATTGCGACGGGTATCGAGGAGCATGACAATTACGGCGTCGATTTCATCGAAGCGACGGCCTGGATCCGCAAGAACCTGCCCCATGCCCACATTTCGGGCGGCGTCTCCAATCTCTCCTTCAGCTTCCGCGGCAATGAGCCGGTGCGCGAAGCCATGCACGCCGTGTTCCTCTACCACGCCATCAAGGCCGGCATGGACATGGGCATCGTCAATGCCGGCCAGCTTGCCGTCTATGACCAGATCGATCCCGAATTGCGCGAAGCCTGCGAGGACGTGGTTCTCAACCGCAAGCCAAAGGCGGGAGGCAGCGCCACCGAGCGGATGCTGGAGATCGCCGAGCGGTTCAAGGGCGGCGCCCGCGAGGAAAAGGTGCGCGACCTGGCCTGGCGCGAATGGCCGGTCGAAAAGCGGCTCGAACATGCGCTGGTCAACGGCATCACCGAGTTCATCGAGGCCGATACCGAAGAAGCCCGCCTTGCCGCCGAGCGCCCGCTGCATGTGATCGAAGGCCCGCTGATGGCGGGCATGAACGTCGTCGGCGATCTGTTCGGCGCGGGCAAAATGTTCCTGCCGCAGGTGGTCAAATCGGCCCGCGTGATGAAGCAGGCCGTTGCCGTGCTGCTGCCCTATATGGAAGCGGAAAAAGCCGAGACCGGCGGCGATCAGCGCCAGTCTGCTGGCAAGGTGCTGATGGCGACGGTCAAGGGTGACGTGCACGATATCGGCAAGAACATCGTCGGCGTGGTCCTGGCCTGCAACAATTACGAGATCGTCGATCTCGGCGTCATGGTGCCGCCGCAGAAAATTCTCGAAACCGCCCGCGCGGAAAAGGTCGACATCATCGGGCTGTCCGGCCTCATCACCCCCTCGCTCGACGAGATGGTGCATATGGCCGCCGAGATGGAGCGCGAGGGTTTCGACATGCCCTTGCTGATCGGTGGCGCCACCACGTCGCGGGTGCACACGGCGGTCAAGATCGCCCCGCGCTATACGCGCGGCCAGGCCATTTATGTCACCGATGCCAGCCGCGCCGTTGGCGTGGTCGGGCAATTGCTGTCGCCGACCGCCAAGGCCGACTATGTGGCGTCCATCCGCGCCGAATATGTCGAAGTGGCCGAAAAGCACGAGCGGGCCGAACTGGCCAAGCAAAGGCTGCCACTGACATCGGCCCGCGCCAATGCCTTCAAGATCGACTGGTCCGGCTACCAGGTCAACGCGCCGCAATTCCTCGGCACGCGGGTCATTGATGATTGGGACCTGGCCGAAATCGCCCGCTATATCGACTGGACACCCTTCTTCCAGACCTGGGAACTCAAGGGTGTTTATCCGCGCATCCTGGATGACGAGAAGCAGGGCGAGGTGGCGCGCCAGCTGTTTGCCGATGCGCAGGACATGCTGAAACGGATTATCGCCGAAGACTGGTTCAGGCCCCGCGCCGTGGTCGGGTTCTGGCCAGCCAATGCCGAGGGCGACGATATCAGGCTGTTCGCGGGCGAGGAGCGGACCGAGGAACTGGCGACGCTCTATACGCTGCGCCAGCAGACCTCCAAGCGCGGCGACAGCCCCAATGTGGCGCTGGCCGATTTCGTCGCGCCAAAGGGTACAGCCGACTATGTCGGCGGCTTCGTCGTCACCGCCGGCCCCGAGGAAAACGAGATCGCCGAGCGCTTCAAGCGCGCCAATGACGATTTCGGATCGATCATGGTTAAGGCACTGGCCGATCGCTATGCCGAGGCCATGGCCGAGATGCTGCACCAGCGTGTCCGCAAGGACTATTGGGGCTATGCCAAGGACGAAACCTTTGCGCCGACCGAATTGATCGGCGAGCCCTATCGCGGCATTCGCCCGGCGCCCGGCTATCCGGCTCAGCCGGACCACACCGAAAAGGTCACGCTGTTCCGTCTGCTCGATGCCGAAAACAAGACCGGCGTGCAATTGACCGAGAGCATGGCCATGTGGCCCGGCTCATCGGTCTCGGGCATCTATATCGGTCATCCGGACGCCTATTATTTCGGCGTCGCCAAGGTCGAGCGCGACCAGGTGATCGACTACGCGACCCGCAAGGGCATGGACATTGGCGAGGTCGAACGCTGGCTGGCGCCGGTTCTCAACTATGTCGCCGGTTAGGCTGCCAGCTCCGCTCCCGACCCTCGGCCGCGAGCCGGGCGCCAACGAACAGCAGATCTGACAGGCGGTTGAGATAGACGCGGGCGGTGGCCGTACGGTCGTCATCGAGCGAGAGCAGGCGGCGCTCGGCGCGGCGGCAGACCGTGCGGGCCACATGCAGGGCGGCGACTGCTGCCGAACCGCCGGGCAGGATGAATTCCTTGAGCGGGGGCAGGTCGGCATTCCAGGCGGCGACCACTGCTTCGAGCGCGGCGACATGATCTTGGGTCAACACGGCATGTCCCGGCATCGACAGGGCACCGCCGAGATCGAAAAGATCATGCTGGATCGACACCAGTTCTTCGCGCAACGGCACAAGGGTTTGCTGGCTTTCGGCAAAGCCGATGACGCTATTGAGTTCATCGACGGTGCCGATCACCTCGATCAGGGCCGCGTCCTTGCGCAAGCGCGAGCCATCGGAGAGGCCCGTGGTGCCATCGTCGCCGGTCCGGGTGACAATTCTGGATAGTCTATGTCCCACTTGCGGCCCCCATTTCTGCGGCGGCCAGTGCGGCCTTGAGCGCCGCGACCTTTTCGCGGCTGGTGCGACGCCGGGCCGGGCTGGAAAAGCCCAGGCGAGCGGCGTTTTCTGGCGCAGACGCGTCCGCTTCTGAGCACGAGCCATGCACGGCGCGCAGCGGCAGCGCCCGGCTGAGGTCGGGGATCACATCGGGCGAGATGCCGGCGCCCGGCATGATGGTGATGGCATCTCCCACATGCCGCGCCAGCCTCGCCAGCACATCGCGGCCGGCCAGGGCCGACGCGGCCCCGCCGGAGGTGAGGATGGTGCCAAAGCCCAGTTTCATCGCGATATCGGCTGCGGCCCGGTGATCGGGCACAATATCGAAAGCGCGATGGAGGGTGATGGCCATGCCCGCTGCCGCCTCGACCATGCGGGTCAGAAGCGGCTCGTCGAGACGTCCGTCGGAAAAACTCGCCCCGAGGACGACGCCAGCCAGACCCGCTGCACGCATTGCGGCGATATCGGCCAGCAGCACCTCGGCCTCGGCAGCGGAATAGACGAAATGGCCCGGACGATGGCGGATCATGGCATGGACCGGCACCGGGGATTTGGCCGCCATGGCCACCAATCCGGGTGAAGGCGTGAGCCCACCCAGCTCAAGGGCCGAGCACAGCTCGATCCGGTCGGCACCGCCCGCAAGGGCCGCGGCGAACCCTTCGGCGTCGTCAACGCAGACCTCGAGCAGCGTCATTGGCTCAATCCCAGAATGGCGGCGCCAACCAGGCCGGGTTCGGCAATGCCGGCCGGGACCACAAGGGGACGATCGAGCCTGCGCAGGATGCGCCGGCGAACCGCTTCGTCGAGCGCCGTGACCAGGGGCGCGACGCTGCCCAGCCCGCCCCCAACCGGCACGATATCGGGCCCGACGACATTGACCGTGAGCGCCAGGGGTCCGGCGAGCAGGTCGATCTGGCATTCAAGGGTCCGCGCCGCCAGCGCATCGCCGGCCTGCCAGGCCGCGATGATTTCGCGGCTCGACGCCTCACCGCCGCCCAGATGGGCATAAAGCCGTTCGAGCCCCCGCGCACCGCCAACCGTGTCGACACAGCCACTCTGCCCGCAGCCGCAGGGGAGGCGCGGTATCGCGATGGGTGGCGAGCCGGCTTCGGTTGCGGCAACCGGACCGTGCCCCCATTCGCCCGCCAAGCCCCCGGCGCCCTGATGGATGGCACCGTTGACCACAAGCCCTCCGCCCACGCCGGTGCCCAGGATGACGCCGAACACCACGCGGTGCCCCTGCCCCGCTCCGATCCCGGCTTCGGCCAGCACAAAGCAATCGGCGTCATTGGCCACCAGCACCGGGCGATCGAGCCGGGCGGACAGCGCCTGCGCCAGGTCGAGCCCGTCTATGCAGGCAATATTGGCGCAGGTGACCACGCCACTCGCCGGATCGACGACACCGGTTACCGAAATGGCCACCGGCGCCCCCTCCGGGGCTCCGCCGATCTTGACCCATTCTGCGATTGCGGCGGCGAAAGCCATAAAATCATGGTGCGGTGTCGGCACGCGGCCCAGCATGGTGAGCGCTTCCGGACTGGTGGCGGTGGCGGCCTTGATGGTCGAGCCGCCAATATCGAAACAGGTAATCATGGCTGCCGGGTCAGGTGTCGGAGGTTCACTGGTAGGACGCTGGCCGGTGAAGGGCAAGGGGAGGCTTGAGCGCCGGCGCCGGGCAGAATATGGCTGGAGCCACGAGGAGACATCACCATGACCACCCAGGGCCTGTACGACATCATCGACCCGCGATTTTCCAGCAAGATCGTGGGCAATGCGCAGCTCGACGAGCTGTATTCCGGCTGCCGCTGGGCGGAGGGCCCGGTGTGGTTCGGCGACCATGGGTGCCTGTATTTCTCGGACATTCCCAATGAACGGGTGATGCGCTATCTGCCCGAAGACAATACGATCAGCCTGTATCTAAAGCCCTCCAACTACGCCAATGGCCATACGCGTGATTGCCAGGGGCGCCTGGTCTCGTGCGAACATGGCCCCCGCCGGGTGACGCGCACGGAGCTCGACGGCACGATCACGGTGCTGGCGGATCAATATGCCGGTAAGCGGCTGAATTCGCCGAACGACGTGGTGGTCAAATCCGATGGCTCGATCTGGTTCACCGATCCCAGCTACGGCATCCTGTCCGATTACGAAGGGTACCGCTCGCCCGAGGAGCAGCCCTGCCGCGGCGTTTATCGGATTGACGGGCAGACCGGGGAGGTCACGCTGGTGGCCGGTGATTTCATCCAGCCCAACGGCCTGGCTTTTTCACCCGACGAGAGCCTGCTCTACATCGCCGAGTCCGGATTTGGCGCGGATGGCAAGGCGCCGCGGACCCTGCGTGTTTTCGATGTGGCCGAAGGCAGGTTGCACAATGGCCGTGTCTTCGCCGTGATCGAGGATGGGCGGCCCGATGGTTTTCGGGTCGACAGCGATGGCTGGGTCTGGTGCTCGAGCGAAATCGGGATCGAGGTGTTCGACCCGGCGGGCGTGCGCACCGGCAAGATCCATATCGGGCAGCGTGTGGCCAATCTCGAATTCGGCGGCCCACGGCGCAACCGGCTGTTCATCACGGCCACCCGGTCGCTCTATTCCCTCTATGTCAACGCCGGCCCAGCCCGGCGCCCATAAAAAACCGGCGCCCCGAAGGGCGCCGGCCGCAATCATCAGGTCATGAAAATGGGCTGGCGTCAGATCCAGTAGGGCGTGACGCCGTAGTAATCGTGCACGCGACGGCCGTTCTCGCTCGTCCAGAAGGCATCGTCCTCGCGCTCGTATTTGGGCGCGCCTTCGATCTGCTCCTTGGAGATATCGACTCGATAGCCACCGAGGCTTTCGTCATAGTCCAGCTTGGACCAGGGCAACGGATAGTGGTCATTGCCCAAGCCCAGGAAGCCGCCAAAGCTCAGCACGGCATAAGAAACCTTGCCGCTGCGCTTTTCGACGAGGATCCGTTCGATCGAGCCGACATGTTCGCCGGACTGATCATAGACCTTGGTACCCTCGACCTTGTCGGATGCGATCAGGTCGTGCGTTTCCTTGACGTCGGCACTGGCAACGCGCTTGTCATCAAAAGACATGATACAATCCTCCTTGCTTGGGATGTGAAGGGTCAACGCCGCACAACCCCGCCGGTTTCCTCACCTATGCAAATGTGATCGGGCACCACCGCCCCGGCCGCGTCGGGGAACCCTGCGCCCCGCCGACGCATTGATCCTGCAACAGGTTACGGCCGCCAGACGGCCCAATCACAGGAGCACGATCATGGTGTTCGACACACTCAAGGACAGAATGGGCGGCACCGACATGCTTGAGCCCATGCGCATTGCCAATCACCCCCTGTTCACCGCGCAGGAAAAACTAGACCTGCTCAATCAGTTGAAGGCCGAAGTGACCAGCGTCGGCCAGGAGGGCCTGGAAGTCGGCTTCGAACCCGAGGCCATCGAAGAGGCCATAGCCCAGGTACGCGCCGGCGTCGCCGATGGCGTGGGTTCGCAAACCGTGTTCAAGGGAGATTTCTGATGGCGACGGACAACAAGCCCCACGCCCCCGAAACGGCCAAGGTGGACAGCCTGGTCGATGAGAACGGTTCGCGCATCGAGGTTCCGGTGGATTCGGGCATCCGGCCCGCCGGCGAGCACGAGACCAGTGTCGGCGGCACCGGGCCGACCAATTGGTGGCTCTATGGCGTGGTGGCCCTGGCCATCATTGTGGCCATTCTCTTCGTGCTGCAACTGTTCTCGGGCGCTCCGGGAACCGACATGCAGCCGGGCACGCCGACTTCGGCGCCCGTGGTCGAGCCGGTGCAATAAAAAACGCGGCCCCGGAAGGCCGCGTTTTTCGTTTCTCTATGTCCAGGATCAGCCGCGAATGGGCGAAAGCTGGATTTCGACGCGGCGGTTCTGGGCCCGGCCGGATTCAGAGCCGTTGGAGGCGATCGGCGCGGTTTCACCCTTGCCTTCGATATAGAAGCGGCGCTGGTCGATGCCCTGGTTGGCCAGGATGGTGGCAACCGCCACGGCGCGACGCTGGCTGAGCGACAGGTTATAGCTGTCATCGCCCTGGCTGTCGGTGTGGCCATAGACATCGACGATGGTCTTGTCGAACTTCTTGAGCACCAGGCCGACCGACACCAGCGTCTGGTTGAACTGCGGCTGCACCGTCGAAGAGTCGGTCGCGAAGGTGATGTTGGACGGCATGTTGAGGATGATCTGGTCGCCGACGCGGGTCACCGAAACGCCGGTGCCCTGAAGCTGGGCGCGCAATTCGGCTTCCTGCTGGTCCATGTAGTTGCCGATGGCAGCGCCGGTCAGGCCGCCAACGCCGGCGCCGATCAGCGCGCCGATGCGCGGGTCGCCGCCAACAGCCGCGCCGACAATGGCGCCGGCTACCGCGCCGCCACCGGTGCCGATCAGCGCGCCGCCAGCGGTGTTGGAGAGCTGGGACTGGCCCGTATAGGGATTGGTGGTGGTGCAGGCGCTCAGCGCCAGGGTCGCGGCGAGCGCGACGAGAACCTTCGACTTCATTGATTATCCCCCTGAAGGATTCGTGTCAGTGGCCTTGTGGTGCCCCTTCAATAAGGCAGGAGCGTGGTAAGGGAAAGGTGATGAATGGGGGATGAATGGCCGCAAACCCGGGGCGGCCAACCCTGGACAGCACAAGGCAGTCCCCGGCTTTGCCTCAGGTGGGGCGGCGTGACGCTGTCAGGCCGGAACCGCGCCGCTACCCGGAACTCCCGCCATGCGCCGGTCAACCGGCACAGGACAGTTGGACGTTCCGGGGAGCGGCTGCATCAGGGATTAGTCGCCCACCGGTACGCGCGCCGCATGGGTGGTGATGAGCGGAATGAGCGTGTTGAGCTGCGAGAAGCCGTAGCCGGTCGAATACTCTCGCGGCAAGACGATATAGCGACCTTCGCT
This sequence comes from Devosia sp., assembly GCF_025809055.1. Taxonomy (NCBI): domain Bacteria; kingdom Pseudomonadati; phylum Pseudomonadota; class Alphaproteobacteria; order Hyphomicrobiales; family Devosiaceae; genus Devosia; species Devosia sp. The sequence goes on along the minus strand of NZ_CP075529.1, from coordinate 3,282,769 downwards.
GCAGGATTTCAGCACATCGCACCAATTGGGCAGCACGTCCACCAGCCGCTGGCGTGCGGCACCATAGGTATCCCCACCGGCGATATTGTAGGTGTCGAAGGTGTAGTCTGCCTGCTGTTCGGGCAAGAGCTCGACGCTCACCTCTTCGCCCCAGGCGACGCCACGATCGGACATGGCCTGTGCAAATGGCGTACGCACCAGTCCCAGATCTTCCAGAACCTTGGTGAGCCCGCCATATCCGGCATAGACAGTGAGCTTGCCGTCCCAGGCCTGTATCTTGGCATAGCTCTGGCCAACCAGCTCCGGGAAAGTGCGGCGGGCAGTCTCGATATTGCGCTGGTAGGCCTCCAGCAGGCGTTCCCACTCTTCCAGTTCGCCCGACGCATCGGCGACGTCGCGCGCGAAATTCATCGGGTCCTGCGGATCATCGGCGATGAAAACGGTGGGGGCGATAACCTCATACTGCTGCCGGAGGTCGAGATCATAGGTGCGCGCGATGATCAAATCGGGCGACAATGCCGCGATGGCTTCCACATCCAGAGGATAGGAGCCGACAAAGCCGATGCCGGAATTTTCGAAGGTATAGCCCAGCATTTCTTCGACCGAGCGCAGGAACTCGCGGCCATCATCGGCCACGCGCCCATGCGAGCCGACCACGGGAGCACCGATTTCCAAAAGGGTCAGCGTGATCGACTGATCATGCAGGCCGACAATCCGCTCGGCTTTTTCGGGGATACAGGTCTGGCCGCCACCATGTTCGAACAGCCGGAACCCGGCTTCGCAACTCTCCTGTGCAACCACCGGCACGGCGCCGATTGCCGCGATCGTGGCCAGCGCAAACAGCACTTTCATCATAGATCTTACTCCCATGCCCGAACAAAAGTCGGGCGGCCGCTCCAAGAAAACGCTCCTGCCCATGCGGCGGGGCAGCAGGTGCGTGGCGCCTTCACGGACTAGTCTTCGAGAGGCACGAAGCCACGGGATGCGATGTTGGCCGCGATGATGGACATGGTTTCCTCAAGGGTGCGGAAACTGAGGGCCCGCATCGGCTCGCGATCGATGTAGAAGTGCTGGTTGTGCCGGGCGGCGTGCAGGAAGTCCTTCCAGCCCGGCGCCACCTCGTCCCAAGCCGCGTTCTGGGCACTGGGCGTCTGCCCCCAGGCAACATTGTAGGTGCCGATCATGAAATCGGCCTGGATGGTTTCCAGCAATTCGCCGCTGATCAGGTCATTGCCAAGGCCCAGGTCCTGAACTATCTGCGGCATGCCGAATCCGAGGTCGTGCAGGACCTGGCCCAGCGCTTCGTTGTTGCTGGAGATGGCAATGCCGCCACCTTCCTCGGTGCTGGCCTGGGCGACGACCACCGAGACATCCGCAGGATCGCCGATCGTGTCGGCAACCACTGCCCGATAGACATCGACCCGGCTCTGGTAGCCTTCCAGGCGATGGGTGAACTCATCCAGCTTGCCGGCCACATCGGCAATTCGCCGGTAGCGATCAAGAGCCCGGTCCTTGGTCGGGTCGAAGATCACCGTGGGGGCGATCGCCGAGTATTTCTCGACAATGTCCTGCTGCCAGGCCGGTGCGAGGATGAGATCGGGTTCAAGGGCGGCGATGGCTTCGAAATCGGGCTCGTTCGGGCCGCCAATCCATGTCAGGCCGCTGTTCTCGAAGGTCAGGTGAAAGAGGTCATAAGCGCCGCGCGGATAGGGCTTGCCATCGTTCTTGTTCGCGTCGGTGAGGCCGGCCGAGCCCACCAGGTTTGCGCCCAGTTCCCACAGAGGCGCGGTGAATTGCTCCTCGCGAACCGACACAATGCGCTGCGGGTTCACCGGGATGGAGACGGTGCGGCCGAGGTCGTCACTAAAGTCACGCATGTCCTGAGCCGAGGCGGCCAGTGTCAGGCTTGCCATGACGGCGAATGCAACAAGAAGGCGCTTCATGATTTCTCCCATCCGCGCTGCCCCGGGGGGCGGATGGGAGAAATCCTTACTATCATTGTCATATTAAATGCAAGGCGATCGGAGCCCACTTTTTGGGGCAGAAGGGGCGGCGCCCGTTCATCCCGAAGGAGCCTGCGCCGGGCATGTGCCCGCAGCCAGCGCCCTAGCCATTCGCCCAGCCTGCATCGACCAGAAAATGCTGGCCAGTGATCATGGCGCTGTCGTCGGCGGCGAGGAACAGGGCGAGGCGGGCGCAGTCCTCGGGGGTGAGGGCCTCGGGTATGGCCTGGTTCTGCTTGATGTCGGCGAGCGCCTCGGCGGAAATCCACAGATCGAGCTGGCGCTGGGTCATCACCGCGCCTGGCACCAGCGAATTGACCCGAATGGAGGAAGGCCCGAGTTCGCGCGCCATGGAGCGGGTGAGGCCGTGTATGGCGGCCTTGGCGGTTTCGTAGAGCGGCAGGCCCGGGGTCATCACCATCCAGCTGATCGAGCCGTAGTTGATCACCGCGCCACCCCCGGCGACCGCCATGCCGGGCGCGACGGCCTGGATGGCGAAGAAGGCATGCTTGAGATTGACGGCCATGCGCCGGTCCCACTCATCGGGCGTGACGTCTTCCCAGCGGTGCCGCTGGTCGTGGGCGGCATTGTTGACCAGCACACGGGCATCGCCATGGGCCAGTGCCAGATCGCCAATGGCCGCCTGATAGGCCGGGATATCGGTGACGTCGCAGCGGATGAAGCGGGCTGTCTGCCCCAGTCCGGTCAATTCGGCGGCCAGCGCCTCACCGGCTTCGGCGGCAATATCGACGAAGCCGACCCTGGCCCCCTGCGCAGCAAAGGCGCGGACCATGGCTTCACCGATGCCGGAGGCACCGCCGGAAATAACCACCGGGCGGTCGGCAAGGCTTGGATAGCTGGCAAAGGTCATGGCGTACTGGTCCCGCTTGGAAGCATGGTGCCAGCAATACCGTCAGGCGGTTGCGGTCGGCAAGAGTATTCTGATGTACGTACATCAGGTGTCAATTGCAGGCCGGTTGCACAGAGCAACCTGCGCAGATCAGCGCAGGCGCTCGACCGATGGGGCCATGACATGGGGGGTGACGTCGCGCGTTTCGACTTCATCCAGTAGCGCGAGGATCTTGTCGACATTGGCGATATGGCGCTGCTCCATGGAGAAGTTGAGCGTCACATACTCCCGGCCCGGGCAGAAGGTGCAGATATTCACCTCGGTGTGCCAGGCGCCGCAATAGAGCGGCTCGACCATGCCGTGGGTCATCGGGCCATAGGTGCGATGTGGCGGCACCAGGGTCAAAACGATGTGCATGCCGCCATTGAACCGCCAGAAGCGGCGATTGGGCAGCGCCGGAATGAACCGGTTGAGCGTGCGCATGGCCTTGAACATGGAATTGATCACGACCTGGAAGGAGGTGATATCCTTCTGTTCGATGCCGGCTACCGTGTCGTCGACGGCCCGGACATATTCCACGAAGTCTTCCATGACCTTGAACTTGGCTTCCAGCGCCCGGACGCGGAAGAAGTCGTCGTCGGTATTGTTTCGCTTGGTGTCGAGCATGGTGTAGGCAGCGCCGATCACCTTCTTGCTCATCAGCTTTTCGGCGCCCTCGCCATTGAGCGCATGGGTCACCAGAGCGAACATCAGCGAGCGCTGGCGCACGCCCAGCTTGTTGGCGAGCAGGCGCAGGCGATGGCGCTCGATGGCCAGGGTCTTGAACCCCCAGGGCTTTTCCTTGGGCGCCAGGATATTGGCCATGACCAGATAGATGAAGGCGGTGAGCCCGCCGCGCAGGGCGCTCCGCATCCGGTCGCGGAAGGGCAGCTTGTGCCCCTTGTCCGATTGCACGCCGTGGCCGGCCGAGGACGAGCGTGTCAGCAGCGCGGAATCGGACCCTTCCATCAGGGCATGGCTGGAGCGGACCTGGATCACCGAGGCGCGACCCTGGGCGTCCGGGCCGCCCCGGCGCACCACGGCCATGACGCGGAACAGCGGCAGGTCCTTGTGCTCGAAAATATCGGCCGACTTGCTCAGCCACTTGTCCGGATAGCCGTCCAGTTCGTCGACCATTTCCACCGAGGTAATGGCGTCGAGCAGGTGCTTGGGAAAGGGTTGGCCCGGCTGGGCGCCGACAAAGCCATGGGTCAGTTGCGGCGCCAGAGCGACCATTTCGGCCACCATATTGCCCAGCCCGTCCTTGTCGTAGCTCTGGGTCGAAAAGGCGGTGAAGAACACCGTGTCGCGGCCCTCATAGAGGAACCACTGGAAATCTGTGAACAGGGCCTGGGGATTGTGCTGCACGGCGGCCTTGGCCAGAGCATAGGCGTCCGCCTGTTGCCCGGCAAAACTGGACGATGAAAAACTCTTCACGATGGACCTCCCCTGCCCCCCGATAAAATTTGGCCGCAATGTGATCTAAGCGCACATGCGCCACACTATCAACACATTACGCCATGGCCGGTTAACCCGCGTTCAAGGGCGGTGGCGTCGAAATCGGATCACAAGCAGTTCAGGCGAAGGGCCGATACCAGTTTAGAATGACTCTTATGTTTGCAATGGCGCCGGGGAGGCATTAAACACTTGGCGGCGCGTCGAATTGACCTATGTCAAGCTGGCGGCGACGGACTTAGGTAAGTCTCAGGTGACGCAGAAAACGGGCCCCTGCCGTATCTGCGCCACAGGTGAAGGAACGGCCCCATGGACTATCGCGGTATCTTCGAGGATGCAGTGGACGCACTGCGGGCAGAAAAGCGCTATCGCGTTTTCGCCGATCTCGAACGCATCGCCGGCCGCTTCCCCCGCGCCGTCTATCGCGACGAAACCGGCAATGCCCGCGAGATCACCATCTGGTGTTCCAACGATTATCTGGGCATGGGCCAGCACGAAAAGGTCGTCGCCGCCATGCAGGAAACCGCGGGCGCAATGGGTGTCGGCGCGGGCGGCACGCGCAATATTTCGGGCACCAACCGGCCGTTGGTCGAGCTCGAGCGCTCGCTGGCCGACCTGCATCGCAAGGAAGCGGCCCTGGTGTTCACCTCCGGCTTCGTGTCCAACGAAGCGGCGCTCTCGACCATTACGCGCCTCCTGCCGGACTGCATCATCTTTTCCGACCAGCTCAATCACGCCTCGATGATCCAGGGCGTGCGCCAGTCGGGCATGGAAAAGAAGATTTTCCGGCACAATGACGTGGCGCATCTGCGCGAACTTCTGAGCCATGTCGACCGCAAGCGGCCAAAACTGATCGCCTTCGAGTCGGTCTATTCCATGGATGGCGATATCGCGCCGATCAAGGAAATCTGCGACCTGGCCGAAGAGTTCGGTGCGCTGACCTATATCGACGAAGTTCATGCCGTGGGCATGTATGGCCCGCGCGGCGGCGGCATTGCCGAGCGCGAAGGCCTGATGGAGCGGATCGACATCATCGAGGGCACGCTGGCCAAGGGCTTTGGCACCATGGGCGGCTATATCGCCGCCAATCGCGCCATCGTCGATGCCGTGCGCTCCTATGCACCCGAATTCATCTTCACCACCGCCCTGCCCCCGCCGCTCTGCGCGGCCGCCCGCGCCTCGATCGAACATCTCAAGGGCAATGGCCAGGAACGGTTGATGCACCAGCGCCAGGCGCGGCTGACCAAGGCCATTCTGGCCGATGCCGGCCTGCCGGTAATGGATACGCCGACCCATATCGTGCCGCTGATCGTGGGCGATGCGCGCCTGGTCAAGGCCGCCAGCGACATGCTGATGGACAAGCACAATATCTACATCCAGCCGATCAACTACCCCACAGTGCCCAAGGGCACCGAGCGGCTGCGCATCACCCCGACGCCGCTGCACAGCGACGAAATGATCTTCGAGTTGCGCCACGCCCTGGTGAGCGTCTGGACAGCGCTCGAGCTGCCGCGCGAAAAGGCCGATCCGGCCCTTACCGCCAGCAAGCTGACCTCGGGCGATCTCACACTGCCAAGCCTCGGGGGCTGACCGCGCCGGTCACCTCCAGGCGCCGATGGCGTCGAAGGCGGCCGCCACATGCTCGGCCAGCGGCCGGTCTGCGCCGGCATCGCGCCAGGCATCCAGCGACACCCGTGCAATACCGATCGTGACCATGGCCAAAAGGCGCAGATCGAGCGCGTCAGCTTCAGGCCAGCACGACCTGAGCGACTCGAAAAGCTCCGCCTCGTCGCGGGCATAGCCGGCCTGCTTGCTGGCGCGCACCACCGGGCTCGAGAGCATCAGGCGGTCAATGGCGATCAGGTCTTCGAGCGGATAACCCTCGGCAATGCGAATGCTCGCCTGTCGCACCGCCGCAAACGGACCCTGCCCCTCTGGCCTTTGTGCCAATGCCTGCGCCAGCGGCGCGGCAAAGCCTTTGTGCAGCGACAGGACGATTTCGTCCTTGCTCTTGAAATAGTGAAAGAAGCTGCGGCGCGAAATGCCCGCAGCGAGCGCAATGGCGTCAATGGTCGTGGGTTCAAATCCGTCGGCCCTGAACAGGCTGAGGCCTGCGTCGATAATGCGCTGGCGTGTCTGCTGGCGCTTCTGTTCCCGCCGTCCGGGGCCCGCTTCGTCACTCATTTCCATACCCACTTGCCAAAGTTGCACTGAGTGCAATATAAAACCTGCACTCAGTGCAACATCAAGACCTCGGTGTATATCTATGGCAAAATGGACCGCTTCGGAAATCCCCCCGCAGACCGGCCGCATCGCGGTCGTCACCGGCACCGGTGGGCTCGGCTATGAAGACGCGCTGGAATTGTCCCGCGCGGGCGCCGAAGTCATCATTGCCGGGCGAAATGCGGAAAAAGGCGCGGCCGCGATTGCCGGCATCAGAGCCGCCGTGCCCGGGGCCAGGGTCAGTTTCGGGCAACTGGACCTGGCCGATCTCACATCGGTCGCGGCGTTCGCCGAAAATATAGCGCAGCGCCATGACAGGCTGGACCTGTTGATCAACAATGCCGGCGTCATGGTGCCGCCGACCCGGCAGGAAACGGCAGATGGTTTCGAAATGCAGTTCGGCACCAATTATCTCGGCCACTTCGCGCTGACCGCCCACCTGCTGCCACTGCTGCGCAAGGGCGAGCAGCCGCGGGTCGTGTCGCTGTCCAGCGTGGCGGCACGCGATGGCAGGATCGATCTCGATGACCTGCAGTCGAACCCCTATGTCCCCATGCGGGCCTATAGCCAATCCAAGTTGGCCTGCCTGATGTTCGCCTTCGAGCTGCAACGGCGCAGCGCGGCCGGCGGGTGGGGCATTGCCAGCCTCGCCGCCCATCCGGGCATTTCACGCACGGACCTGTTGCACAATGGTCCGGGACGGGGGAGCCTGGTGGGCCGAGTCCGGTCCCTCTTTGGTTTCCTGCTGCAATCGGCGGCACAGGGCGCCCTGCCGACGCTCTATGCAGCCACCGCCCCCGCGGCCCAGCCGGGCGGCTATTACGGGCCCGACATGCTCAACGAAATCCGCGGCTATCCCGCCCCATCAAAGGTGCCACCGCAGGCCAATGACGTGCCCATGGCGCAGCAATTGTGGTCGGCATCGGAGCGACTGGCCGGCGTGACGTTTCCGGCCTGAGCCGGAGCGATCGCGATCAGTCCGCGCGGAACCAGCGCGACAGCACCGCGTCCAGCCCTTCACCCTGGCGGTCACCCACCCAGGCGACATGGCCATCCGGACGCACCAGGACCGCGGCGGGCGCGGGCACCGCGCCGATGACCGGCAGCGTCCAGGCTCCGCTATAGCGAGCCTCGACCAGTTTGAGGCGCTGCGCCCAGGGCCCGGGCTCGACCCCGCCTCCGGGGTTGAAACTGAGCAGGAGCGGCTTCGCGTCGTGGAGCATGTCGAAAACCCGCCTGGTTCCGGCATCGGTTCTTAGTTCGAGATCCGGCATGCGGCGGCCGAGCAGCGGATGCCCTTCGCCCAGATCGTAGCGCAGACTGAGACCCGACATGTCGCCGGCCACCATTCGGGCGCTGTCCGGCAGGGCCATGAGTTCGCCCATGATCGCGGCGACGGCTCGGGACCGCTCATCGGTGCGGGTCAGGGCGACGCTGGCCATGGTGTAGCGCAATAGCCGTGCCGCCGCCGGATGGCGCTCGGCGTGATAGGTGTCGAGCAGCGAACCGGGAGCCTCGCCGTTCGCCACAAGTGCCAGCTTCCAGCCCAGATTGACCGCATCGGCCAGGCCAATGCCCATGCCGAACCCGCCGGCCGGATAGTGGATATGGGCAGCGTCGCCCGCCAGCAGCACCCGCCCCTTCCGGTATTGGTCCGCCTGCCGCGTCATGTCGGTGAAGCGGGTCATGTAGGTCGGGTTGGACATACCGAAATCGGTACCGTAATGCGCCACCAGCGCCGCGCGCAGGTGATCGAGCGTGACCGGGCCGCTGCCGATGGCCCCCTCAGTGACCATCACACCCACCTTGCCGGTCTCGGTCTGGCTCAGAGCGTGGGTGCCGATAGCATCACTGCGCAGGCCGAAGGGCGGTTCGACCGCCATATCCACCTCCGCCAGCAGGTGACTGAGGGTGGCGTCCGAGCCCGGAAAACCGATACCGGCCGCCTTGCGCACGAGGCTCCGGCCACCGTCACAGCCGACGAGAAAGCCGGCGCGCAACTCGCGGCCGTCGCTCAACTGCACCGAAACGCCGGTGCCGTCCTGGGTCAGCGATTCGATCGCCACGCCGCGCAGGATGGGCACGCCCAGTTCCTCCGCCCAGTCGCCGAGCAGGCGCTCGCTGTGCTTCTGGATGAGCGACAGGCCATAGTTGTGGCGCGTGGGAAAGTCACTGATGTCCAGCCGGGCACCGGCAAAGCCGACGACCTGCATGGGTGTGCCCTCGGCGAGGAAGCGGCCGGCTATGCCGCGCTGGTCAAGGAGTTCGATCGTGCGCGCATGAAGGCCAAGTGCCCCGGGCTGGACGCGCAGCGCATCGCTGCGCTTTTCGATGACGAGCACATCGGCTCCGCCGAGACGCAGTTCGGCGCCAAGCATGAGCCCGGTGGGGCCGGCGCCGGCGATGATAACGGCATGATCGGTCATGGCGTGCCTCCAGTTGGGGCTCACTGATTAGCCTGGAGGCGGGGTCTTGAAGCAAGCCCCTTGCGCACCAGATATAGTAATGGGCGAGATGCCAACGCCGCTCTCGCGGGAGAGGCAGAGCTGCTCATTCGGCGGTGATGCGCCATGGCCTGCCGATGCGCGGCAGTCGTGCGCCTACGGACTTTCGACACAGGGCCTCGCCGCCGGCAACCCGCCGACGCAGGATCCCGCCGCCCCTGCCCAGGCAAATCCTCCACGCCGCCGAACGAGAGACCACTGTTCTGGCGAGCATCCCGGCGTATCAACCCTGCAAGCCAACGCCCGCGCCATTCGAGCGCAGCTCTCATGGCCTTCTCGACTGGACCGACTCCACCGGAGCCGCTCCCCGCTGCGCGACCGCCTTCGAAGTCCGCTAAAATCGCTCCACTGGAGCGATTTCTTCACGCCCGTGCCATTCGAGCATAGCTCTCATGGCCTTCTCCGCTAAAATCGCTCCACTGGAGCGACTTCTATACGCTACGAAGTCAACACGATGCGCATGAGGTCGGCGGTGTTGCGGGCGCCCAGCTTTTCCATCACCCGGGCGCGGTGCACCTCGATGGTGCGTGGGGAAATGCCCAATTCGCGCCCCGCTTCCTTGTTGGACTGGCCATTGGTGATCAGTTGCAGGACTTCGCGCTCGCGCGGGGTCAGTTGACCGAAGCCGCGCACCTCGACCGGCCGGCGGCCATCCTGCATGGCCCCCAGATGCACGTCCCGGCGCAGCGCGTCACGCACCACCGAGAGCAGATATTCGCTGTCCACCGGCTTGGCGATGACATCATTGGCGCCCAGTTTCATTGCCGTCACCGCCGCCTCCATGTGCGGGGCATTGTCGATCATCACCACTGCAGTGCCGGAGCGCAGCGCCTTGATCCGGCGGAGCAGGACAAGTCCGGACTCCTCCCCGATGGTCAGATTGATCACCGCCACGTCGGGCCGGCGGCGCTCCAGTGCCGACAGGAAATGCGCCGGCTCGACAGAGAAAGTCGTCTGAAACCCTTCCAGCCGAAACAGGATGGAGAGTGCCTCGCAGGTGCCCGGATCAGCATCGACGATATGAACCAGGCGGTCGCGATTGAGATAGGAATGGTAGTATTGAGTATTCATGGTGTCAGTGCCTCACGTTGCCATGCAATACCGGTCCACCGGGCGATCAAATCCTGCCGTGCAGACGCAAGGCGCCTGCCCGATACACCCCTGCCCGGGTGTCCGTCTTGGTAGTTTGAACTAAGTGGTCGCGCCGTCCGATACGATGAATCCGTAGGATGCACTACCTACGTAAAATTGTATATTTGCCTATTAGCGGGCCGTCAACTGCATTTATTCCTACTCTGTCGCCGCGAAATAGGCCGGACGAGCCGGCCTATGACGTCGATCAGGTCTTGTTGCCGGCGCGCAGGGCGTCGCGAATTTCGGTCAGGAGGATTTCCTCCTTGGTCGGCGCAGGCGCGGTTTCCACCGGCTCCTTGGCCGCTTCGCGCTTCATCGAGTTGATGCCCTTGACCACCAGGAACAGCACGAAGGCAATGATGGTGAACTTGACCACGGCGTTGATGAACAGGCCGATATTGAGGGTCGAAACGCCGGCTTCCTTGGCGGCGGCAACGGACTGCACGGCCACGTTGTTGGGGTTGGAGAGCACGACGAAGAGATTGGAGAAATCGACCCCGCCGATGATCAGGCCGATGAGCGGCATGAAGATGTCGTCGACAATCGAGGAGACGATGGCGCCGAAGGCAGCGCCGATGATCACACCGATCGCCAGGTCGATCATGTTACCCTTGATTGCAAAGTCCCGGAATTCTTTGACGAAGCCGCTCATTGTTAGCCCTCTCGCTTGATGTTTGGCCCTTTGACTCGGCTTTGGTGCCAGCCGAACCTAAGGATTGCCCCGAGTTTTCGGTAAAAGCAATGGTTCGAAGGTCACCTTGCGCCGCAGCGCCGCCGGGCCGATAACCGGAAGAACAACAATTCAAGGCCCCACCGACACGCTCATGCCATTGCATCCGGAAGACCCGGCGACCGCCCTACGGCTGGCAATAAACCACATTCCGCAAGGGATCGCGGTGTTCGATGCCGGGCTGCGGCTGGTGACCTCCAACACCCGCTACAATGACCTGCTCGACCTGCCGGCCGACCTGACCCGCCCGGGCACGGCGCTGTTCGACCTGGCCCTGTTCATGGCCGAGCGCGGCGACCTCGGTGAGGGAGACGCGGCCCGGCTGGCCATCGAGCGCATCAACCTGCTCACCTCCGCCCCCACGACGATCAGCCAAAGGCGCGGCGGCGTGGGCCAGACGCTGGAATTTCATTCGAGCCGCCTACCCAATGGGGGCCTGGTCATCAGCTTTGCCGACGTCACCGACCGGTCCCTGGCCGAAACGCAGGTCGCGCAGGTCAACCAGACGCTGGAGCGGCGGGTGGAGGAACGCACGGCGGCCCTGCAACTGGTCAATGCCGAGCTTGAGCAGGCCCGGGCCAAGGCCGACGCCGCCAACAATGACAAGACCCGGTTTCTGGCCGCGGCCAGCCATGACCTGCTGCAGCCGCTCAATGCGGCGCGCCTCTACACCTCGACGCTGATCGAGCGCGCCAAGTCCACGGCCTTTGCCGACCTGGCCAATTCGATCGAGGCGTCGCTGACGGCGGTGGAGGACATCATGTCGGCCCTGCTCGACATTTCCCGCATCGACAGCGGCGCGCTCAAGCCCGCGCCGACCGTGGTGGGAACGCAGGACCTGCTCAAGAAAATCGAGGTCGAATTCGCCCCCATGGCGCGCGAACGCAGCATTTCGCTGCGCATCGTCGCTTCGCGCAGCGCCATCTTGGCAGATCGGACCCTGGTAAGCCGGATCGTTCAGAACCTGGTCTCCAATGCGATCAAATACACGCCGTCCGGCGGCAAGGTGCTGGTGGGCGTGCGGCGGCGCGGCAACCGGCTGCGCCTCGACGTGGTCGATACCGGCATCGGCTTCAATCGAGACCAGCACAGACTGGTCTTTGCCGAATTTTCGCGGCTCGAACGCGGGGCGCGCATGGCGCAGGGCCTCGGGCTGGGCCTGTCCATCGTCCAACGTCTTGTCGCCGCCCTTGGCCTGACGCTGGAACTCGACAGCGTCGAGGGCCGCGGCTCGCGCTTTTCGCTCTATCTGCCGATCCAGCGCAATGCGCGGCTCGGCGCAACGGGCGGCAATACAGGCGCCGAGCCGGTTGTCGGCACGCTCAATCTCAAGGTGCTGTGCGTCGACAATGAACGCGCCATTCTCGAAGCCATGGAGGGGCTGCTGACCCATTGGGGCTGCGAGGTGCGCACCGCCCTCTCGCTCAAGCAGATCGACCGGGAGCGCCTGCTCGAAGGCTGGTATCCCGATCTGGTGCTCATGGACTATCATCTCGACCAGACCTCGGGCCTCGATGCCATCGAATGGCTGCGGCACAATGTGGGTGGCCACCTGCCGGCCGCGCTGGTCACCGCCGACCGGAGCCCGGCAGTCCGCACCCTGGCCGAGGACCGCGGGATTGCCGTGGTGACCAAGCCGGTCAAGCCGGCGGCGCTGCGGGCTGCCATCAGCGGGCTGGCCAATCAGAGCAGCGGTGCGCAGCGTCCGGGCTGATTGCCCACGCCAAACCCCTTACCCCTGGTCACATCCCTGTGCCGCCTCGACATCGGGCCAGTCCGGCGTCAGTCTCGGGATGAAAGGAGACACCCATGACCTGGTTGCCCGATTACGATCCCATTGCCGGAGACAAGCAAAGCTGCGACGCGCTGGAACTGGTGGTCGTGCCGCGTACGCGCGATCTGGGCGGCGGCTTCCCGGTGCGGCGGGCACTGCCCCATGGCAAGCGGCAGATGGTGGGCCCGTTCATCTTCTTCGACCATTTCGGGCCGGTGCAGTTCCTTGCCGGCCAGGGCATGGACGTCAAACCCCACCCTCATATCGGGCTGGCGACGGTCAGTTATCTCTTCGACGGCAAGATCACCCATCGCGACAGCGAGGGAAATATCCAGGACATCCGCCCAGGCGCCATGAACCTGATGACGGCGGGGCGCGGCATCGCCCATTCCGAGCGCACGCCCGATGTCGAGCGCGCCGATGGCCACACCTTGCTGGGCCTGCAGAGCTGGATCGCGCTGCCCGAGGGGCGGGAAGAAATCGACCCCAGCTTCCAGCACTTTGCCGCCGATACGCTGCCCAATGTCAGCGATACCGGCTTTGCTGCTCGCATCATTGCCGGCAGTGCCTTCGGCAAGACGGCGCCGGTGCGCACCACTTCGGACTGGTTCTATGTCGAGGTGCAGTTGGGCGAGGGCATGAGCGCGCCGCTCGACCCCGACTATGAAGAGCGGGCGATCTACCTGGTCAGCGGCACGATCGACATCGCCGGGGACAGTTTCGAGGGCCCGCGCCTCCTGGTCTTCCGGCCCGGCGATGCCATTACCGTGACCGCGACATCGCCCGCGCGCATGATGTTCCTCGGCGGCACGGCGCTCGCAGGGCCGCGCTATATCTGGTGGAATTTCGTCTCCTCCAGCCAGGAGCGGATCGAGCAGGCCAAGGAAGACTGGAAACAGGCCCGCTTCGGCCCCGTCCCGGACGAGACCGAGTTCATCCCGCTGCCGGAAAAGAGTTACTAGGTCGTCCCCCGGGTCAGGTCCGAGGGCAGCGCCGGTTCCAGGGCTTGAGGCGGACGCCTATTCCTTGCCCGGTGCTGGCGTCTCCGCGCTGGCATCGGGCGTCGCGGTCGCCTTGTCAGCGACGGGGGCCACCGGCGTCACCCGCGGCATGCGGTTCCAGGCGTCGAGCGCGGCGATCTTGTAGGCTTCCGCCAGGGTCGGGTAGTTGAAGGTGTTCTCAACGAAATAGTCGAGCGTGGCGCCCAGGTTCAGCACCGCCTGGCCAATGTGAATCAGCTCGGTCGCGCCCTCGCCGACGATATGCACGCCGAGCAGTTTGCGGGTCTCGAGCGACACGATCATCTTCATCATGCCCGATTGCAGGCCCATGATGTGCCCGCGCGAAGTTTCGCGGAAGCGGGCCACGCCGCATTCGTAGGGAATATTCTGCACGCGGACTTGCGCCTCGGTCAGCCCGATAGTGGAAATTTCGGGCACGGCATAGATGCCATAGGGGAAGAAATCCGGAGCCGGCGGCATCTTGGCGCCAAAAGCGTGCAGCGCGGCGATACGGCCCTGCTCCATCGAGGTCGAGGCCAGTGCCGGAAAGCCGATGACATCGCCAGCGGCATAGATATGCGGGATCTGGGTCTGAAAGGTGTCGGGATCGACCTTGAGCCGTCCACGTTCGTCCGGCTCGACCCCGCAGCAATCGAGGCCCAGATCGGCGGTGGCGCCCACCCGGCCGGCGGCATAGAGCAGCATGTCAGACCGCACCTGCCGGCCATCGGTCATGATGGCGATGGCCCAGCCCTGCCCATCGCGCTCGACGCGTTCGACCTTGGAGCCGAGGCGGATGGTGACGCCGCGCTGACGCAGGTCATGGGTAAATTCCTCGATGATCTCGCGGTCGATGAAATCGAGGAAATTGTCGCGTGGCTCGATGATGGTGACCGGCACGTCGAGCGCCGAAAAGATCGTCGCATATTCGATGCCGATCACCCCGGCGCCGACCACGGTCAGGCTGCGCGGCACCCGCAGTTCGGAGACGAGGCTGTCGCTATCCATCACCGTATGATCGTCAAAGGCGATGGTTGGCGGACGGAAGGGCGCAGTGCCGACAGCAATGACGGCAAAGTCGAAGCCGAAGACGTGTTCCTCTCCGGCATGATCGGTCACGCAGATATGGTGGTCGTCCCGGAAGCGGGCGATGCCGCCAAAGGTGCGCACGCCATTGCGGGCAAACTGGTGCTCCAGCACCTCGATCTCGTAGTCCAGCGTCTTGCGCAGCCGGGCGCCGAGATCCTTGCCCTCGATGTCCTTCTTGACGCGATAGGACAGGCCGTAAAATCCGCGCTCGCGCCAGCCGGAGAGGTTGAGCACGGTTTCGCGCAGGGTCTTGGATGGAATGGTGCCGGTATGGACCGATACGCCGCCCAGGCGCAGCCGGTTTTCGACCACCAGCACCGAGCGGCCCAGCTTTGCCGCCTGTATGGCCGCGCGGCGCCCGGCAGGCCCCGAACCGATGACCACCAGATCAAAATGTTCCACGCGCGCATCCCCACGGTCTGTTGCCGGTCACTTTAGCGGCACAGTGTGGCATTGCGGTTAAGGCTTGCCCAGCCGGGCCGGTGCAGGTCCGCCCTGCGGGCCGGCATTTATTCCGGGCTGATCTCGGGCAGCGATACGGCCGGCAGGTTGTGGAATTGGCGCACCACGTCCCAGCCTTCCTCGGCGGTATCGACCACGGCGAACAGGTCCGGATCGTCGGGGGAGATGGTGCCCGCTTCGGCCAGGGCCTCGAGATTGATCACCCGGGTCCAGAATTCCTTGCCGAACAGCAGGAGCGGAATACGGTCCATGCGGCCGGTCTGGATCAGGGTCAGCGTCTCGAAGAACTCGTCCAGCGTCCCGAACCCGCCCGGAAACACGGCCACGGCCTTGGCGCGCATCAGGAAGTGGATCTTGCGGGTGGCGAAATAGTGGAAATTGAACGACAGGTCCGGCGTGACATAAAGATTGGGCGCCTGTTCGTGCGGCAGCACGATATTGAGGCCGATCGAGGGGGCATCGACGTCGGCGGCGCCGCGGTTGCCCGCCTCCATCACGCCCGGCCCGCCGCCGGTAACCACCACGAATTCCTTATAGTCGAGTGCCGCCGAGGTCAGCGACGCCAATTGGGCAAAGCGGCGGGCTTCCTCGTAATAGCGGGAGGCGGCCTCAAGATTTTTCTTCTGCACTTCATTGCGCGCCGCCCAGGCCGGCTTGCCGGGCTCGGGAATGCGCGCGCCGCCAAACAGCACGACGGTCGAATTGATGCCATGCTCGCGCAGGCGAAATTCGGGCTTGAGATATTCGAGCTGGAAGCGGACGCCACGCGTATCCTCGGACGTCATGAACTCATCGTCGGCAAAGGCCAGGCGATAGGCCGCGCTTCGCGTCTGGGGCGTATCGGGAGCCTTGCGGGAGACGGCGATGTCCTCGCCCGAGGTGCGCAACGAGGTTGGATGACGGCGTTTGGCCAATGTCTGCTCCTGGTTGTGCCGCGGCAAGCGGCGCGCCACAATTCGGCGCCTTTCAAAAGGGCATAACCAGACCGAGTGGTTCGGGCAAGGGCGGGGCATGGCCAATCGGTTCACGAGTGTGGAAGCGGCGATCGACGACGCGGCCCATGGCGTATTGGCCCGCCTGCCGCGCGGGCGGGTTGTCGATGGCCTCGTGGAGTTCGTGGTTTTCGGGCTCAAGCAGGCCTGGGCATGCCTGTTTGGCGGCCTGATGCTGGCGATGATTCTCGTCACAAGCCTCTACTGGCCCGAGATCGGTCTCAATCGCTACGACCTCTGGTTCATTGCCGCGCTGGCGATCCAGGCCGGGATGATCATCTTCAAGCTGGAAACCCTGGACGAAGCGCGCGTCATCCTCATCTTCCACGTTGTCGGCACCGGCATGGAACTGTTCAAGACCGCTGCCGGGTCCTGGATCTACCCCGAGGATGCCGTCTTCCGCCTCGGTGGCGTGCCGCTGTTTTCGGGCTTCATGTATGCCTGTGTCGGCTCCTACATGGCCCGCATCCAGCGCATCTTCGACATCACCTTCACCCGCTATCCGCCGGTCTGGACGACGGCGCTCCTGGCCGTCGCCATCTATGCCAATTTCTTCTCGCACCATTTCATCTTCGACTTCCGATGGTTCCTCTTCGCCGCGATCGCCGTCCTCTACGGGCGCAGCGTCATGCATTACCGGGTGTTTCGCTTCCGCCATGTCATGCCCATGCTGCTCGCTTTCCTGCTAGTGGCGCTCTTCATCTGGATCGCAGAAAATATCGGCACCTGGAGCCGCGCCTGGATCTATCCCGAGCAGGCAAACGGCTGGACCTTGGTCAGTTGGGGCAAACTGGGTTCATGGTATCTGCTGATGATGATATCGGTGGTGCTGGTGACCCTGGTACACCCACCCCGCCCCCATGGCTCCCAGCCCAGCAGCGACCGGACGACGTGACGCGCCTCATTGTTTTCAACAAGCCCTATAACGTGCTGACCCAGTTTACCGGCGAGGGCGCGACCCTGGCCGACTACATCGCCGTCAAGGGCGTCTATCCGGCCGGCCGGCTGGACAAGGACAGCGAAGGCCTGCTGCTGCTGACGGACGATGGCAAGCTGCAGGCGCGCATTTCGGACCCCAGGTTCAAGCTGCCCAAGACCTATCTGGTGCAGGTGGAGGGCGAACCCGATGCGGCGGCTCTCGACCGATTGCGCGCTGGCGTCGACCTCAAGGATGGCCGGACCCGCCCTGCCCAGGCCCAGCAGATCGAAGCTCCAGACCTCTGGCCGCGCGATCCGCCGGTGCGCTATCGCAAGAGCGTGCCCGATAGCTGGCTTTCGCTGACCATCAGCGAGGGGCGTAACCGGCAGGTGCGCCGCATGACGGCCGCCGTCGGCCTGCCGACCCTGCGCCTGGTGCGCTGGAGCATCGGCGACTGGTCCCTGGACGGACTGGCCCCCGGCCAATGGCGGGATGCGCCGCGCCCCACCCGCTAAACCGTCTCAGCCCTTGCGGCGCCGGGATGAATGCAGCGCGACCAGAACGCCTGCCGCTCCGATCAGCCCCATGCCGGCAAGGCCAATGGCATCGGGAAACTGGTTGAAGACAATCCAGCCCAAAACCCCGGCCCACAACAGGTGGGCATAGCTGATGGGTGCCAGGACCGAGGCCGGGGCGTGGCGATAGGCAGCGGTGAAGCAATAATGGCCAAGCGCTGCAAGCACGCCGAGGCTCGCAAATAGCAACAGGTCGAGAGCACTGGGCATGGTGCCGAACCAGTACCATGGCGCCAAAAGACCGAAGCAGACTGCGCCTGCCAGGGCCGAATAGAACAACAGGGCCAGGGTCTTTTCGCTGCGCGCCAGGATGCGGGACAGCAGGTAATAGGCGACGGTGACGCCGACATTGCACAGGGCAAAGACGACGCCCAATGGATCGAGCCCGCCACCGGGGCGGACGATCAGCAGGACCCCCACAAAGCCGCCGATGGCGCCGATCCAGCCGAACAGGCCGATCTGTTCGCCCAGGATCGGGCGAGCAAGAAGCACGACCATGATCGGCGAGAGATAGATGATGGCCGTGGTCTCTGCCAATGGCATCAATTGCAGCGCCAGGCCCATGAACAGGGTCGCTACCACGAGGCACAGCGCGCGCACGACGACAAGGCCCGTCCTTTGCGTCGTGACCAGCTGGCGGCCCTGCACCGGCCCGAGAATGGCGACCATCAGCATCAGGTGGACCAGGTAACGCATGGCCGAGACCAATGGCACATCATAGCTGGCCAAGAGGTGCTTATTGACCACGTCATGGGCCGCAAACAGCACCGTCGCCAAAACGGCGAGCCCGATGCCGAGCAGGGGCCGCGCCATGTCCTGTGGGACGGCCATGGCTGGGCCACCGGGCTTTGTCGCGCTGCTTGCGGTCATGGTTGGCTCACAGTCCCGTGGCTTTCTCGGCAGCTTCCGAATAGCGGGCACCTTCGATCTTGATCTCCGCCGCCGCCGCATCGATGCGGGCAAGGTCGTCCGCTGACAGGACCAGGTCCACGGCGGCCAGATTTTCCTCGAGGCGATGCAGCTTCGTGGTGCCGGGGATCGGCACGATCCATGGCTTCTGGGCCATCAGCCAGGCAAGCGCCACCTGGGCCGGACTTGCAGACCGCTCGTCGCCGATCATGGTCAGCAGTTCGACAATTGCCTGGTTTGCCACCCGCGCCTCCTGCTGGAAACGGGGAATGGTGCTGCGGATATCGGTGGATGCAAAGGTCCGGTCTGCATCGATCTTGCCAGTCAGGAAACCCTTGCCGAGCGGGCTATAGGGCACCAGGCCGATGCCCAGTTCCTCGCACAGGTCGAGCACGGGCGGGCGCTGGAACCACAGCGAATATTCGTTCTGCAGCGCGGTGACGGCCTGCACCTTGTGGGCGCGCCGGATGGTGTCGAGCCCGGCTTCCGACATGCCGAAATAGCGCACCTTGCCCTCGGCGATGAAGCGGCTGACTTCTCCGGCCACAT
Source organism: Devosia sp. (assembly GCF_025809055.1). Taxonomy (NCBI): domain Bacteria; kingdom Pseudomonadati; phylum Pseudomonadota; class Alphaproteobacteria; order Hyphomicrobiales; family Devosiaceae; genus Devosia; species Devosia sp. The sequence goes on along the minus strand of NZ_CP075529.1, from coordinate 3,263,561 downwards.
CTTCGATGGGCACGTTCGGATCGACGCGATGCTGGTAATAGAGGTCGATGGTTTCGACGCCCAGCCGCTGCAACGAGCCTTCGAGTGCCCGGCGCATGTTTTCCGGGCGGCTGTCGGGGCCGATCGACTTGCCGTTCTCATAGGCAAAACCAAATTTTGTGGCGATGATCACCCGGTCGCGCAGCGGCCGCAACGCCTCCCCCACCAGCTCTTCATTGGTAAAAGGGCCATAGACTTCCGCGGTATCGAAAAAGGTCACACCGCGATCAACTGCCGCGCGGATCAGGTCGATGGAGGTCTGCCGGTCGGGAAAGGGTGCATAGGACTGGCTCATGCCCATGCAGCCGAGGCCCATGGCCGATACCGTCAATCCGTTCTTGCCAAGTGTGCGGGTCTGCATGGCGGGCTCCTTTGTGCGTTTGAGATCGTTAGGCCGATCCACGATGCATCTTAGGCCTCTGGCCTTTTGTCGATAATCCGGTCAAATTCGATTGTACTTATGCATTTGGGATATTAATCCATGCGCGAAAATCTCAATGATCTGACCGCCCTGATTGCCGTGGCGCAGGAACGCAGTTTCACCGCGGCCGCTGCCAAGCTGGGCACCTCGCAGTCCGCGCTCAGCCGCACCATTCGCAATCTTGAACTGCGGATCGGCATGCGCCTGCTCACCCGCACCACCCGCAGCGTCACGCCCACCGATGCGGGGCGGCGCCTGCTGGCCGGCATCGGTCCGCATCTGGATGAAATCAATGCCGAGTTGCAGGCGCTGTCTGACCTGCGCGATGTGCCTGCGGGCACCATTCGCATCAATTCGAGCGATCATGCGCTCAAGACGGCGATCTGGCCGCGGTTGGACGCCTTTGCCGCCCGCTATCCCGAAATCCGGGTGGAAGTCGATGTCGAGAACGGGCTGATCGATATCGTCGAAAAGGGCTATGACGCGGGCGTGCGGCTGGGGGAGGAAGTGGCCCGCGACATGATTGCCACCCGCATTGCCCCGGATTGGCGCATGGCCGTCGTGGCGGCCCCAAGCTACTTTGCCGACCGGCCCATTCCGCGCAGCCCCGACGAGTTGACCGGGCACAACTGCATCAATCTGCGGCTGATTTCCTATGGCGGATTTTACGCCTGGGAGTTCGAAAAGGACGGCCGCAGGCTCAACGTGCGGGTGGATGGTCAGCTGGCCTTCAATGGCTCCGCGCACGTGCTGAAAGCCGCCCTGGCCGGGCATGGAATCGGCTGCGTCCCGGAAGACGTCACCTACGAGTTGCTGCAGTCAGGTGCGCTCGTGCAGGTCCTCGGCGACTGGATGCCCACATTCGAGGGCTATCATCTCTACTATCCCAATCGCCAGCACTCGGCCGCTTTCCAACTGTTCATCGACGCAATGCGCTATCGCGGCCCGGTCACGCCGCCGGCACCCAAAACGCCGGCATGAAGTCCGGACGCGCCCAAGGCGCGCCCGGCAGCACTGCTATTCGTTGGTCCCTTCGCCCTCGAGCCAGGCCAACATGTCGGCGATTTCCTGCTCCTGGGCATCGATGATCTTCTGGGCCATGTCGCGGGCCCACTGATTGTCACCGTGTTCGAGCTCGGCCTTGGCCATGTTGATCGCCGCCTGGTGGTGGGGGATCATGCCGCAAACGAAGGCCACGTCGATATCCTCGACCTGCATGGCCTGCATCATCTGCCGGTTGGTCTCGTCCATGCCGAACATGAGATCGGTATGGGCTTCGTCCATCCCCGCATGGTCCATGCCCATGCCCGCGGCCATGGCGTCGTGGCCTTCTTCCACAAGGCAGATGTCAGGCAGGTCGGCGCCACCCTTGCCGCCCATGGCGGCCATGTCATGGCCCGCATGGGCGTCCTGCGCCAAGGCTGGCAGGGAGGCGGCGAGAACGAAGACGGAGGCGGCAAGCGCCCGATTGATCAGTGTCATTTCCAATATCCTTGATTGCGTTTTGTGGTCGGGGTTCAGGACAGGAACTTTGGCGGGCGTTCGATAAGGCCGGGGGTCCAGCGCCGGTCGAGACTGCCGGCAATGGCTCGTCCCATTGGCAGTGGCCGCCGCTCCAGCGCGATCGGCCCGGAAACCGGCAGGCCGGAAAGGCACATGCCGAGCCCACAGCAGATCATGACCGTATGCGGTGCCGCGGGCGCGGGTGGCATGCCGTCATGGGCGTGCATGGCCATCGGCGCGTGGTGGACCGGCGCGGGTGCAGCCATGGCCGCGTGATGCAGCCCCATGCTCAGGATCGCCGCAACCGCAACCAGCCAGACCGCGAACTGGCGCGCCAGCGCCCGCCGATCGGACGATGGGCGCCGCGGCTTTCCGGTGCGGCTGAAAAAGTTGAATTTCGGCATGGCGGCGACGTCCTTCGCGGTGTCGCCAAATGCTATGAACCTTCCACCGGTGGGAAGGTCAAGGGGTGATGCTCTGGCCGCCTCGGGCCAAGGTCACCGCCTCCCGCAGACGTTCCGGCACATCCGCCAGGCGCGGCCGCGCGGCAAGCTGGAAGCCGGCGATCCAGATCGATCGGGCGCGCTGCCCCGGGGTCTCGGCAACACGGCGGCCGGGATCGCCAGGCAGGTATTTTGTCCAGTCGGCATCGCTGAGATCGCGCCATTCGACATCAAGGTGCACGCAACTGTGATCGAACAGCGTGCGAATGGCGCGCGGCGGCAAGGTACTGCCCAGCTCAAGGTCGGCAGGCGCGTATCCCAGGATCGCGTCCTCCTCCGGCGCCAGCCCGGTTCGCGCCCATTGCAGATGATGCGCCAGGCTTCGCGCCTCAAGGCAAAGGCCGACAACCAGCGCACCCTGGCTCAGACCCTGTCGCGGTGATGGTTCTGCCAGCGCGTCGTCGCTGAGCGCATTGAGATTGCGGGCGCAATAGGCCGTGCCGCGACGCACCAGCAGCAGGTCGTCATGCGGGGCACCGGCCGCGTCATAGCGCGCACCCGCGCCCTGTCTCTGCCGCAGGGCGTATTGGGCGGCTCCGAGGCTCACGGCATTTCGCCCTCGACCTGGACGCGCATGAAACTGAGCCGCTCCATGATCGGCGCATCGGAAAAACGGAACAGGTCGAACTGGCTCTGCGCCTCGAGCGACCAGCTTACCCAGGATGGCACAACGAAGAGATCGCCCTTTTCGAGCGTGTGAACCGTGCCGTTGAGACTGACGCTGCCCTGCCCTTCAAACACCTGAAAGACCGACGAACCGACCTCCCGCCGCGCCGGTGTCGAGCCGCCCTCGCGCAGGCGGTGGAACTCGCAGCGAATGGTGGGCATGACATCGCCCCCGGTGGTCGGGTTGACGTAGCGAATGGCGGCATGGCCCGGCTCCAGCGTTGCCGGCTGGCCTTCGTCCTCGAGCAGAAGCTGTTCGGTCAGGGCCGCGTCGGTATGCACCCAGCGATAGGCGCTGAGGGGCGAACTGACCGCATCGCGCAGGCCCGAAAGCGGGCGCAGGCCGGGATGGCCCCAAAGCCGCTCTGCGCGCGAGAAGTTCGGGGTCGCATAATCGGTCACCCGCTCGGACCCGAACTCAAAAAAGCCGACATCGTTGTGGTGGCTGAACGGAATGTCGAGCCCGTCGATCCAGGCCATGGGCTGGTCGGTATCATTGTGATGGCCATGAAAATTCCAGCCCGGCGTCAGCAACAGGTCGCCCCGGCTCATCCGCACCGGATCGCCATTGACCACGGTCCATACGCCTTCACCCTCGACCACGAAGCGGAAGGCATTCTGGGCATGGCGGTGTTCGGGCGCGGTTTCCCTGGGCCCCAGATACTGGATAGCGGCCCAGAGCGTGGGCGTGACATAGGCGTGCGGCGCCAGCCCTGGATTGGCAAGGCCGATGGCGCGCCGCTCCCCGCCCCGCCCGACCGGCACCAGGCGGCCAGAAGCTTCGGCCAGAGGCAGCAGATTGGCCCATTTCCAGACATGGGCCTGTGCCCGCGGCTTGGGATGAACCGGCATGAGATCGCCCAGCTGCGTCCAGAGCGGCATCAGGCTTTCGGCCTCAAAGCCTTTGTAGAGCGCCTTGAGCTCCGGCGTCTCTTCGGGCTGCATGGCATGGGCGGGCGTCGCGTCTTTCATGGCCGTCTCCTCTTAGCTGGCGTCGGGTTGATTGGGCGGTGCGGCATCACGAAAGGCGGGGAGCGCGTCGAGCGCGGCAAAAATGCGGTCGATGGTCGGCCAGGCGCTGCCGTCTATGGCAAAGCGACGATTGTTCCAGACCTGCGCATAGAGGCAGATATCGGCCAGGCCCGGCACATCGCCGTGGCAGTAGCGGCCGGTGGCGGCGCTCGATGCCAGGCTGATCTCGAACGCATCGAATGTTGCCTTGACCCAATGAACAAACCAGGCCTCCTGCGCAGCCTCGTCCGCGCCAAACTGCTCGTTCAGCCGGCGCAGCACGCGCAGATTGTTGAGCGGGTGGATTTCACAGGCCAGCATATAGGCGAGGGCCCGCACGCGGGCGCGGCCGTCCGCATCCGCCGGCAGCAGCGGCGGCGTGGGCATTGTCTCCTCCAGCCATTCGATTATTGCAAGCGACTGGGTCAGGACCACCCCATCGTCCCGTTCCAGAACCGGGACCAGCCCAGCCGGATTGAGGGCCAGAAATTGCGGTGTGCGGGTTTGCCCGTCCCGCAGCGAATAGCCGACGTAATCATAAGGCAGGCCCTTGAGGTTGAGGGCAGCCCGCAGGCGCGTCGAGGTCGAAGACCGAAAGAAATTGTGCAGCCGCAGGGTCATCGCGCCGGACCGATGGTCGTCGAGATTTCGCCCAGCCCCTCGATGGCGACAACGCAGACATCGCCGGGGACAAGCTGGCCAACGCCTTCGGGCGTGCCGGTCATGATCAGGTCGCCCGGCTGCAGGGTCATCGACCGCGAGAGAATGGCGATGATCTCCTCGACCGACCAGATGAGCTGGTCGATATCCGAGCGCTGGCGGGACTGCCCGTTCACGCTCAGCGAGATGGCGCCGCTCGAAAAATGCCCGTGGCGCGCCACCGGACGAACCGGTCCGATTACGGCCGAGCGATCGAAGGCCTTGCCCCAGTCCCATGGCCGCCCCTGTTCCCGGGCCGCCAGTTGCAGGTCGCGGCGGGTCAGGTCATTGCCCACCGCATAGCCCCAGACGTGATCCAGCGCCTGCGCCTCGGCGATGTCGGAGCCGGCCTTGCCGATGGCGACCACGAGTTCGGCTTCGTAGTGGAAATTGCCGGTCTCGGGCGGATAGGCCACCACTTCGGCGCTGTCGACCACGGCGTCGGCTGGCTTGGTGAAGAAGAAGGGCGGGTCGCGGTCAGGATCCTTGCCCATTTCGCGTGCATGGGCGGCGTAGTTGCGACCCACGCAGAAAATGCGCCGCACCGGAAACCGCAGGTCGCTTTCGAACACGGCGACACTGGGCTGGGCTGCCGGGGGGAAAACAAACGCCATCGGGACCTCCTGGGCATTGATCGGCGCGGTGATGCGCGGCCATTTCGGGTTGGGGCGACCCTAGAGCTAATTTCTATATTATGCAATTCATTCTAATATGTAGAAATGCAACTCTTGGCCCGGCTTGCGGTTCGGTACAATCCATGGCCTATGGCGAGCACGGAATTGGGGATGGCAATGAACGGCAGCGGCGCGCAGGGCACGAAATCACTGGAAGCGGCGCTCAAGGTCCTGCTGCACCTGGCCGGCCTGAACGGGGCCACCACGCTCACCGAAATCGCACGGGAATGCGGTATGCCCCCGAGCAAGGTGCATCGCTACCTGACGACCTTCGTTTCCACGGGCCTCGTCCGGCAGGAGGGGCGCTCCGGACAATATGACATCGGTCCGGCCGCGATGCAGTTGGGCCTTGCCGCCATCGCCCGCCACGACTTTGTAAACCGCACCGCCGACGGGCTTGGTGCCCTGTCGCTGCGGACCGGGATGACGGCGCTGCTGACCGTCTGGGGCAATGGCGGCGCCACCGTCGTCCGCTGGGAGCGCGGCGCCGTCCCCGCCGTGACCTCGATGGGCCTGGGCACCTCATTGCCGTTGTTGAACTCGGCGTCGGGTCGGGCATTTCTCGCCTGGTATCCACGCGCGGGTCTCGAGCGGAACCTCGAGGAGGAGTTGAAGCTGGCGCGCCGGAATCCGGGCCTTTTGCCGGATGCCAAACCAACCCGGGATGGAATCGAGGGGTTGATCCAGGCCATTCGCCAGCAAGGATATGCCCATGTCGACGGGCGCTTCATGCCGGGCCTGGTCTCCGCCGCCGTCCCGATCCTCGATTGGCAGGGCGAGGCGCAGGCGGTGGTCAGCATCGTCGGTACCGATCCGGCCAGTATCGCGCCGGGCTCCGCGCCCATGCTTGAACTCGAAGCCTTCGGCCGCGAATTTTCAAGCCAGCGCCAACCCGTGGACAGTCCGGGACGCTGACCACACCTCTTGCATCCCAAACCAATAATCCGCATATAGGCGCCGGGAGGTTGGCGCGGACGTGTTCCTCGCCAACCGGGTCAGGTCCGGAAGGAAGCAGCCCCAACGAGATCCTCACGGGTCGATGCCAGCCTCCTACTCATCTGTTCACAACTGGGCATTGTGGCCCCGCGAATTGGCTCTTGGCTTTTGCGGTCGGACGCGGCTTGCCCTAAGGTCCGGGCATGAAGCAAGGCAGATTCCCCCATTTCCCGCAGAGGGATGTCCGGTATGGCTGAGGCAGCTTCCAGCCCCTATCTGGTGCTGGCGCGCAAATATCGCCCGCGCGATTTCTCGACCCTGGTCGGCCAGGACGCCATGGTGCAGACGCTGGGCAATGCCTTTGCCCAGAACCGCATCCACCATGCCTTTATCCTCACCGGCGTGCGCGGCGTGGGCAAAACCACGACAGCCCGCATTCTGGCGCGCGCCTTCAACTACGAAGACGAAAGCGGTCCGCACCCGACGCTGGACCTCTCCCAGGAGGGCACGCATTGCCGCGCCATCATCGAGGGGCGGCATGTCGACGTGGTGGAAATGGACGCCGCCAGCAATACCGGTATCGGCGATATCCGCGAGATCATCGACTCGGTCAAATACGGCCCGGTCTCGGCCCCCTACAAGGTCTATGTGATCGACGAGGTGCACATGCTCTCCACGGCCGCCTTCAACGGGCTGCTGAAAACCCTGGAAGAGCCGCCGCCCTATGTGAAGTTCATCTTCGCGACCACCGAGATCCGCAAGGTGCCGATCACCATCCTGTCGCGGTGTCAGCGCTTCGATCTCCGGCGCATTCCGGCCGAGATCATGTCGAACTATCTCGAGACCATCCTGGCGCAGGAAGGCATCGGCTTCGAACCCGACGCCCTGGCCATGATCGTGCGGGCCGGCGAAGGCTCGGCGCGCGATAGCCTGAGCCTGCTGGATCAGGCGATCGCCCATGGCAATGGCACGGTTTCAGCCTCAACCGTCAAGGCTATGCTGGGGCTGGGCGACCGGGCCAAGGTCATTGACCTGTTCGAGGATGTCATGGCCGGGCGCGTTGCCGAGGCCCTGACGGCGCTCAGGGAGCTCTACGATCTGGGCGCCGATCCGCAGACCCTGCTCGCCGATCTCAGCGAATTCACCCATCTCGTCACCCGCATCAAGGTGGTGCCGGCCGCTGCCGACGATGCGGCCCTGACGCCCGACGAGCGCAGCCGGGGCCGCGATCTCGCCAATCGCCTGCCGATGCGGGCGCTGACGCGGGCCTGGCAGATCCTGTTCAAGGGCAATGAGGAAACCGCCCGCGCCGGCAATGGTCTGCAGGCCGCCGAGATGACGCTGATCCGGCTGGCCTATGCCGCCGACCTGCCGAGCCCCGACGAGGTCATTTCCAAGCTGACCCAGCAGGGCAATCTCCCCAGCTCGCCCGCCCAACCGGCTATCGCCCCCCGCCCCTCCGGCGGCGGCGGCCCGACCGCCCTGCGCCAGGTCGCCCAGTCCGGCCCGGCCATGGTTGCAAGCCCGGTCCCTCCGGCCAGCGAACCGCAGCCGGTGGCCAAGCCGGCCCTGGCCCAGATCGGCAGCTACAAGGACCTGATCGCGCTGGCCACCGCCAAGCGCGACGTTCTGGTCAAGCTGGCCCTTGAAAGCCAGATGCGCCCCATCAGCTTCGAAGAGGGCCGGATCGAGGTCGCCCTGTCGGAAGGCACCGATCCGGGGATTATCGCGACCCTGTCGGCGCGGCTGCAGGCCTGGACCGGCGCCCGCTGGCTGGTCATGGTGTCGACACGGCCACCCGAGGGCCTGACCATCCGCCAGGAGGCCGAGCAGAAGCAGCAGGCCGCCACCGCGGCCGCGCATGACGATCCGCTGGTCAAGGCCATATTAGAAACATTTCCAGGGGCCAAACTGGTCAATGTGACGGTGCGCGAGGAAGCCGCCATCGTTCCCGACCTGCCCCCGCCCCCACCCGAAGAGGACGACGAATGAAAGACATCATGGGCATGATGAAGGCCGCCAGCGAGATGAAGGGCAAGATGGAGGCCATGCAGGCCGAGCTTGCCGAACTGGTCGTCGAGGGCCGCTCGGGCGGCGGCATGGTCACTGTGGCGCTTTCGGGCAAGGGCGAGATGAAGGGTCTCAAGATCGATCCCGGTCTGCTCAAGCCCGAAGACGCCGAAATGGTCGAAGACCTGATCGTCGCCGCCTTCAACGATGCCAAGGGCAAGAGCGAAGCGGAAATGCAGCGCAAGATGAGCGAAGTAACCGCCGGCCTGCCCATCCCGCCCGGCATGAAGTTTCCGTTTTAGAGCACTCTTTCTGATGCAATCAGAAAGAGTGCTCCAGGTTTTTGATTTGTCACGTTTTCGCACCAGAAAAGTGGTGTCCACTTTTCCTGAAAACGCTCTGGTGAACGAAAGCCTCTTACCCCTCTCCCCTTGTGGGAGAGGGTGCCCGAAGGGCGGGTGAGGGGTTTGTTGGACACATCTTGCCATTCGAGCGTAGCTCTCGTGGCCTTTTCGCCGGAAACAGCTTCACTGAAGCTGTTTCTCATCGTCAAAAAGCCCCTCATCCGGCGCTACGCGCCACCTTTTCCCACAAGGGGAGAAGGAAACCCGGTGACCTCACATGCCCTCCGGCGGACCCGAAATTGAACAGTTGATCCAGCTCCTGGCCCGCCTGCCGGGCCTCGGCCCGCGCTCGGCGCGCCGGGCGGTGCTGCATCTGATCAAGAAGAAGGAGCAGTTGATGCTGCCGCTATCGGCCGCCCTTGACCGGGCGGTGGCCGCGGTGCGCAGTTGCGAGGTCTGCGGCAATGTCGACACCATGTCCCCCTGCTCCATCTGCGCCGATCCGCGCCGCGGTGAATCGGGCCTGCTGATCGTGGTGGAGGATGTTGCTGATCTCTGGGCGCTCGAACGCGCCGGGGTCGGGGCCGTGCGCTATCACGTGCTGGGCGGCGTGCTGTCGCCACTCGATGGCGTCGGGCCGGACGAGCTCAATCTCGAAGGCCTGATTTCCCGCGCCGGCGACTATGCCGAAATCGTCCTTGCCATGAATGCCACGGTGGAAGGCCAGACCACCGCCCATTACATCACCGACCGCCTGGCCGGAACCGCGACAAAAGTCACCCGCCTCGCCCACGGCGTGCCGGTGGGGGGCGAGTTGGACTATCTGGACGAAGGCACATTGAGCCAGGCCCTCAAGGCCCGCACCTCCATCTAGCGCCAAACCCCTTCAGGCGGGCACAAGGCCCGCCTGATATGGTTCAGAGCAGGGCCTGTTCGTTGCGGCCCATGAGGCGGAAGGCGATGTAGACGGCGATGCCGCTGAGCACCAGCAGAATGGTGGACATGGCCGCTGCCGTACCGAAATCGCCATCCAGGATCAGCAGGTAAATGCGGACCGGCATGGTGATCGTCGAGCCCACATAGAGCACCAGCGACGAGGACAACTCATTGATGGCCGTCACGAAACTGAGCATCCCGCCCGCGATGATGCCCGGCACGATGAGCGGCACGGTGATGCGCAGGAAGGCCTGGAACGGACTGTAGCCCAGGGAAACCGCCGCTTCTTCCAGCGAGGGCGAAATCTGCCGCAGGGCCGAGGATGTGGTCCGCACCGTATAGGGCAGACGGCGGATGAAGATGGACAACACGATGATCGAGGCGGTGCCGGTCAGCACCAGCGGACCGGTATTGAAGGCGGCGATATAGGCGATACCGATGACGATGCCGGGCATGACATAGGGGATCATGAAGGCGCCATCGAGCAGCGAAGTATTGAGCGTCGTGCGGCGGGCCACCAGCACGCCGACAATGGTGCCGACGATGACGATCATCACCACCGCGGAGGCCGAGAAGGTCAGCGAATTGCGGACCACGTCGCCGAGGTTGAACAGGATGCGTTCATAGCTCTGTAGCGCAAAGCCATCCTGGAAGACCGGGCCACTGGTGCGGCGGAAGGAATAGATGATCGAGATGATCACCGGCATGGCCCCGCACAGGCCGATGAAATAGACGGCGCAATGCGCCAGCACATTGCGCCAGCCCTTGAGCTGGATCTTGGCCGGCTTGTTGATCAGGTTGCCATGATAGACATTGCGGCGCGACATGAAGCGCTGCAGCAGCACGAAGATCATCGACACGGCGATCAGCACCACGCTGATCGTGGTGGCCATGGACATGTTCGAGCCGACTTCGGCCGAGTAGAGCGTATAGGCTTCGGTGGCCAGCACGTTATAGCCCCGCCCGAGCAGGCGCGGCGTGCCGAAATCGGCAATCGACTGGATCAGCGCCAGAAGCCCGCCGGCGGTGAGGGCGGGGAAAACCATCGGGAATGAAATCTTGAACGTGCGCTGCAGCGGCGTCAGGCCAAGGCCTTCCGCAGCCTCCTCGAGCGAGCGGTTCACATTGGAGAGCGCGCCCGAGACCATGAGATAGACGAAGGGATAGAATTTCAGCGCGAAGACGATGAGGATGCCACCGACGCCGTAGATGGGCGGCATGGTGATGCCGAAGTCGCGCAGGAAACCCCGAACCACGCCGCCGGCGCCGAACAGCACGATCCAGGAATAGGCGCCGATAAAGGGGGGCGAGACCAGCGCCAGGATGGCCAGCAGCGAGACGAAGCGGCTGCCCGCAATCTTGAAGCGCGAAATGCAGAAGGCCATGATCGAGCCCAGCAGCAGCGCCCCGGCCAGCCCGCCGAAACCAACCACCAGCGTATTGACAAAGGCCCGCTGAAAGCGCGGCTCGGCAAAGAACCGGACATAATTGTCGATCGTGGCATTGCCGGTGGTGTCGAAAAAGCTCGACAACAGCACCGAACCGACGGGAATGAACAGAAGCACCAGGAGGATGGCCCAGGTGGCCACCATCACCAGGGTCCAGAAATCGAAACGCCGCAGCATGGCTCAGCCCTCCAGGGTGAGGCGCTTGCCGTCGGCATCAAATGCCATCAGCGCGCCGCGTTCGAACAGCACCTGCACCGGCTCACCCGGCTCCCGCACGCCGCCCAGCGCCGGGTTGGCGACCTGCACCACCACGCCGCCCGCCGGTGTCTCGACCAGCACATGGGCCTCGCGACCAAGATAGGTGAATTTTCGAACCGTACCTTTGATAGCGCTCGCGCCCTGCGGCGCAGCTTGGCCGCTCTCGGCCAGAAACAGCCTTTCGGGGCGCACGGTCCAGTGTGCGGCCCGGGGTTCGGACAGGCCCAGCGCCGACAGCAATGCCGCCCGGCCTTCGCTGTCGGCGAGGGTGTTGAGCGTGCCGACGAAATTGGCGACGAACAGGGTCTGCGGGTCCCCGTAAATTTCCTGCGGGGTGCCGATCTGCTCGATCTGGCCGGCGCTCATCACGCAGATGCGGTCGGAAATGGCCAGGGCCTCTTCCTGATCGTGCGTCACATAGATGGTGGCGATATCCACACGCTTCTGGATGTCCCGGATTTCTTCGCGCAATTCGATGCGCAGCTTGGCATCGAGGTTCGAGAGCGGCTCATCCATCAACAGCAGTTGCGGGTTGATGACCATGGCCCGCGCCAGGCCGATGCGCTGTTGCTGGCCGCCCGACATGGCCGCTGGCAGGCGTTCCGCCAGGGCCTGCAGATGCACCGCGGACAGGGCTTCGGCGACCCGTGTCCTGATCTGTTCGGCCGGCACCTTTCTTGGCTTGAGACCGAAGGCGACATTGTCGAAGACACTGAGATGAGGAAAGACCGCATAGTCCTGAAAGACCATTCCGATATCGCGCTTGTGCGGGGGGATGGCGCGCAGGTTCTGGCCATCGAGCGTGATGTCTCCGCTGGTCAGGTCATTGAAGCCGGCAATCGCCCGCAGCAGGGTTGTCTTGCCGCAGCCTGACGGGCCCAGAAGCGTAAAGAATTCCCCGCGCTCGACCGAGATCGAAACCGCGTTCAGCGCCCGAAAATTGGTGAACTGCTTCACGCCGTCCCGAACCGTCAAATAAGCCATGCGCGCCCTCCCTCGCTTTGCCCAAGGCGCAAATCGTAAACATAATATTCGTCTTGCAACAAGCCAAATGTTGCACCATGATCAATCTCGATCATAGTTTGATCAAGGGAGAACAGGAGATACCTATGATTGTTGCAAAAAGAACATTTCTGGGCATGGCCCTGGCGCTTGCCGCCACCACCGCGTTAAGCCCGGCCCTGCAGGCCCAGGAAGGCGCGGTCGTCATCTATACGGCGCACAAATCGTCCATCGTCGACCGGCTGCTGCCGCTGTTCGAGTCCGAAACCGGGCTCAAGGCCGAGGTCGTGCAGCTGGGTTCGGGCGACATTGCCCGGCGCGCTCGCGCCGAGGCCGAGGCGCCGGCCGCCGACGTGATCTGGTCGATTTCGGGAAGTCAGCTGACCGAGCTGGCCGACATTCTCGAACCCTATACCCCGCCCGAATTCGACACGATCGACCCGCAATTCGTGGCCAATGATGCCTGGACCCCCTACACCGCCGTTGTCTATGTGCTTGCGGTCAATACCGACCTGCTCTCGCTCGAAGACGCCCCCAAGAGCTGGGCCGAGCTGGCCGATCCGCAATGGCAGGGCCAGATCGCCTCGGCGCGGGCCGATGGTTCGGGTTCGGCCATGCAGCAGTTGCAGGCGGTGCTGACCATTTTCGGTGACGAAGGCTGGGACACCTATGCCGAGATCGCCAAGAACTTCGTGTTCACCGATAGCTCGGGCGCCGTGCCGCGCTTCGTTGCCGATGGCGAGACCTCCATGGGCCTGACGCTGGAAGACAATGCCCTTGAATATGTCCAGGGCGGCGCCCCGGTCGGGGTCGTTCTGCTCAGCGATGGCACGGTGGCGACGCCCGATGGTGTTGCCCTCGTCAAAGGCGGGCCGAACCCGGATGGCGGCAAGGCCTTCATCGACTGGGCCATGTCCAAGTCGACCCAGGAAGTCCTCGCCAATGATATCGGCCGGCGTTCTGTGCGCACCGACGTGGCATCGCCTCCGGGCACTCCGAACCTGGCCGACGTCAATGTCATCTCGATCAAGCCGCTGAGCGAGTTGGGCGGTGCCGAAACGGTACTCGGCCAGTGGCGCACGGCCATCGGCGAATAAGAAAAAACACTGAACGATGACGGGACCATAATCCGAATGAAGCACTTGGAAGCCTTTTCGCTGGGCAAGAAGTTCAGCGCTCCAGAAGCCAATGAGGACAGTCTCGTCATCATTCCCAATCGCGGTTACGCCGTCATCGACGGCGTAACCGATCGCAATGGCACCCGTTATGACGGCATGCTGTCCGGGCAGTTCGCCTCCCGCACCGTCCAGGCCGCCATCGAAAAATTCATCCTGGCCCAGGGCGATGCCAGCCAGCCCGACCTGCAGTTTTCCGGCGGCCGGCACTTCATCGACTATCTCGGCAAAGCCATTCTCGACCGCTACGTCGCCAATGACGCGCTTGATCGCGTCACGGCGGACTGGAAGCAGCGGGGCGGCTGCACGGTCATGGCCGCCCTGGTCATTGGCGACCGCCTCGAGATCGTCGCGGTGGGCGATAGCGGCCTGCGCCTCAACGAAGCCGATGTGCTGCAGGTCCTCAAGCCGCTCGACGATGTCACCGCCATCCTCCGCCGGGAGACCTTTCGCTTTTTCGAGGCCAGGGGGCAGGACATCGCCACCTGCGACCGGCTGGCGGGGGATGTCACCTGGCAGGGGACGCGGCATCAGAAGGCCGGCGCGGAAACTGCCGATCCTGGCGTTCTCGCCGAGATCGAGAGCGGCGCGCTCAAGGCCTGCCGGCAGCACCTGCCGGACGTTCCGGCTGCAGAAATCGAAGCGCTGGTCCATGGCGGCATCTGCCATGCCCAGGGCGATTTCCAGAATGTCACCGGCCCGGCTCTGGCCTATGGCGGGCTCGACGGCTTTGCCGTGCCCGACCAACATGTGGAGACACGCTCCTACGCTCTGGCCGACATCGATACGATCGAGTTATTTTCCGACGGCTATTTCAAGCTGGGAGAAGGCTTTGGCGTCGCGGCCTGGGAACGGGCATTCGAGGCGGTCGAGGCCGAGGATTATCACAAGATCGGCCGTTATATGAGCACCAAGGGCACCACCAGCATCGCGCTCACCGATGATCGCAGCTATCTGGGTATTCGCGTCAGATGAGCGGACGGGCGGGTGTGGATTCGCCCTATTCGCCGCCGCCGGCCGGCGCGAGTGGGCTGGGCGATCTCAATCAGCGCCAGGCCCAGATTCTGGAGGCCGTCCGCGCCAATGGCGCGGTGGCCGTGTCCGAGCTCGCCGGCCAGTTCGACGTCACCACCCAGACCATCCGCCGCGATCTCAAGGTGCTGGGCGAGCGGGGCCTCTTGGTCAAGGGCTTTGGCGGCGCCTTCGCCTCGCCGGGCGTGGCGCGCTATACCTATAGCGAACGGCACAGCACCGAGATCGAGATCAAGCGCGGCCTGGTCGAGGCCCTGCGCCCCCTTCTCTTCAACGGCGCGACCATCTTTGTCGGCCTGGGCACCACGTTCCATGCCCTGCATTCGGTGATCGCCGACTTCCCCGGCACCCTCATCGCCTCGCCCAATCTCGAAGTCATCTACAACTGCGCCCTGCACACCGATGCCACCGTCTATGTTTTCGGCGGCTATGTCCGCAACAAGGACACGTCCATCCTGACCCTGGCGGGCGGCGCGCGCCAGAAATTCAAGTTCGACCTCGCCATTATCGGCGCCAGCGCGGTGGACCGGGACGGCGCCGTCCTGGAATTCGACCCCATGGAGGTCGAGTTGACCCGGGAAATCCTCGAACAGAGCCGCAAGGTCGCGCTCGTGGTTCACGAGGGCAAGTTCGACCGCAAGGCGCCGCACCTGGTCACCCACCTGCGCCAGGTCGACTACCTGGTCACGAACGTCAATCCCGCAGGCCATTTCGACGACCCGGACACCCTGGCCTCCCTTGAGGTCCTGACCTCCTGAGCCGCACCAGACCTTTGGGGCGCTGCAAACGGCGAAAATCGCCCTACTGCGCCATCCTGGCCATGATGATCCGACGCGCCTTTTCCGGATCGGGCGGCAAGACAGCCTCGCTGAGCGCCCGCGAATAGGCATGCTGAGGATTGCCCAGCACCTCCTGCGCCACGCCGGCCTCCACCACGTCACCCTTGTGCATGATGATCACGCGGTCGGAGATGTAGTAAGCGGTCGACAGGTCATGGGTGATGTAGATGATCGACACCCCCAGGCGGTCGCGCAGGTCACGGAACAGGTTGACGATCGACATGCGCAGGGAGGCATCGACCATCGACACCGGCTCGTCGGCGACGATGAGCCTGGGTTCGGGGATCAGGGCCCGCGCCACCGCGATGCGCTGCAATTGCCCGCCTGACAGTTCGTGCGAATAGCGGCCGCGCACCTCGGCAAGCGACAGGCCGACATGGTTGAGCGCCTTGTCGGTTGCCGCATCCACCGCAGCCTTGTCCTTGAGGCCAAGAAAGCGCCGGGCGGTCGAGAACAGGAAATAGTCGATCGTGGTCAGCGGATTGAACGCTTCGAACGGGTTCTGGAAAATCGGCTGCGCCTTGGCCATGAATTTGAGCGTGTTGGCGCGGCCGCGAATGGCGGCGACGTCCTGCCCCATGAAGCGCAGTGTGCCGCTGGTTGGGGTTTCATTGCCCAGGATCATGCGCGCCGTGGTCGTCTTGCCGCTTCCCGACTCCCCGACAATGGTGAAGATCTCGGGCCGCGCGTCGTCGATGGTAAAGCTGACATTCTTGACCGCATGCAGGGTCGCACCATCGAACAGGCCGCCGATCCGGTAGTCCTTGTTGACGTTCTTGAGTTCGAGGAGCGCGCTCATGCTGCCTCCACCTCGCCGGCCCGCCAGCAGGCGACGCGACCGGTCTGGCGCGCCACCAATGTGGGGTTTTCTGTGCGGCATTTGTCGATGGCCAGCGAGCAGCGCGGGTGGAAACGACAGCCGGGGGGCGGCTCGGCGAGGTTGGGCGGCTTGCCCGGCAGGGCGCTGCGCTTCTTGCTGTCGCCAATGCGCGGCAGGCTCGAAATCAGGTGGGCGGTATAGGGATGCTGTGGGCGCTGGAACACGTCCAGTGTCGGCCCCTCCTCCACCAGCCGGCCCGCATAGACGATGCCGATCCGGTCGGCGATGGCGGCATGAACGGTCATGTCATGGGTCACAAAGATGATCGAGGCACCCATGCGCTGCTGCACATCCTTGATGAGCGCCAGCACATCCTGCTGCACCAAGACGTCGAGCGCCGTGGTCGGCTCGTCGGCAATGATGAAGTCTGGCTCACACACCGTGGCCAAGGCAATGGTCAGCCGCTGGCGCATGCCGCCCGAGAGCTGGTGCGGAAACGACTCGAGCACCCTAGGGTCCAGTCCGATGCGTTGCAGGTGCTTTTCCACACGCGCCCGGAAATCGGCCTCCGACAATCCCATATGGCGGAAGGCGAAATCGTGAAAGGCGTGCTTCACCCGGCGTACCGGATTGAGCACGTTCATCGAGCCCTGCATGATATAGCTCAGGTTCTGCCAGCGCGCGGCCTTCATGGCGGACGGATCGGCATAGACGTCCAGTTCCCTTCTCTCGAAGTCGAACTTGACCGAGCCCTCCACCACCCGCAGCGGCGGGGCAATAGCGCCGGCAATGGTCTTGATCAGCGTCGACTTGCCCGAGGACGATTCCCCAGCAATGCCGTAGATTTCATTGCGGTTGATGGTCAGGCTCACATCGTCGACCGCCCGCACTTCGCGGCGCACACCAAAATAGTTCATCTGGTAATAGGCCTTGAGGCCCTCGACCCGGAGCACCGGTGCCGTCGTCGCTGGAGCCGCAATACTATCAAGCATGATCACGCTCCCATCCGGCTGAGGCGGCTGCGGGGGTCGATATATTCATTGACCGACATGGCGAGCAGGAAGAGGCCGAGAAACAGCAGCACGATGGCGATGATCGGAAAGGCGATCCACCACCAGATGCCGGCAATGATGGCCTGGTGCTGGTTGGCCCAGTAGATCATGCCGCCGATCGAGGGGCGGTTGATGTCGGAAAAGCCGAGGACCGAGAGCGTGACTTCGAGGCCGATCGCCCAGATGAGGTTGTTCATCGCCGTGAAGAAGATCACCGGCATCACATAGGGCAGGTGCTGGCGCAGCAGGATTTGCGGCACGCTCATGCCGGCAAAGACGGCGTGGCGGGTGAACTCGCGGTTGCGCAGGCTGAGGGTAACCGAGCGGATGAGACGCGCATCATAGTTCCAGCCCAAAAGCGCCGCCGTCGCCGCCAGGACCGGCCAGCTCATCGAGTCGCGCATGACGAAATAGACCAGCAACAGGATGGGAATATTGGGCAGGGCGATCATGGTATCGTTGAGGGTCATCAGCGCCTGGTCCCAGCGGCCGCCGAGATAGCCCGAGAGCATGCCCACCGCGACCGCCAGAAGGCGGCTGAGCACCGTGACGGTGAGGCCGAACAGCATGGTATTCCAGATGGCCGAACTCATCTGCCAGAGCACGTCCTGGCCGCGCGAGGTGGTCCCGAACCAGTATTGGGCCGATGGCGGCATGTCGGGCGGCAACAGGTAAATGGCCGTATCGGGCAATGGCGCCCAGAAATGGGCAAGCGCGAACAGGAATATGGCCAGGGTCAGCGCAAAGCCGATGGCGAACTCGATATTGTAGCGCAGCAGGTCGCGTAAAATCTTGAACATGGTTCAGCCCAGCCTCACGCGTGGATCGATCAGCGGATAGACAAGATCGATGATGAACACGGCAACGGCGACGGCGATGATCGAGATGGTGGTCACCCCGAGCACCAGCGCATAATCGCCCCGGTAGATGCCCTGGATCATCAGCCGCCCGACGCCCGGATAGTTGAACAGGAATTCGGTGATCACCGCGCCGCCGAAGACATTGCCCAGGCTGAGCGCAAGGCCGGTCAACTGCGGCAGCAGGGCGTTGCGCGCCACATATTGCGAGAAGATCTTGCCCGATGAGACGCCCCCGAGCTCGGCATAGACGACGTGGTCGTCGGTGACGATGTTGGACACCAGAGAGCGCATCGAGATGAACCAGCTGCCCAGGCCGACCAGGACCAGGGTCAGGGCCGGCAAGGTGCCGTGCACGATCAGCGAGCGCAGGTACTCGAGGGTCAGTCCGGGCTGCAGGTTCATCTGCGCGCCGCCCGATATGGGCAGGATTGGCCAGATGAAGCCGAAGCCGAGCAGCAGGCAGAGCCCGATGATATAGGCCGGCACCGGATGCAGCGCCATGACGGCGGCGCCGGACAGTTTCAGCAAGAGGTTGGAGCGGTAATAGCCGGCCAGGGCCCCGAGCAGGTTGCCCAGGCACCAGGTGATCACCAGCGACAGGGAGAGCAGACCGATTGTCCAGGGCAGAGCGCCCATGATCAAGGACATGACCGGGGTGGGAAAGGCCGAGAGCGAAGGACCGAAATCGCCGCGAAGCACGCGCCCCCAGAAGGCCAGGTACTGATCCAGCATCGACCCCTCCAGGCCATAGAGTTCCTGCAGGGCCTGGCGCATGAGTTCGACCGACCTTGGATCGGTCGCGCCGAAATTGGTCATCAGCGCCACCGACTGTTCCACCGGATCAACCGGCGACAGGTTGGTGATCAGAAACGCCAGCGACACGCCCAGGAAGATCACGAGGAAAAACTGGAAGAGGCGCCGGCCGAGATATTTGGCAAAGCCGTCCATCGGTGGTCCGCTCACGTGGGTTTGCTCGGGAACGGGCGGGGCCGAAAGCCCCGCCCGCCGGTGCTAGTTGGCAGACTTGAGCGCAACAACCATGTAGCGCAGGTTCGACCAGAACGGTCCCGAAGCCGAATACGGGTCGGCGGCGCTCGGGTAGCCGGTCCAGTATGTCGTGTCGAACGGCGCGAACTTGTTGTAGGCCATCAGCGGAATGAACGGCATCTCCTCGACCGCCAGCTTGAGATAGTCCATGCCGAGCTCCGCCACTTCGGGCGAGTCGAAGTTCACCGTGCGGTTGGCTTCGATGATCTCGTCGAGGCGTTCATCCTGCCAGCGCGTCAGGTTGCGCGGCGGCTGGATTTCTCCGGCCGGCTTGATGAAGTCGGAGTGATAGCTCTCGAGGAAGAACGAGAGATCGGGATGACCACCCCAGGTCTCGACCGTCCAGTAGATGGCGACGTCGTAGTCACCGCCGCCCAGGCGCTGGCCATTGGTGGGACCGGCGACATCGACCGTTGTCTGGATGCCTTCCATCGACCATTGCTGGGCGATGATGGTGCCGGCGCGAGCCAGGGTCGGGATATTGTCACCCTCGACCATGAGCTTGATGGTGAACGGGGTGCCGTCGGGCTTCAGCCACTGGTTGCCGTTCTTGGTGAAGCCGGCCTTCTGCAGCAGCGCGGCGGCCGCCGCTGTATCCTGCTTCCACCAGCCGAAGCCGAACATGCGCTTGAGCTGTTCGGTGTCCTCGGGAATGCTGTCGCCCCATTGCGGTTTCACCAGCGCCGCAATCTGCTCGGAAACGGTCGGATCATAGGGCTTGATCATGCCATTGCCGGTGTCGAGTTCGAAATTGGCGAGCCAGTCCTGCATCGGCACATAATAGTCGGTGATCGCCGTACCTGTGGGCGGGGTCGAAAGCGCTGCCAGATTGGCCGCGCCACGATAGGAGCCCATGGACACCGAGCGGATATCGATCAACAGCGCCAGCGCCCAACGCACGTCCTTGTCGGCAAAGGGCTCGCGCTGATGATTGAACAGCACGGATGGCAATGTCGGGTCGGGATGGGCAAAGGGGAAACCAGGGAACCAGTAGGCGGTCGTATCGGCAGCGTCCCGGGCGATTGTGAACATGCCCTCGGGGGCAATGTCGTTGATCACGTCGAGATTGTGGTTCATCTGCTCGATGACGCGCGCATCCGGATTGCCGGCATTGCGATAGACCACGTATTTGACCTCGGGCGCCTCGCTCAGTTCCATGCCGATCGATGTGCGCTGCCAGTCCTCACGCAGCTTCCAGATCACCCAGTTGCCGGCCGTGTCGTAACTGTGCAGCTGATAGGCCGAAAGCGAGACCGGCGGGTTGTTGTTGAAGGTCAGCGGGTCCTCGACCCCTTCGAACACATGCTTGGGCATGATCCAGGCAGCATTCCAGCGCACCGTGAAGAGCGTATGGAAGCGCGAATTGGGCGCCTTGAGATTGAAGATGACCGTATTGCGGTCGGGTGACTCGACGCTGTCGACATTGACCGTGAACGGCGCGCTCCAGCCCATGCCCGGATTGGCAATCTGGGTCTCGACGGTATAGACGACGTCATCTGCGGTGAATTCGACCCCATCGCTCCAGAAGATACCCTCCTTGAGCGTCACCGTCATCTGGGTGAAGTCCTCATTATAGACCGGCCGATCCGCTGCCAGGGCATTGGTCCAGGCCGCCTCCCCGGTGCCGTCGGGATTGATGAACCAGAATGTGTCGGCGGTCAGCTGCTGCAATCCATTATTGCTGGCCCCGCCGCCCGGCGCCCACAGGTTGAACCATTCGGCATTCTGCGCGGCCGGTCCCTGGATGATCAGAGCCTCCTGGCGGGGGATGCCCGCGATAAAATCCTGGGCAGCAACCGGCATCACCGACGCGGCGATGACAAGTGCGGCTGCGGCCAGCTTCTTCATTAGCATTGTCGTTCCTCCTGAAGCCCGCTTTGCGGACAGCGACCCATGGGGGCCAAGGCCCCGGCTTTGTCGCCTTCCCTCGATCCGGCGCAGGGCGCGCAGTCTCCTCCTGCAACCCCGATCCAGCCTCTTTATCGACAATTTCTGTCCGCAGGGCAACTGGATTATCGACAAAATGGCACTCGAAGCGCCATTTTTTGGCAGTTTCTCGCCAACTGGCTGCAATTTCACAGGTATATTATTGACAACCTTGGGCGTAAAGTTAGTCTAGATATCGATGATCGCCCGACCGAAGCGGCGGGCCTGTCCATGTTCAAAGTGGAGAATTCCGATGAAAGCGACTTATGACGTCCGCATCGCGGTCGATGCAGGCGTGAGCCGCGGCGCTTACCGGCCGTTGTGGAACTGGTTCGGCTATGACGAGCCCAACTATACGAACACGGACAATGGCAAGAAGCTGCTCAAGGCGCTGACGGAACTGAGCCCGGAGCCGCCCCGCATCCGCACGCATAACCTGCTGACTTCGGGCGATGGCAAATATGCGCTGAAATGGGGCTCGACCAATGCCTATACCGAGGACGAGGCCGGCAATCCCGTCTATGACTGGACCATCATGGACCAGATCTTCGACGCCTATGTCGAGGCCGGAAATATTCCGCTGATCCAGGTGGGCTTCATGCCCGAAGCCCTGTCAGACGATCCCGGTCCCTACAAGCACCACTGGGCCCCGGAGGACAAATACGCCACGATCATGACTGGCTGGGCCAATCCGCCTAACGATCTCAAGAAATGGGGCGATCTGGTCCACGCCTGGGCCCGGCATCTGGCGGACCGCTATGGCGAGAGCACGGTGCTCGCCTGGCCCTGGGAGGTCTGGAACGAACCGGACGGGCTCTATTGGAAAGGCACCATTCCCGAATTCTGCCAGATGTACGACGTCACCGCCAAGGCCATCAAATCGGCCCTGCCCGGCGCCCGCGTCGGCGGCCCGCACACCTGCGGCGCCTTCAACAATCCCAAGGCACAGAAATTCCTGCGCGAATTCCTGCAGCACGTCGTCGACAACAATTCGCCGATCGACTTCATCGCCTTCCATGCCAAGGGCAATCCGGTGATCTGGAAGGACCATGTGCGCATGGGCCTGCACAAGCAGTTGCGCGATATCGAAGCGAACCTCGCCATCGTCAACGAGTTCCCGACCCTGCGCCACCTGCCCACAGTCATCGGCGAGTCCGACCCCGAAGGCTGCGCCGCCTGCTCGGCGCGCGTCCACCCGCAGAACGGCTATCGCAACGGCCCGCTCTACGGCGCTTATGTGGTTGAAAGCATGATCCGCACCTATGAACTCAGCCAGCGCGCCGGCGTCGAGATTGAAGGCGCGGTGACCTGGGCCTTCCTGTTCGAGGACCAGCCCTGGTATGACGGCTTCCGCGATCTGGCGACCAATGGCGTCGACAAGGCGGTGCTCAACGGCTTCCGCATGCTCGGCAAGCTCAAGGGCGAATGGATCGAGGCCAAGTCCGACCACGCCATTTCCATCGATACCATTATGGAGCATGGCGTCCGCGATCAGCCCGACGTCAATGCCGTGGCCACCAGCGATGAGACCGGCGTCTCGATTCTGGTCTGGAATTATCACGATGACGACGTTGAGGATGGTGCCGCCAACGTCACCCTGGCCCTGAACAATATCAAGCCGGGCAATCACAAACTCACCCACTACCGCATGGACAAGGACCACTCCAATTCCTTCGGCGTGTGGAAAGCCATGGGGTCACCCCAGACGATCACCGGCGACGACTACAAAAAGCTGGAAGCCGCAGGCCAACTCGCCGTCCTCGAATCCGGCACCGCCGACGCCACCTCTGGCGCTGCCACGCTCTCCACCCACCTCCCCCGCCAGGGCGTCTCCCTCCTCCGCATCGACTACTAACCGAGTCGATGCGCTAGCACCCCGTCAATCCTCCCGAATGGCGGGGTGCTTTCTCCTTCTTTGGGCTTGGCCGGGGACCGTCCCAAGTCGATAACGTCATCCCCGCGAAAGCGGGGACCTCCGTTAGAGGCACACAAAGAGATTTGGCCCTCGCTGGAGCGATGTCACCAAATCCAGCCGGCCCTCGGGTCGCTACAATCCCGCCCTAGCCCACCAGACCAATATACCGCCGCTTCGACGGCTGCAGGTGATCCACGCACAGCTGTGCTAGAAGCCAATTGTCCCGGCCGCTCAGCATTTCGATCATCAGCCGATGCTGGCTGTGGGCAATATCCAGCGCCGCCCGATCCGCCATGGAATTGGCACGCACCGGCAAGCTGTAGCGCATGTAGAGCTCGATGGTCTGCACCAGGTATTTGTTGCCGCAGGCGCCGAACAGCGTCAGGTGAAAGCGGTCATTGGTCTCGTGTACGCCGCGCAGATAGCCGCTCTCGATATGCTCGCCGTGCTCCTCATGGATTTCGAGCAATTCATCGATCAGCGCTTGGGGCGCCGGCAGCGGGATCAGCAGCGCCGCCTGGCGCTGCACCAGTTCGCGCACGGCATAGATCTGGCGCACCTCATCGGGGGTCAGCGTGCGCACCATGGCGCCCTTGTTGCGCTCGCGTACGACGATGCCCATTTGCTCAAGTTGCACCAGGGCCTGACGAACGAAATGCCGGGTCACCGGAAAGCGCGACAGCAGCGAATCCTCGGTCAGCCGCGCACCCGGTGCCAGGCGGCCGAAAATAATGTCTTCTTCCAGCGCCCGGACAATCCGCTCATCGTCAAGCTCGATATCCGCGTTCAGATCGGACATGCCGACTCCCCTGCACACCTCTGGCTCTGTTCTCTATCAGAATGCTCCGCGAGGTTTAAATCCACTCATCCGATAAGCCGCCTCGACCAGCGCGAGCGTTTCGAGATTGTCGGCGGCATCGGTTTCAAAACCCTCTCCAGCCCGCAGGGCACTGGCGAAATGGCCGATCGCCCCGTCATAGGCCGCCTGATAACTCTCGGTCGCATCGAAGCGCTGCTCGCGCGGGCTCGGCCCCATGAGCCGCAGCACCGGGCCATCGAGATGGATGGTGCCATTGCGCCCCCAAATCCACAATTGGTCACTGGGGGCCGGCGGGGCGCCATGGGCGGCCAGATTGCCAAAGACCGTCAGCGGCATTCCGTCGGCACGGCGTGACAGAGTCAACATCGCGCTGTCCTCCCCGACGATGTCGTCATTGCTGCGCGCCAGGCGGGCAGACTGCATGTCGAACCCGCCCAGAAGGAAGCGCAGGCTGTCGAGGTGATGGATCAGTACCTCCATGACCAGCAATCTGGCTTCATCTCGGAAAAAGGGTTGCCGCACCAGCGCGGGCCTCTGCCCGTCGGCGCCCGCAATCATGCCGCTGGATTGAAAATCGAGCCGCGCGGCCACGAGCGTGCCGAGAACACCCTCGGCGATCCAGTCTTGCAAAAGGCGATAATAGGGCCTGAACCGCCAGTTCTCATGCACCATCAGTGGCACGCGGCCGCCGACATCGGCCACCAGCGCCTCAGCCTCTGCGAGATCAACCCCGAGCGGCTTCTGGCACAGCATCGGCAGGCCCGCGGCGGCCCCGGCCCGCACATTGGCCGCATGAAACCGGCGCGGGGTAGCAATGTCGAGCGCATCGAGTTTTTCGCCCGCCAGCATGGCCTCGAGACTGGCATAGCGCCCGGCAATCCCAAAACCATCCGCCCGCGCCGTCATCGCTACCGGATCAGGATCGCATATCGCCACCACCTCGGCGCCGTCCACCTTCGCCCAAGCCGGCAGATGATATTGCGTCACCCACCCTGCTCCCACCAGACCGACTCGCACCACACGCCCTCTTGTCAATAATATCACCAGAACCGGCTCAAGCCTGATTTCCGGCAATTGTGAAGATTTGCCTGACTTTACGCGTGTTTTAGCCGATCGTACAGCCGTGGCACGCATTTCATGCCCACGTATTATTGACAATAATGCAAATGGCTGTAGGAATGGCCTCAGAACGCCGCAGGATAAGGCGGCCGGGAGGACAAGGGTGACGCGCGGGCTTCGCAAACGTTTGACGAGCTATGGCGACCAGGACTTTTCCCTGTTTCTCCGCAAGGCCTTCATCAAGGCCATGGGCTATTCGGACGATGCATTGGATCGCCCCATCGTGGGCATTGCCAATACCTATTCGGACTATAATCCGTGCCACGGCAATGTCCCGCAATTGATTGAAGCCGCCAAGCGCGGCGTCATGCTGGCGGGCGGCATGCCCATGGTTTTCCCGACCATGTCCATCCATGAGAGCTTTGCCGCGCCCACCTCGATGTTTCTGCGCAACCTGATGGCCATGGAAACCGAGGAAATGGTGCGGGCCCAGCCCATGGATTCTGTCATCCTGATCGGTGGCTGCGACAAGACCATTCCGGCTCAGGTCATGGCCGCCGCATCCGGGGAGGTGCCGGCCATCGTGCTGCCCACTGGCCCCATGGATACCGGCAATCATCGCGGCGAACGGCTGGGCGCCTGCACCGATTGCCGGCGCCTCTGGGCCCAGTTCAGGGCCGACACCATCGACGAGGCCGAGATCAACGAGATCAACGGGCGCCTGGCCAGTTCGGTGGGCACCTGCACCGTCATGGGCACGGCCTCGACCATGGCCGCCCTGGTCGAGGCCATGGGCCTGGCCCTGCCCATGTCGGGCTCCGCCCCCGCCACTTCCTCGGAGCGGTTCCGGCTTGCCGAGGAAACCGGCCGCGCCGCCGTGACCATGGCCGAAAGCGGCCTCACGGCCTCCCAGGTGCTGACCCCCCAGGCCCTGCGCAACGGCCTGATTACCCTGCAGGCCCTCGGAGGCTCGACGAATGCCGTCGTTCACATGGCCGCCATCCATGCCCGCCTGGGCAAAAGACTCGACATGGCCGAGTTCGACGCCATCGGCAAACAGGTCCCGGTTCTCGTCGACCTCAAGCCCTCCGGCAGCGGCTATATGGGCGAGTTCCACGCCGCCGGCGGCGTTCCGCGCCTGCTTTCGGAACTGACCGGCCTCATCGACCTGACTGCCCCGCGCGCCTTTGGCGGCACTCTGGCCGATGCTGTCACCGGTCTGCCGGCGCGCCACGAAGAGCAGATCATCCGGCCGCGTCACAATCCCATTTCCAATGCCGGTGCCATTGCTGTGCTCTCCGGCAACCTCGCCCCGCGCGGCGCCGTCATCAAGCATTCCGCTGCCGATCCGAACCTGCAGGTCCATGAGGGCCGCGCCGTCGTCTTCGACTCGGTCGAGGACATGACCAAGCGCATCGAGGATCCCAACATTGCCGCGGGCGATGTTCTGGTGTTGCGCAATGCCGGACCCAAGGGGGCGCCCGGCATGCCTGAGGCCGGCTACATTCCCATTCCGCGTCACCTGGCCCGGCAGGGGGTCAAGGACATGGTGCGCCTCTCCGACGCGCGCATGAGCGGCACCGCCTTCGGCACCATCGTGCTGCACATCACCCCAGAAGCGGCCGATGGGGGACCATTGGCCGCCGTCAGGACTGGCGACAGAATCCGGCTGGATGTGCGGCAACGCCGGTTGGACCTTCTGGTCAGTTCCGAGGAACTGGCCGAGCGCATGTCCGGCCTGCCGGCTCCGGCTCCGGCACCCGAGCGCGGTTATGCGCGGCTCTACCATCAACACGTTACTCAGGCCGATGACGGGCTCGATTTCGATTTCCTCATGGCGGCGGGCCATGACTGAGACTCTCGATGCGCCGCTCTGCCTGCCGCCGCGCCCGCTGCGCAACCGGAACAATCTGCGCCTGCCCGCGCTGAGCTGCGACAGCCATTTTCATGTCTTCGCGCCCGATGCAACGCTCGCTTCTCCGCGCAGCTACACCCCCTGGACCGCACCGATTTCGGACTGGCTGGCACTCGCCGAGAGTTTCGGAGTGGCGCGCGGCGTACTGGTGCAACCCAGCGTCTATGGCCTCGACAATCATGTGCTGCTGGCGGCCATGGCGCAGGCGCCGGATTGCCTGCGGGGTGTCGTCGTCATCCCGCCCGAAACCAGTGATGCTGAACTTGAACGCCTCGACGCGCTTGGCGTCCGCGGCGTTCGCTTCAACCTGCGCAACAAGTCAGGCATCGGTTTCGATGCCTTCTCCGCCCTGGCGCCACGCATCCGGACGCTGGGCTGGCACGCCCAGTTCCAGATCGGCCCTGAGGCCATCGCGACCGTCGGCGCGTTGACCGCCCGGCATGACATCACCGGGGTCATCGATCACCTTGCCTTCATCGGGCCGGATACGCCCGGCACGCCACTCGACGATCTGGTCCGCTGCCTTGCCGGCGGACGCATCTATACCAAGATTTCCGCGCCCTATCGGCTCGGTGACACGCCAGCTCACCAATTCTATCGAAAGGCGCTCGAAACGCTGACTGTGTGTTACCCGGATCGACTGTTGTGGGGCAGTGATTGGCCCCATAGCGAGCTCTTCGAAACCGTGCCCGAAGACGACGATCTCATAGCCCTCAGCCTCGACGTCGTGCCCACCGGCAGCCATGATGCAATCTTTGCAGGCAATGCCCAGACCCTCTATTTCCAGCACTGAAACCGAGTTCGGAGACGCCCTATGCCCCTGCTGACCGAAGCCGCAAAAGGCGTCTATGTCATTGCGGTGACACCCTTTTCTGACAATGGTGACGTCGACTGGACCAGCGTCGACCGCATGGTCGACTTCTATCAGGACAAGGGGGTGACCGGCCTCACCATCCTCGGCCAGCTTGGCGAGGCGCCCAAGCTCACGGCCGAGGAATCGCGGGAAATCGCCCGTCGCGTCATCGCCCGGGCAAACGTGCCCGTTGTCGTCGGCGTCACCGCACCCGGCCTCGCTCCGATGCGCGAACTCGCTGATTCCGTTATGGAAATGGGCGCCGCCGGCGTCATGGTCGCACCACCATGGACCACCCGCACGGACGATCAGGCCTACGCCTTTTACGCCGTCGTCGGCGAGGCCCTGGGCCAGACCCCCTTCGTGCTGCAGGATTACCCCCTGACCACCAATGTCACCATTGTGCCCAAGGTGATCGACCGCATCATTCGCGATGTCCCCAATTGCGTCATGCTCAAGCACGAGGACTGGCCCGGCCTGGGCAAGATCAGCGCCCTCAGGGCATCCTCGGACAGGGGTGAAACCCGAAGGATTTCAATCCTTTGCGGCAATGGCGGGCTGTTCCTGCCCGAGGAGATGGGCCGTGGCGCCGATGGCGCCATGACCGGCTTCTGCTATCCGGAAATGATGGTCGGCGTCGTCGATGCCTATGGTGGCGGCGATGTCGAGCGCGCCCATGACCTGTTCGACGCCTATCTGCCGCTGGCCCGCTATGAGCAACAGCAGGGCCTGGGCCTGGCAGCGCGCAAATATGTGCTCGCCAAACGTGGCGTCATCGCCTCGCCGGCCCTGCGCAAACCCGGGCCAAGCCTTTCTGCGGCCGACATAAAGGATGTGGAGCGCCTGCTGTCCCGCCAGGCCAGGCGTCTGTCGGAGATCGGCGCATGAACCTGGGGCTGGATGGCAAGCGCGCCCTGGTCCTGGGTGCGAGCAAGGGGCTGGGCGCCGCGATCGCCGTGGCCCTCGCCAATGAGGGCGCACGCGTCATCGGCGCTGCCCGGTCGGTGGAGGCAATTGCTGCGCTCATTGGGCAGGTCGAACCGGCACTGGGCGGCACTATCGAGGCCCTGCCGCTCGATCTTGCCGATCCAGCTTCGGTGGAAGCCCTGATCGCCACGATCGCGGCTCGCGATGGCTGCGATATTCTGGTCAACAATTCCGGTGGGCCGCCACCGGGCGAAGCCGCCACGCTGCCCGCCCAGGACTATGCCAAAGCCTTCGCCACCATGGTTGCGCCGCTCATGGCGATCACCCAGTCGGTCCTGCCGGGCATGAGGGGGAGAAAGTGGGGACGCATCGTCACCCTGACCTCGTCCGGGGTGGAAGCGCCCATTCCGCGACTGGCCATTTCGAACGCCCTGCGGCAATCCCTGGTCGGCTGGAGCAAGACCCTTGCCAGCGAAGTGGCGGCGGACAATGTCACTGTCAATGTCGTGGTCCAGGGCCGCATCCAGACCGACCGGGTCGACGAACTCGACGCCGCTGCCGCCAGGCGCCTCGGCAAGAGCATCGAAGAGGTACGGACGCAATCGCTGGCCACCATCCCGGCCGGCCGCTACGGCAAGGCCGAGGAACTGGCCAGCTATGTCGCCTTCCTCGCCAGCGAACGTGCCGCCTACACCACCGGCAGCCTGATCCGCATCGACGGGGGCATGATCAAGTCGATCTGACCTGCGCCCACGTCAGTGCGTGTCGTGGCGAAACTCGTCACTGCCGTGCCAGGCATTATCATCGTCCGCCGGACCATCCTCGCCATCTTCGTAGAAGCTGTCGTCATCCGCGCCGGTCAGGGCTTCGCGCGCATCGACATCGTCGGGCGCCAGCGTTTCCATATGATCGGCAGGATCGTTGGTCATGAACGCAGCAGCGTCGCCGGTCTCTTCCAGATTATCCGCATCGCCCTGCAGTTCCTCGATCGCCCGGTCGATCTCGTCGAGCAATGCCGCAGGGTCTTCATCACCGAAATCTCCGCTCTCGCGGGCGGCAAGTTCGCCGCGCATTTCATGGAGGCGGGCGATACGATCCTCGGTCGGGCGGTCATCGCCATAGAGCAGGTCCTCGATCTCGGACTGGCTGTAAGGCTGGGCTATTCCGGGCGTGTCTGAATTGTCGAAATTGGTTTCCTGCGGCACCAGGCTGCCGGGATGGTCGTGATGCTGAGCCATTGTCGGTCTCCCAAATGCAGTTGCACCCGGAAAACGCCCGAACACGCCGCAAGTTCGATCACACTTGTTCCTTGCGGAACAGCGTGGGGGCGATAAAGCTGGCCTATTGGGTTCATCGAAACCGGCTTGCACCGAACCCAGGAGAAACAGAATGGCCCGCACACGCATCAACGGCACCAATGGCAGCGATACGATGACTGTCAGCCGAGGCTTCAACGACGTTTTCGGCTTTGGCGGCGATGACATCATCCGCCTCGTCACCCAGGGCGATCTGGGCGGCAACAACTTCGTCGATGCCGGATCGGGCAAGGACGGGGTCGTGAACATGTTCGAAGGCGGCAACGAAATTTTTCTCGGCACCGGCAACGACACCTATGTGGGTCTGGGATTTGGCTTGGGCGGCACCGGGGACATCGTGCGCGCCGGATCGGGTGACGACCTTTTGGCCGTCACGACCCTGCACAGCGCCTATTTCGGCGACAGCGGCAACGACACTTTCGTTTCCGTCGGCTTTCGCAACGGCTTCAATGGCGGCAGCGGTATCGACACCATCAGCTATGAAGCGCGCAGCGATGACCCGACCATCGGCAATACGGGCGTCGATATCCGCCTCAACGAAGGCAAGGTGTTCACAGGCGCCAGCCGTTTTGAAACCCTTGTCAGCATCGAAAATGCCCGCGGCTCTGCCAATGCCGACACCATTGTGGGCACGGGCGGCGCCAACACGCTCGAGGGCCTGGGCGGCAATGACGTGATTTCCGGGGGCGGCGGGGCAGATATCCTGGATGGGGGTGCGGGCGATGACATCCTCGATGGCGGCTCCAGCAAGGACATTCTCAAGGGCGGCAGCGGCAAGGACCAGCTCTTCGGCGGCACCAATGTCGACAACCTCTATGGCGGCAGCGGTCAAGACGTTCTCAACGGCGGGAGCAACAACGACATCCTGCGCGGCGGCACGGGGAAGGACCTGCTCACCGGGGGCACCGGTCGTGACACCTTTGTCTTCAAGTCGGTGGCCGAAGCGTCCTCCAGCCCCAAGGCCAGTGCCCGCGACGTCATCACCGACTTCACCTCCGGTCAGGACAAGATCGATCTGTCGGCGATCGACGCCAACAGTGTCAGCAGCGGCAACCAGGCCTTTTCCTTCCGTTCGGCCGAAGGCGCAGACTTCACGGGTGCCAAGGGCCAGCTCATCTGGGATCAGTTCGGCTCGGGCAGCACCGCTCGCACCATCATCCAGGGCGACATCAACGGCGACAAGGTGGCCGATTTCCAGATCGAACTCACCGGCCATATCGATCTCAGCGCCAGCGATTTCATCCTCTAGCGCCTCTCTCGTTCTGATTGAATCAGAACGAGCCGTTTTTCATGAACACGCCTTAGCCGACCTTGACCCCCTAGTTCAGGTCGCCAGGCTCCTCCCCGACAAGGCGTAGGGAGGGGCCTTCGTCATTGCTGCCTTCCCAGCCGGCGGGCAGGGGTTTGGTCGACTTGGCGCCAAGTTCGCGCAGCATCTCGACCTGGCGGATGACATTGCCACGGCCGGAGGACAGCTGCCCCCGGGCCTGCTCAAAACTGGTCTGCGCCTTGTTCAGATGCCCACCCAGCTTGTCCATGGAGTCGAGGAAGCCGGCCACCTTGTCGTAAAGCTGCCCCGCCCGCTCGGCGATTTCCTCGGCATTCTGGTGGCGCTTTTCGATGTCCCATACATTGCGCACGGTGCGCAGCACGGTCATCAGCGTGGTGGGTGTCGTCAGCATGACGCCCTTGTTCATGCCGAATTCGACAAGTTTCGTATCGTTCTGGATGGCCGTGGCCAGCGCCGATTCAATCGGCACGAACATCATCACATAGTCGAGGCTTGAGCGGGCAGCGCGCTGATAGCTCTTGTCGCCCAGCGTCGTGATATGGCCGCGCACCGAGGTGATGTGGGCGCGCAGGTGCTGGCCCCGATCGGGCTCTTCGCTGTTCACGAAGGCCTCGAAGGCGGTCAGCGACACCTTTGAATCGATGACCAGCCGGTCGCCATTGGGCATGAGGATTTCGACATCGGTGCGCACCCGCTGGTGGTCTTCCCCGACATGGCTCTGCTGGGTGAAATACTGTTCGCCCTCGCGCAGCCCCGACTGTTCGAGAATGGTCGAGAGGATCATTTCGCCCCAGGCCCCCTGGGTCTGGGATGAGCCCTTGAGGGCGCGCGTCAGGTTCTGCGCTTCGGTGGTGATCTGCAGATTGCTCTCGGCCAGCGCCCGGATTCGCTCACCCATGGCCGAGCGGTCTTCCACCAGGTTCTTGTGGAATTCGGTGATCTTGTCCTGCAGGGGTTTGAGCAGCACGTCGACCTGCTCGCGGTTCTGCCTGGTAAAGGTCTCGCTGTGGCTGGCCAGAACCTCTCCGGCAATGGCCTTGAACTCGTCGGTCATCTGCTGGCGGGCTTCGGCGAAGCGCTTCAGATTGGCCTCGTTCTGCCGGGCCTGTTCGTCGAGCCGCGTGCGCATGGCAGCCAGTTCCGATTGCAGGCCGGAGGACTTGTCGCGTTCGGCATCAAGACTGTCGCCGGCCCGTTCGCGGTCGCGCTCAAGCTGGGCCTCAAGATCGCGGATGCGGCTGTCGCGCCCGGCAATCTGCTCCTGGAAATTGGCGCGCAGTCCCTCCGCCGCCTCGCGGGCGGCGGCATCGGCCCGCAAGGCATTGGCCCGCGCCGAAAGCACCAGGCTCACGATTATGGCGGCCAGAACCAGCGCGCCACCTGCCAGAAGGGCAAGGCCGAGACTGATCGGCACATCGCCGAGGAGAAAAAGCGTGCGGTCGAGATCGTTCATCGCGTGAGCTTACCGCGATTCCTTTGTTCGCAAAATGTTCTTGTTCCTCCGCTGTCCGGCTGTTGACCGCCGGGCCGGAAATGGCCATATCGGGGGCAATCCACTCCTTGCCGGACTTGTTGCCATGGCCATTCGCCCCATTCTGATCATTCCTGATGCACGCCTGCGTGCCGTCGCCGACCCGATCATCGAGGTCGATGACGAGATCAAGGCGCTGGCCAAGGACATGCTCGACACCATGTACGACGCGCCCGGCATTGGCCTGGCCGCGCCCCAGATCGGGGTGATGAAGCGCATCGTGGTCATGGACCTGGCCGGCGAGGACGAACCGGCCGCGCCGCTGGTGATGATCAATCCCGAGATCACCCATTTCGGCGACCAGATGCAGGTGACTGAAGAGGGCTGCCTATCCATTCCCGAACTCTATTACGAGGTCGAGCGGCCCAATGACGTCACGGTCAGCTATACCGATCTCGACGGCAAGCAGGTCAGCAAGGAGGCCTCGGGCAAGCTGGCCGTTTGCATCCAGCACGAGCTCGATCACCTCGATGGCGTGCTCTATATCGACTATCTCAGCCGCCTCAAGCGCGACCGCGTGATCAAGAAATTCGACAAGCAGGCCAAGCGCGCGGCTGGTTGATACCCTTTTCCCTTCTCCCCTTGTGGGAGAAGGTGGCTCGCGCAGCGAGACGGATGAGGGATCCGCGATCGCTGTACCAGACCCCTCATCCGCCCTTCGGGCACCTTCTCCCACAAGGGGAGAAGGAAGACAGGAGCCACCATGCGCGTCGTCTTCATGGGTACGCCCGAGTTTTCCGTTCCCACGCTGACCGAGATCGTTTCAGCGGGCCACGAGGTCGTCGCCGTCTATACGCGCGCACCCAAGCCGGCCGGTCGCGGTCAGGCCGAGCGCAAGAGCCCGGTGCATGAGGCGGCCGAGAGTTTTGGCATTCCGGTCTTCACCCCGCGCTCGCTCAGGGGCGAAGAAGAGCAGGCCGTTTTCGCT
This sequence comes from Devosia sp., assembly GCF_025809055.1. Lineage (NCBI taxonomy): Bacteria > Pseudomonadati > Pseudomonadota > Alphaproteobacteria > Hyphomicrobiales > Devosiaceae > Devosia > Devosia sp. The sequence continues at coordinate 3,229,805 of NZ_CP075529.1, read as the reverse complement.
TCGCTCGGCGCCGAGGTCGCGGTGGTTGTCGCCTATGGCCTGTTGCTTCCCAAGCCGATCCTCGATGCGCCCGAATATGGCTGCCTCAACCTGCACGGTTCACTCCTGCCGCGCTGGCGCGGCGCGGCGCCGATCCAGCGCGCCATCATGGCGGGCGACAACCAGACCGGCATCGTGGTGATGCAGATGGATGAAGGGCTTGATACCGGCGCCATGGGCCCCACCGAGATCATCACCATCGAGCCGGGCATGACGGCAGGCGAATTGCACGACCAGATGATGCGGCTCGGGGCCGACCTCATGGGCCGGGCCCTTGCGGCGCTTGAACGGGGCAGTCTCGACTTCACACCGCAGCCTGAAGCGGGCGCGACCTATGCGAAAAAGATCGAAAAGGCCGAGGCCCGGATCGATTTTTCATTGCCGGCGCAGGACGTCCACAATCTGATCCGCGGGCTTTCGCCTTTTCCGGGCGCCTGGTTTTCGCTGGACCTGGGTGGCAAGCCGGTTCGGGTCAAGGCGCTGCGCTCGGAAATGTCCGAAGCGACCGGCACGCCCGGGCAGCTTGTGGACGGCGATCTGATCATTGCCTGCGGCACGGGTGCCGTGCGCCTGATCCAGGTGCAGCGCGAAGGCAAGGGCGCCATGGATGCGGCAACCTTCCTGCGCGGGGCCGGCCCCCTGCCCGCCCAAGTCAGCTGATGGCGCGCCTGAAACTCACCATCGAATATGACGGAACCCCCTTCTGCGGCTGGCAGCGGCAGGTGGACCGGATGAGTGTGCAGCAGGCGCTGGAAGAGGCGATCCTGCGGTTTTCCGGGGAAACGGTCACGACCCAGGCCGCCGGCCGCACCGATGCCGGCGTTCATGCCCTGGGCCAGGTTGCCCATTTCGACCTGTCGAAAGACTGGGACCCGTTCCGGGTGCGTGAGGCGCTCAACTACCACCTGCGCCCCCATCCGGTGGTCATCATCGATTGCCAGGCCGTCGGCGAGACGTTCGAAGCCCGGTTTTCCGCCACCGCCCGGCACTATGAATACCGCATTCTCAATCGCCGGGCTCCGGCCGCCATCGAGCGCAACCAGGTCTGGCATGTGCCCATGGCGCTCGATGCCGCGCGCATGCATGAGGCCGCACAGATGATCCTCGGCCTGCACGATTTTACCACCTTCAGGTCATCTGAATGTCAGGCCAAGTCGCCGATGCGCACGCTGGACGCCTTCGATGTCGCCGGTGACGGCGAGGTGATCGCCATTACCGCCTCGGCGCGCAGTTTCCTGCATCACCAGGTGCGCTCAATGGTGGGGTCGCTGAAGCTGGTGGGGGAAGGCAAATGGAGCCCCCAGGATTTCCGGGCCGCGCTCGATGCGGCCGACCGCCGGCGCTGCGGTGCCATGGCACCGGCCAGCGGGCTCTATCTCACCGGCGTCGATTACTAGAGCGTTTTCAAGAAAAGTGGACACCACTTTTCTGGTTCGAAAACGTGACCAATCAAAGACGTAGAACTGTCGTTCTGATTCAATGGGAACGACAGCTTTAAACCGGCGGCATCGGCAGGAGCACGGCCAGCACCGCCAGCGCCAGGAACACCCCCACCGCCTGCGAAACGAATAACAGGCCGATCTGGATGGGCTTGAGCGTCACGATGAAGCGGCCGATATTGATAAAGGTCAGCAGCGCCACGATGACGATGACCATCAGCATGATCATGCCGGCTTCCCCGAACAATAGGGAAATCAGCAGCAGGGCGCCGGAGAGCAGCGTCACCCAATTGGTCGCGACGAGATAGGGCACGAAGCCATCCTGCCGGCCCATCTGGCGCAGCACGATCCAGGCCATGCCGGCCTGCGCCAGGAACAAAGCCGCATTCATGATCACCGATTGCGAAGCGGCCCCCGCCGGCGCCTGCAGGCCCAGCAGGAGCGGGCCGAAACCCGCCAACAGCAGGGCCAGAACCACGGCAATGAGGCTGCCGACCAGACCGCGCTGGGAGAAGTCGAACCAGTTCGCCACGTCGCGCTGCCCCGTGATCAGGGCCCAGCAGCCGCGCATGGCCTGGGAGGCTTCCTCGAAAAATGTCTGGGACTGGGGCAAGTCTGTTTGTCTCGTCTCAGGAAATGGCTGCGGCCGGCAGGCCGAGTAGCATGTAGATGGTCACAGGCGTGCCGACAAGGAGCACCACGGTCAAAACCGCGAAACCCGCGGCGACGCCGTGCGACCAGTGGGCGGCGCGGCGGCCGAGAAAGTAGAGCAGCACGGCCAGTGCCAGCCAGAGCAGCGGCAATAGCGCCCCGCTGATCAGAGACACCAGTCCGCCAGCGATCAGGTAGGCACAGAGCGCGTAAATGCCCGGCACCAAAAGGCGCAATGGCGGCTCGGTGGTCGGCACGATGCGCCGGGTCAGCCAATCGGACACGAGCAGCGCCAGAACGGCCAGAGACAGGACGATCATGGACGCGGCAAAGCCCCACACGGTCGGCACGCCAACGCTCATTGCCGCCAGGGTGACCACGAGAAAGGCCAGGAGCAGATAGATCGCGAGGGCCCGGACCAGGCCGCCAAGGGTCGGCGCGAAATGGCCGAGCCAGCTGGCCTCGCCGCGCAGCAGGGCAAGCCAGCCCAGGCCGGCCTCGCGCAATTCCGCCCAGAGCTTCATGAAGAGGCACCAGCAAAGAAGCGCGTCATGAAGGCGCGATAAATCTCTGTGAGGCCGGTGAGATCGGAGAGGGTAATATGCTCGTCCGCCTTGTGCATGGTCTGGCCGACCAATCCGCACTCGACCACCGGCCCATATTGAGCGATGAACCTGGCATCGGACGTGCCCCCGCCGGTCGAGAGCCCCGGCCGCCGGCCGGTCGTGGCCTCGATGGCGTCCGAAAGCGTATCGATATCGGCACCGAGCGGCGACAGGAAGGATTTCGAGGGCACCCCCGAGACTTCGAATGCGACATGCGTCCCCTTCGCATCAACCGAGGCGACGCATTCGCCGATCCACGCTGCGAGGGTCTGCGGCGTCCAGACATCGTTGTAGCGCACATTGAACCGCAGCGTGCCGCTCATGGGAATGACATTTGACACCGTATTGCCGACATCCACGCTGGTCAGTTCGAGATTGCTGGCCGGAAAATGCGCCGTACCATCATCGAGCTTTTGAGACGACAGGGCCGTGGCAACGGCGGCAAGCACCGGCAGGGGATTGTTGGCCTTGTGCGGATAGGCGACATGACCCTGCGTGCCGGTCACCGTCACCTTGCCGGAGAGAGACCCGCGCCGGCCGATCTTGATGCTGTCGCCCAGCAGTTCGGCGGAGCTCGGCTCGCCGACAATGGCGAAATCAAAGCCATGCCCGTTTTCCGCCATCCAGCGCACCAGCTTCTCGGTGCCGTTGATGGCATCGGCCTCTTCGTCATTGGTAATGGCCAGCTGGATCGTCCCGGCCTCCGCCGGGATCGCGGCGCAGGCGGCAACGAAAGCAGCGATGCCGGATTTCATGTCGGCGGCGCCGCGCCCGTAGAGACGGCCATCGGCGACCCGCGGCGTAAAGGGGTCGGTAGTCCAGAAGGCGGAATCGCCGGGCGGCACAACATCGGTATGCCCACCAAAGAGCAGGCGGCGTCCGCCCACGCCCCGTGTGGCAAAGAGATTGTCGACCGGATAGGAGCCATCGCCCTCAAAGCGCAGCCGGGTCACCGCAAAGCCGAGGCCACCCAGCGCCGTTTCGAGCACGTCGAGCGCCCCGGCCTCGTCCGGTGTCACCGAGGGACAGGCGATGAGGCGGGTGAGCAGGTCTTGCGGGTCGATGGTCACGAATGCTCCGGACGGATCAGGCGGCGCCGTCCAGCGGATCGCGGCCATAGCTATTGGAACCGGCGGTTCCCTTGAGGAAGCCGAGTTGGATCAGCATGTAGATGGCGAAGACGGCAAAGATCAGATTGATGGCGCTCATCCAGATCGAGGGCATGGGCACGACCATGCCGTTGCCGATATCCATGGGCGTGGTGCCGATGCCCGTGGCCTGCAGCACGTTGACGATGAGCGACCCGGCAATCAGAATCTTGAGGTCCGTCCCATCATTGTCGCGATCATGGCGCCGCTTGATGCCGATGCAATAGCTGGGAAAGATCAGCGCGATGTTGAGCAGCACTGCCAGCCAGGCGAGCACGGTGGCGTTGCCGAAGCTGAGAATCCCCAGGATGATCGACGCGACGATCGACACCGCGATCAGGGCGACCACGCCGATCCACCATTGCTGGCGGCCGATGCGTCCCTCGGTCGTGGTCAGTAGAGCAACGATTGTGTCCATGATGTCCCCCAATGGCCGGAATCACCCGGCGCGATCAGGATAGGACGCCAGCGCCTCGCGTGCCAGCGCCCGCACTGGTCCTCAGTCGCGTAGCAGTTCGTTGATGCCGGTCTTGGAGCGCGTCTGGGCGTCGACCGTCTTGACGATGACCGCGCAATAAAGGCTCGGGCCGGGCGAACCGTCCGGGAACGGCTTGCCGGGAAGCGAGCCGGACACCACCACCGAATAGGGCGGCACTTTGCCCATGTGGATTTCGCCGGTCTGGCGGTTCACCACCTTGGTGGAGGCACCGATGAACACACCCATGGAAATGACCGAACCCTCGCCGACCACCACGCCCTCGACGATTTCCGAACGGGCGCCGATGAAGCAATTGTCCTCGATGATGGTCGGATTGGCCTGCAGCGGTTCGAGCACGCCGCCAATGCCGACACCACCAGAGAGGTGCACATTCTTGCCGATCTGCGCGCAGGAGCCGACGGTCACCCAGGTATCTACCATGGTCGCGTCGTCGACATAGGCGCCCAGATTGACGAAGCTGGGCATGAGGATAGCGTTCTTGCCGATATAGGCGGACTTGCGCACCACCGCGCCCGGCACCGCGCGGAACCCAGCCTCGCGCCAGCGGTTTTCGCCCCAGCCTTCGAACTTGGTCGGCACCTTGTCCCACCAGGTCGACTGCTGCGGGCCGCCAGCCATAGGGACATTGTCATTGAGGCGGAAGGAGAGCAGCACCGCCTTTTTCAGCCACTGGTTGACCTGCCAGAACCCATCCACCTTTTCGGCCACGCGCGCCTGGCCGCTATCGAGCAGGTTGAGGGCGGTATCGACGGCATCGCGAATTTCGCCCTGCGTCTGCAAGTTCACTTCGGCGCGGTTCTCGAAGGCAGCTTCGATGATCTGGGCGAGCTGGGCGTGCGACATGGCGGCTCCTCGTTGATGTCGCGCGGACCATAGCCGGGGCGCCTCGTCTGTCAACGAAAATGGCTCTGCCGTTTTCGCGCCTGAAGCTGTGAGGCAACGCCCTTTGGTCCGATGCGTTAGGCCCCTGACGCCCTCCGAACCCACTGGACCGCGATTCCATGCTCTACCACGTCATTCTCAATCCCAATTCCGGGACCGCGCGCGCCCTGGGGATCACCGCCGAGGCGCTGGCGCGCCTGTTTGCCACCCACGGGCTCGACGCCGTCGTCGACGACGATGACAGCCGCCCGCTGCTGGACCGGATTGCCGAAGCCGTCGAGGGGCCGGCGGAGGTCCTGGTGGCCGCCGGTGGCGACGGCACCATCACCGCCATGGCCGGCGCCCTGGTGGATGGCGGCAAGCATCTGGCCATCCTGCCGCTCGGCACCTTCAATGCCGTGGCCAAGGATCTCAACCTGCCGCTCGATCTCGACGCGGCTGTCGCAGCCCTCGCCTCCGGCACCGCCCAGCCCATAGACGTTGCCGAGGTCAATGGCCGCATCTTCCTGCAGAAGGTGGTGATCGGGCTCATCCCAGGCCTGGCTGCGGGGCGCGAGCACATAAGGGGCCGGGAAACCCTGATGACCAAGATCGGCTTCCTGCAATATTTCTTTCGCCGCCTTGCCCGGCAACGTCGCATGGCCCTGGCCATCGAGACCGACGCGGGCGCCCGGCGCATCGAACGCGTCCAGGCCATGGCCGTGGCCTGCAACGCCTATGACGAGGGCCTTGGCCGCTTCTTCGCCCGCCAAAGTCTCGATCGCGGCGTTCTTACTCTCTATGTCCTGCACCATTTCACCGCCCGGGACTTTTTCCGGCTGACCACCGGCATGTTGCTCGGGCGCTGGCAGGACGACGAAGCCCTCAGCATGGAAAGCGTCTCGGCGGTGACGATCGACGCCCACAGGGAGCTGATCAAGGTCATGTTCGACGGCGAGGTCGAGACCTTTGAAACGCCGCTGCGCTTTTCCATCCGGCCCAGGGCCCTGTCGGTTATCGTTCCGGCGGACATTTCCCAGACCGTGGAGGCGGCATGAAAATCCTGCACATATCCGACCTGCATTTCGGCCATCACGATCCCGAACTTGCGGCCGGTTTTGCCGCCGACATCAATGCCCAGCATCCTGACCTCGTCGTGGCCAGCGGCGATTTCACCCAGATCGGCACCAAGGAAGAGTTCGAGCAGGCGCGCGCCTTCCTCGATACACTTGCCGCCCCGGTCTTTGCTGTTCCGGGCAACCACGATGTTCCCGCCGTCAACATTTTCCGCCGGTTCTTCGATCCCTATGGGCTCTATCGCCGCTATATCTCGCCCGATCTCGAACCCTTCCTTGAAATGAACGGGGTGGCGCTACTGGGCATGCGCACCTCGCGCCGGGCCCGGCTGGAGTGGAACTGGGGCCACGGCACCATCTCGCGCAGCCAGCTCGACGATCTAGCCGAGCGCTTCGCGCAGGCCTCGCCCGACGCCGTGCGCGTGATCGTGGCGCACCATCCGCTGCTCTTCCCCACCGAACCGATGATGCAGAAGACCAAAAGGGTGAAACGCGCCGACGATGCGCTCGAAACCTTTGCCAGCCTCGGGGTGCGGCTGGTGCTTTCCGGGCACTTCCACCTGTCCTATGTGCGCAAGCACGAGACCCGGGACGCCGCGCGTGAGGGTCAACCCATGGGCATCAGCCAGTCGGCGCGCGCACCCATTCTGATTGCCCAGGCCGCATCGGCGATTTCCACGCGCCTGCGCGGGGAA